>NZ_JBFAPO010000020.1:0-167866 GCF_040676755.1 Dactylosporangium sp. NPDC049525 | reverse complement strand
ACCGCCGTGCGCGCGCCGCATCTCGCCTGCTAATACTGCTACGACTACACGCGCACCGAACAGTGCTGGCGCCCGTAATGCGCGCCGGCGCGCACGGGCCGCTCATCGAGGCGCTGCGGGGCAGGGGAGTGCCGGTCTGGACCGGGCACGGCGTCACCGGCACGGACGGCGACGCGGGCGGCGTGCTCACCGCCGCACACGTGGCACCCATCGACGCGCACGGCTCGCCGTTCGGCCCGGCGCGGCGGATCGAGTGCGACCTGCTCGCGGTGTCCGGCGGCTGGAACCCCAACCTGCACCTGTACAGCCAGGCCGGCGGGCGCACCTCCTGGTCCGACGACGTGGCGGCGTTCGTGCCCGGCACGGCCGTTGACGGGCACCGCCCGGTCGGCGCGGCCAACGGCACGTTCGACCTCGCCGAGGCGATCGCCGAGGGCGAGGCCGCCGGCCACGAGACGCCGCGCCCGCGGGCGAGGCCGGTGGCGTCAGGTACCGGCCCGGCCACGCTGTGGCTGGTCGAGCCGGGACCCGGGCAGGAGGACCAGGTGTTCGTCGACGCGCACCGCGACGCGACCCTGCGTGACCTGCGCCGGGCTGTCGGCGCGGGGATGCGCTCCAGCGAGCACGTCAAGCGGTACACCACCATCGGCACCGGCGCCGACCAGGGCCGGACCTCGGGCGTGTCGGGAGCCGGCGTGCTGGCCGCGACCCTTGGCCGGCCGGTCGGCGAGCTCGGCACCACCACGTACCGGCCACCGGCCACGCCGATCTCGTTCGCGCTGCTCGCCGGCCGGGACCGCGGCCAGCTGCTCGACCCGGTGCGCCGTACCCCCATCCACGACTGGCACGAGGCCAACGGTGCGGTCTTCGAGGACGTCGGGCAATGGAAGCGCCCCTGGAGTTACCCGCGGCCCGGCGAGGACCTCGACGCCGCGGTGCTGCGCGAGTGCCGCGCCGCCCGCGAGGGCGTGGCGATGATGGACGTCAGCACGCTCGGGAAGATCGACCTGCAGGGCCCCGACGTCGGAGTACTGCTGGATCGGATCTACACCAACACGTTCTCCTCGCTCGCCGTCGGCCACTGCCGGTACGGCGTGATGTGCCGGCCGGACGGGATGATCTTCGACGACGGGGTGACCGCCCGGCTCACCGCGGACCGGTACCACCTGACCACCACCACCGGCAACGCGGCCGCGGTGCTCGACTGGCTCGACGAGTGGTTGCAGACCGAGTGGCCGGACCTGCGCGTGCACCCCACCTCGGTCACCGACCAGTGGGCGGCGGTGGCGGTCGTCGGGCCGCGCGCACGCGACGTCGTGCGGGTCCTCGCACCCGACCTCGACGTCTCGGCCGAGGCGTTCCCGTTCATGACGGTGCGGGAAGCGACGCTGCGGACCGCGGACGGTGGCCTCCCGGCGAGGATCTTCCGGATCAGCTTCACCGGCGAGCTCAGCTACGAGATCAACGTGCCGGCGTGGCACGGCCTCGCGCTGTGGGAGGCGGTGCACGCGGCCGGCGCGCCGCACGGCATCACCCCGTACGGCACCGAGGCGATGCACGTCCTGCGCGCTGAGAAGGGGTTCATCATCGTCGGGCAGGACACCGACGGCACCGTCACCCCGGCCGACGCGGGCCTCGGCTGGGCGGTGTCGAAGGCGAAGCACTTCATCGGCGAGCGTTCGTTCCAGCGCGCCGACACCGCCCGCGCCGGCCGCAAGCAGCTCGTCGGGCTGCTCCCGGCCGACCCGGACACCGTCATCGCCGAGGGCGCACAACTGGTGGCGGGCATACCGCCACCGATACCGGCGGCGATGCTCGGGCACGTTACCTCCAGCTACCGCAGCGCCGCGCTGGGCCGGTCGTTCGCGCTCGGCCTGCTCGCCGGCGGGCTCGACCGGCGCGGCGAGACCCTGTTCGCGGTGTCGGACGGGCAGGCCCATCCGGTCGTCGTGGTCGAGCCGGTGTTCTACGACAAGGAGGGCGCACGCCGTGACGGCTGACGTCCACAGTGGACTCCATCCGCGCCGCAGCCCGCTCGCGCATCTCGCGGGCGAACTGGCCGCGACCGGTAGCGCGGCGACGGTGCACCTGACGGAACTCGCATTCCTGCAACAGTTCGAGGTGCGCGGCGCCGTTCTCGCCGGGTCTGGCACCCTGCTGCGGCTCGGCCCGGACTGGCACCTGCTGGTCGGTGACCCCGGCGAGCCGCTGGAACCGTTGCCGCGCGACGAACACAGCTCCGTCGTGGATGTTTCCGCAGCGCGTACGGTGCTGCAACTCGCCGGACCGCGGGCGCGCGACGTGCTCGCCCACGGCTGCTCACTGGACCTGCACCCGGGAGCGTTCGTCGTCGGCGCGTGCGCGCAGACCAACCTGGCCAAGGCACAGATCGTGCTGCACCGGCCCGGACCGGACCGCTACCACGTGTTCGTGCGCGCCTCGTTCGCCGACTACCTGGCCCGCTGGCTGCTCGACGCGATGGTCGAATACGTGACGGCGGCGGGGGTACCGGCATGATCGCGGTGTGCGCCCTCGCAGCGCTGGCGCCCGGCGAGGCCCGGCGGCTCGACGTCGACCCGCCGATCGCGGTGTTCCGCACGGAGGACGGCGACGTGTACGCGATCGACGACACGTGCACCCACCAGGACGCGTCCCTCGCCGACGGCTGGCTGGAGGGGTGCGAGGTCGAGTGCCCGCTGCACGCCTCGCGGTTCGACCTGCGCACCGGCCAGGTCGACGCGCCGCCGGCGAAACGGCCGGTGCGCACCCACCGGGTCGACGTCGTCGAGGGCACCGTCTACGTGACACCGTCGGTGAGCGCGCCATGAAGCGCATCGTCATCGTCGGCGCCTCCCTGGCGGGCCTGAGCACCGCCCGCGCCCTGCGTGCGCACGGCTTCGACGGCGAGCTCGTGCTCGCCGGCGCCGAGGCGCACCGCCCCTACGACCGGCCGCCGCTGTCCAAGGAGTTCCTGGCCGGGCAGTACACCGAGCAGGACCTGACCCTGGAGGCCGGCGGCGAGGACCTTTCGGCGCGCTGGCTGCTCGGGCGGGCCGCGACCGGACTCGACCCGGCGTCGCGCACCGTCCGCCTCGACGACGGCGCCACGCTGCGCGCCGACGGCATCGTCCTGGCGACCGGCGCCGTCGCGCGCGAACTACCGGGCCACACCCGGACCGGGCGGCCGCCGGGCGTGCACACGCTGCGGACCCTGGAGGACGCCCGGGCATTGCGCGCCGACCTGGCCTCGGCGCGCCGCCTCGTCATCGTCGGTGCCGGCTTCATCGGCGCCGAGGTCGCCTCGACCGCCCACGCGATGGGCGTGGACGTCACCGTGGTGGAGGCGCTGCCGACCCCCCTCGCCGGCCCGCTCGGCGTCGCGATGGGCGCGGCGGTCGCGGCCCTGCACGCCGAGCACGGGACGACGCTGATCTGCGGCGCCGGCGTGGACCGCGTCACCGTCGGCGACGCCGGGCGCGTCGAGGGTGTGGGCCTGCGCGACGGCCGGCACCTACTCGCCGACGTGGTGGTCGTCGGCGTCGGCAGCCGCCCGGCGGTCGACTGGCTGGCCGGCTCCGGCCTGACCGTCGAGGGAGGCGTGCGCTGCGACGCACACGGCGCGACCGGCGCGCCCGGCATCGTGGCGGTCGGCGACTGCGCCAGCTGGTACGACCCGGACCTGGGCGTCCACCACCGCATCGAACACTGGACCTCGGCGCGCGAGCGGGCCAGGACGGCCGCGGCAACGCTGCTCGGCGCGGCACCACCCGCCCCGGCGCCCGCGTACTTCTGGTCCGACCAGTACGGCGCCCGCATCCAGTTCGCCGGGCACGCGCTCGTCGGCGACGACATCAGCATCGAGGACGGCGACGTGGCCGGCCGCAGCTTCCTGGCGGTGTACCGGCGCGCAGGACGCCCGGTCGCCGTCCTCGGCATGAACCGCACGCCGGCCTTCTCCCGTTGGCGACGCCGGCTCGCTGCCCCACTCCCCTTGGAGGCGCCGTGACCCTCAGCCTGCCACCCAGTCTCATCGCCACGCTGCCGGGCAACGCGTACACCGACCCGCAGGTGTTCGCCCAGGAGCAGGAGCGCATCTTCGAGGCGATATGGTTCTGCGCGGCCAGATCCGACGAGGTGGCCGCGCCGGGTGCGTTCCGGACCGTCCAGGTCGGTCGCGAGAGCATCCTGGTCACCCGGGCCCGCGACCAGTCCGTGCGGGCGTACTTCAACGTCTGCCGGCACCGTGGCGCCCGGCTGTGCACGGAGCCGAGCGGCACGGTGCAGCGGGCGTTCCGGTGCTACTACCATGCGTGGACCTACGACCTCGGCGGCCGGCTGATCGCGGCCCCGAACCTGACGAAGATGACCGACATCGACCGCGACGCCTACGGCCTGGTGCCGGTCCACGTCCGTGAATGGCTCGGATACGTGTGGCTGTGCCTCGCCGACGCGCCACCGTCGTTCGAGGAGCAGGTCATCGGCGCGGTGACCGAGCGCCTCGGCGACCCGGCCGCCATCGAGCGGTACGGCATCGAGCAGCTGGCCCTCGGCCGCCGGATCGTCTACGACGTCAAGGCGAACTGGAAGCTCATCGTCGAGAACTTCATGGAGTGCTACCACTGCGCGACCATCCACCCGGAACTGGTCGAGGTGCTCCCCGAGTTCGCCGACGGCTACGCGGCGCAGTACTTCGTCGGGCACGGCGCGCAGTTCGGCGCCGACATCGAGGGGTTCACGGTCGACGGCTCGCCCGGGCTGGACCGTATCCCGGGCATCGCGCCGGAGCAGGACCGCCGCTACTACGCGGCCACCATCCGGCCGCAGGTGTTCCTCAACCTGGTGCCCGACCACGTGATCCTGCACCGGATGTTCCCGCTGGCCGCCGACCACACGATCGTGGAATGCGACTGGCTGTACCTGCCCGACGTGGTGGGGTCCGGCAAGGACATCGAGCGCTCCGTCGAGCTGTTCCACCGCGTCAACCTGCAGGACTTCGAGGCATGCGAGCGGTGCCAGCCGGCGATGAGCTCCCGCATGTACGCGCGGGGCGGCGTGCTGGTCCCCAACGAGCATCACATCGGCGACTTCCACGCCTGGATCACGACGAAGGTCAGCACGAAGCCGGACGCGCGATGACCGACGTCGACTTCGTCATCGTGGGCGGCGGATCGGCCGGCAGCGTGCTGGCCAACCGGCTCTCCGCCGACCCCGCGCACCGGGTGCTGGTCCTGGAGGCCGGCCGGTCCGACTACCCGTGGGACGTGTTCGTCCACATGCCGGCGGCGCTGACGTTCCCGATCGGCAGCCGGTTCTACGACTGGCGGTACTCCTCGGAGCCGGAGCCGCGGCTGCACGGGCGCCGGATCTACCACGCCCGCGGCAAGGTACTCGGCGGATCGAGCAGCATCAACGGCATGATCTTCCAGCGCGGCAACCCGCTGGACTACGCGCGGTGGGCCGCCGCCCCGGGCATGGCCGCCTGGGACTACGCGCACTGCCTGCCCTACTTCCGGCGGCTCGAGACGTGCCTGGCCGCCGAGCCGGACGACGCGTTCCGGGGCCACGACGGCCCGCTGGTGCTGGAGCGCGGACCGGCCGGCAACCCGCTGTTCCAGGCCTTCTTCGCCGCCGCGCAGGAGGCCGGCTATCCGCTCACCGACGACGTCAACGGCTACCGGCAGGAAGGGTTCGCGCCGTTCGACCGCAACGTCCACCGTGGACGGCGGCTCTCGGCGGCGCGCGCCTACCTGCACCCGGTGATGCGCCGGCCGAACCTGCGGGTGCGGACGCGGGCGTTCGTGACGCGGGTGCTGTTCGAGGGCACCCGCGCCGTCGGCGTCGAGTACCGCCGCGGCGGCACGGTCCGGCAGGTCCGCGCCGGCGAGGTCATCCTCTGCGGCGGCGCCATCAACTCCCCGCAGCTGCTGCAGCTGTCCGGCGTCGGCAACGCCGCGGAGCTGGCCGCGCTGGGCATCGACGCGGTCGCGCACGTGCCGGGCGTCGGCGAGAACCTCCAGGACCACCTGGAGGTCTACATCCAGCACGCCTGCACTTCTCCCGTCTCGATGCAGCCGAACCTGCAACGGTGGCGCTACCCGTGGATCGGCTTCCGCTGGCTGTTCCTGCGTGCGGGCCCCGGCGCCACGAACCACTTCGAGGGCGGCGGGTTCGTCCGTGGCAACGAGGAGGTCGCCTACCCGAACCTCATGTTCCATTTCCTGCCGCTGGCGGTGCGCTACGACGGCTCCGCCCCGGCCGGCGGCCACGGCTACCAGGTGCACGTCGGCCCGATGTACTCCGACGCCGTGGGCTCGGTCAAGATCACGAGCACCGATCCGCGGGTGCCGCCGGCGCTGCGCTTCAACTATCTGTCCACCGAGAAGGACCGGCGGGAATGGGTCGAGGCGATCCGCGTGTCGCGGCACATCCTCGGACAGCCGGCGCTGCGCAGGTACGACGGGGGAGAGCTGTCGCCCGGCCCCGGCGTGCAGACCGACGAGCAGATCCTGGACTGGGTCGGCCGGGAGGCGGAGACGGCGCTGCACCCGTCGTGCTCGTGCCGGATGGGCACCGACGAGTCGGCGGTCGTCGACCCGTCGAGCCTGAGGGTGCACGGCGTCGACGGCCTGCGCGTGGTCGACGCCTCGGTCATGCCGTACGTCACCAACGGCAACATCTACGCACCGGTGATGATGCTCGCCGAGAAGAGCGCCGACCTCATCCTCGGTAACACCCCGCTCACGCCCGCCGAGGTCGAGTTCTACCAGCACAGGGTCACGGACAGGCCGCAATCATGATCGTCATCCACAGGCCATCCGATGGTTACCGATTGTCCCGCCCGGATGGGCAATGATCACGTCCGGCCGGGCGGCTCCATGCCCGGCCGCTTGAAGGAGGCTTCTATGCACACCCGATTTGCCCGCGCGGGCGCACTCGTGGCGACCTCGCTCCTGGCCATCTCCGTCGCTGCGTGTTCGCCGCCGGAGAAGGAGAGCCCGGCGTCGTCGAGCAACGCGGCGACGGCGGCCAGCGCCGCCGACCTGGGCGGAATGGACCAGCTCGTCGCGGCCGCGAAGAAGGAAGGCCAGCTCAACGTCATCGCGCTGCCGCCGGACTGGGCCAACTACGGCGAGATCATCAAGGCGTTCGAGGCAAAGTACGGCCTCAAGGTCAACTCCGCGCAGCCGGACGCCTCCAGCCAGGATGAGATCAACGCCGCGACCCGGCTGAAGGGCCAGGGCAACGCGCCGGACGTGTTCGACCTCGGTGGCGCCGTGGCGCTGGCGAACGTGGCGATGTTCGCCCCGTACAAGGTCGCCACCTGGGCCGAGGTGCCCGACGCGCTCAAGGAGGCCGGCGGCGCCTGGATCAACGACTACGGCGGCTACATGTCGATCGGCTACGACGCGGGCAAGGTGCCCGCGCCGGCCTCGGTCGCCGACCTGCTCAAGCCGGAGTTCAAGGGCAAGGTCGCACTCAACGGCGACCCGACGCAGGCCGGCGCCGCCTTCAGCGGTGTCGCCATGACGGCCCTGGGCAACGGCGGCTCCGCCGACGACATCGCCAAGGGCGTCGACTTCTTCGGCCAGCTCAAGAAGGCGGGCAACTTCCTGCCCGTCGACCCGACGCCGGCCACGATCGAGTCCGGTCAGACCCCGGTCGTCATCGACTGGGACTACCTCAACGTCGCGCAGGGCACGAAGCTCAAGGGCAAGCTCGACTGGAAGACGGTCGTGCCGGCCAACGCCGTGGTGGGCTCGTACTACGTGCAGGCCATCAGCAAGGACGCGCCGCACCCGGCCGCGGCCCGGCTGTGGCAGGAGTTCCTGTACTCCGACGCCGGCCAGAACCTCTGGCTGAAGGGCGGCGCGCGCCCCGTGCGCGCCGACGCGATGGACAAGGCAGGAACGCTGGACAAGTCGGCGTACGCGGCGCTGCCGCCCGTCACCGGTTCCCCGGTGTTCCTCACCGATGCGCAGACCCAGAAGGCCAAGGACTACCTGGCCGCCAACTGGGCCAAGACGGTCAGCTGACCGTCGGCATGAGCACCGTCCAACAACGCTCGGACCCCGCGGCGCCTGCGCCCGGGGTCCGAGCCCGCGGCCGGCGAGGCCTGCGCCGCGGCCTGGATCTGTTCGGCGTCGTGCCGTTCCTCGCGTTCGTCGCCGTGTTCCTCGCGATCCCCACCCTCGTCGTGGCGATCGGTGCGTTCGCCGGTGACGACAACCGCCCGACGCTGGACAACCTGGCAGCGCTGACCGACGGGTACATCGTCGACGCGTTCGTGCGCAGCATCGTGCTGTCGGCCGCCACCGCCCTGCTCGGTGCGGTGCTCGGCGCGCTGCTCGCCTACGCGCTCGTCACGGCGAAGCCGGGCGGGCTGCTGCGCCGCGTGGTCACCTCGGCCGCCGGGGTGCTGGCGCAGTTCGGCGGGGTCACCCTCGCCTTCGCCTTCATCGCCACGATCGGGCTCAGCGGCTTCGTCACGGTGTTCCTGCGCGACCATCTCGGCGCCGACATCTACGCCGGCGGCGTCTGGCTGTTCGAGCTGCCCGGCCTGATCCTCGTGTACACCTACTTCCAGATCCCGCTCATGGTCATCGTGTTCCTGCCGGCCCTGGACGGCATCCGTCCACAGTGGCGTGAGGCCACCGAGAGCCTGGGCGGCTCGACGTGGCAGTACTGGCGCCGGGTGGCGGTGCCGCTGCTGGCACCGGCGTTCCTCGGCTCGACCCTGCTGCTGTTCGCCAACGCGTTCTCGGCGTACGCCACCGCGGCGGCGCTGGTCAGCCAGGGCAACCCCATCGTGCCGCTGCAGATCCGAGGGACGATCACCAGCGAGGTGGTCCTCGGACGGGCCAACCTCGGCAAGGCGATGGCCCTGGGCATGATCGTGGTCGTCGCGATCGTGATGTGGCTCTACGCGCTGCTGCAACGGAGGACCTCGCGATGGCTGGGCTGACCCGGGTGGACGCTCCGGCCCGGCGCGGCGGCCTGCGCCGCCGTCGCGCCCGGCGGCAGCGGCTCTTCCGATGGGTCGTCGTCGGGCTGCTCGGGCTGTTCTTCGCGCTGCCGCTGCTGGCCATGCTGGAGTTCACCACCCGCGGCGCCGGAGGCAAGGTGTCGTTCGACACGTGGCGGCTGCTCGTCGACTGGCCGCGCCTGAGCGAGACCTACCCCGACCTGTCGGCCGGCATCACGACCTCATTCGGCCTCGCCCTGCTGACCACGGTGCTGATGCTGGTGCTCCTGGTCCCCACCGTGATCTGGGTGCGCCTGCGACTGCCCCGGCTGCGCCGCACGATCGAGTTCCTGTGCCTGCTGCCGCTGACCATCCCGGCGATCGTGCTGGTCGTCGGGCTGGCACCGGTGTACGCCTGGGTGACGTACTTCCTGGGCGGCTCGTCGCTGACGCTGACCTTCGCCTACACCGTCCTCGTGCTCCCGTACGCCTACCGGGCCATCGACGCCGGGCTGTCGGCGATCGACGTGCGCACGCTCGCTGAGGCGGCCCGTTCCCTCGGCGCGGGCTGGGCCACCGTGATCTGGCGGGTGGTGCTGCCCAACATCCAGTCCGCGGTGCTGTCCGCCGCGTTCCTGTCCGTCGCGCTGGTGCTCGGCGAGTTCACTCTCGCGTCCCTGCTCAGCCGCACCAACCTGCAGGTCGCGATCGAACTGCTCGGCAAGAGCAGCGCGACCATGTCGGTCGCGGTCTCCCTCGCCGCGCTGATCCTGGCCTTCGTGCTGCTGTTCCTGCTGTCATTCGCCGGCGCCGTCAGAGGCCGGCGACGCAACCGTTCAAAGGAGCCGACCGTGAGTACCAGCAGTGAGCCCGCCGCCCCAGTGGCGACGTCGTGAGCGGGGAGCGGAGCGTCGCGGTGCGGCTGGTCGGACTGCGCCGGCGGTTCGGCGGCGTGCAGGCGCTCGACGGACTCGACCTCGACCTCGTGCCGGGCGAACTGATCGCGCTGCTCGGACCGTCGGGCTGCGGCAAGACCACCGCGCTGCGGGTGCTGGCCGGGCTGGAGGACGCGGACTCCGGCTCGGTGCTGGTCGGCGGCAAGGACATCACGATGCTGCCGGCCAACCGGCGGGACATGGGCATGGTCTTCCAGGCGTACAGCCTCTTCCCGCACCTGACCGCGCTGCAGAACGTCGAGTTCGGCCTGCAGCTGCGCGGCCGACCGGCCGCCGAGCGCCGCCGCACCGCCGCCGAGATGCTGGAGCTGGTCGGCATCAGTACCCACGCCGACCGGTATCCGCATCAGCTGTCCGGCGGCCAGCAGCAGCGCGTGGCGCTGGCCCGCGCCCTGGCGATCCGCCCGCAGGTGCTGCTGCTCGACGAGCCGCTGTCAGCGCTCGACGCGAAGGTGCGCGTCCAGCTCCGCGACGAGATCCGCCGCATCCAGATCGAGGTCGGCACCACGACGCTGTTCGTCACCCACGACCAGGAGGAGGCGCTGGCGCTCGGTGACCGGGTCGGCGTCATGCGCGACGGCCGGCTGGAGCAACTGGCCCCGCCGGCCGAGGTGTACCAGCGACCCGCGTCCGCCTTCGTGGCCAACTTCGTCGGGTTGAGCAACCGCCTGCCGGGCCGCCTCTCCGCCGGCACCGTCGAGGTGCTCGGCGTCGCGCTGCCGCTGATCGATCCGGCCGCTGCGCCGGCCGACCGGTCCGCGCCGGTGACCGCGCTCGTGCGCCCCGAGTCCGTCGACGTGGTCGCCGATGCGGAGGGCACCGGCCGGATCCTCGCGGCGAGCTTCCTCGGACCCACGAGCCGGGTCACCGTCGCCATGCCGGGCGACGTGCTGGTCACCGCGCAGGTCTCCAGCGCCCGGCTGGCCGAGCTGACGCCGGGCGCGGCCGTGCGGCTCGACCTGCAGCCGGTGCCGGTGGCGCTCGCCGCCTGATCGGGCGGGTCCGCCTCGGCGCCCCGGTCCGCTCGGTGCTGCCGGTGTTCGTGGTGCACGGTGTGCGGCTGTGGCTGCCGGAGGTGCGCCCGATACGGGTGCAGTCGAAGTGGAGGTGTTGCGGGCTCGTCCGCGGGCAGGAACCGGCGGCCCGCACACCCCCTCCTGCATCGCCGCCACCCGCCCGGACGAGGGAGCTTCGCCGGCGCGAGGCGTTTCGGCTCAGATCGGGCTGAGGACTGCCGACAGGACAGAACGGCACCAGGGCACGCGAGGTGGCGCCGTACACCGGCGGCGGGGGCACGGAGGTGGCGATGGCCGGCAGCTCGACCCGAGCGGCGGCCGTCGACGGGCTGGAGATCCTCGATGAGATCGGTCGAGGCGCCCACGCGATCGTCTTCCGTGCCCGGCGCGACGGCGGTGACTATGCCCTCAAGATGCTGCGCAGTGACCTTCCCGGGCAGGAGGACGCGGCTGCGGCGATCCGTCGTGAGGCCGGCCTGCTGGCCTGCGTGGATGATCCCTGCGTCGGGCGGGTCTACGAGGTGGGTGCCGTCGACGGCATGCCCTACCTGGTCATGGAGTTGCTGGAGGGGCGCTCGCTGACGGAGATCCTGGACGCCGGTCCGCTGCCGGTGGCGCGGGCCATCCGGCTCGCCGTCGACCTGGCCGGCGCGCTCGCCGCGGCGCACCGGGTCGGGGTCGTGCACCGCGATGTCAAACCGCAGAACATCATGGTGGTCGCCGGTGATCAACCGAAGCTGGTCGACTTCGGGCTCGCGGTGCACAGCCAGCGCGCTGCGCAGGACGAGACCGCCGGCACGTTCGCGTACTCCGCGCCGGAGCAGACCGGCATGCTCAGTCGCACCGTCGACGGCCGCGCTGACCTGTATTCCCTGGGTGTGGTGCTCTTCGAGTGTCTCACCGGCACCCGCCCGTTCGACGCCGACGACCTCGGGGAGCTGATCCGGCTGCACGCAGTCGCGGTCCCGCCGGACGTGTCGACGCTGCGTTCGGGGGTACCGGTCGAGCTGGCCGCCGTGGTCGCCCGGCTGCTGGCGAAGGACCCCGACGACCGCTACCAGGACGGGGAGAGCCTCGCCCAGGATCTGCGCGCGTTGTCCGCGTCGCCGTTGGATGCCGGGGTGCCGGCCCGTTCGGCCCGCCGGCCACTCGTCGGCCGGCAGGCGGAGCTGGCGCGGCTGGAGTCGCGGTGGAAGCAGGCACGGCAGGGCCACGGTGGGGTGGTCCGGCTGACCGGCCGGTCGGGCAGCGGGAAGAGCCGGCTCGCCGGCGAGTTGACCGACCGGATCCGCGCCGCCGGTCATCCGGTGCTCGACCTCGTGTGTGTCGCGGGGGCGGCGCCACTGGCGCCGGTCCGGGCCGCACTGGACCGTCATGTCCGCGACCTGGACCGGCTCTCGACCGGCGACCGTGACGAGGCCGTCCAGCGGCTGCGGACGGCGGCGGGAGCGGGTGCGTCCATCCTGCAGCTGCTCTGCCCGGCGCTGGCCGAGGTGCTGCGGGCCCCGGCGCTCAACGACGAGGACCGTCAGGAACAGCTGGGGACGGCGGTCACCGCCTTCCTGGGCGACCTCGCGCGCGGCGAGGGTGGCCTGCTGCTGCACGTGGACAACGCGCAATGGCTCGACACCGGCACCGCGCGGCTGCTGCGTGAGCTGGCACCGGCTCTGCGGACCACGCCGCTGCTGGTGCTCACCGCGGAGCTGTCCGAGTCGGACGGCGTCGACGGTGCCGACGGCGTCGACGGCGCCGGGCTGCTCGCGGCGGCGTTCAGCGGCGGCGCCGCACCCGAGCTCCGGATCCGGCTGGGGCCCTTGGACGAGCCGCAGGTCGCCGAGCTCGCCTCCGGCCAGCTCGGCGGTGCCGCCGTGGACGCGCAGCTCGGCAGGCAGTTGACCGTGCGCAGCGACGGCAACCCGTTCGCCGTCCTGGAGTACCTGCGCGCGATGCTCGACGCGTGCGTCATCCGGCCGTACTGGGGTAGCTGGCTGCTCGACGAACGGGCCCTCGACCGGCTTGCGTTGCCCGCCGACGTGCTGGACCTGATCGTCGCCCGGGTCGAGACGCTGCCCGGGGCGAGCCGCCGGCTTCTGGTCGCCGCCGCCGTGGTGGGCGGGCCGTTCCGCGCCGAGTTGCTCGCCGAGGTCTGCGGGGTCGGCGTGGCCGAGGCGGTGACCGCGGTCGAGGAGGCGCTCGCCCTGGGCATCCTGGAGCGCGACACCGGCACGAGCGGCCCGGCGCCGCCGCGGGTCGGCGCCTACGCCTTCCTGCACGTGCGGGTCTGCGAGGCGATCCTCGCCGATGAGCGTCCGGCGACGATCCGTGCACTGCACCAGCGCGTCGCGGTGGCGCTCGATCACGGGGAGCCGGCCGGGCCGGCGCAGGCGTACCTGATCGCAGCGCATTACGCCGACGGCGAGCGCGACGAGCGGCCGGAGCAGATGTATCGGGCGTGCCTCGCCGCCGCCCGCACGGCGATGCATGAGCAGGCGCCCGGCCGGGCCCTGGACTATCTCGACCTTGCCGGTGACGCGGCCCGGCGTGGTGGCTTCCCGCTCGACAGTACGTATCACCGGACGGTCGGCCTGGCCCAGCTGCGGGTCGGCCGGCTCGGCGCGGCACGGCTGAGCCTGGAGGCGGCGTGCGCGGGTGAGCCCGACCCGGTCCGCCGGGCCGAATTGCTCGGCCTCGTCGCCGAGGCGCAACAGCATGACTTCGCGGCGGCGGATGCGGTCAGCACCGTCCGGCGAGCCCTGGCCGAAGCGGGACACCGCCTGCCCACCAACCCGCTGCTGCTGATCGTGTCCACGATCTGGCTGCTGCTGGCGGGGCTCGTGGCCGGGCGCCGCCTGCGACGAGATCCGGCGGCCGCGGCCACAGGGGCGGATCGGGACCGCTTCCAGACCCAGGCGGCGCTGCTCAGCACCGGCGCGATCTCCGCGGGCGTGGGCATGAGGAAGCTGCTCTTCCTCTGCCTGCACTTCCGCTCGTCGTACGCGGTGAACCGGCTCGGTCCCGGGCCGGAGTACGTCCGGCTGCAGGCCGGCTATGGGATGTTCGCCAGCTACGGCGGTCCGCGCCGGCTGGCCCGGCGCTGCTTCGACCGGGCGGACGCGGTGGCGCGGACCACCGGCGACCCGGGGCTCATCGCACACGTGGCGTGGACCGAGGCCATGACCGTCGACGGGGTCCACCAGATCGGAGCGACCTCCGGCGCGGCGCTCCGCACGGTGATGCAGGAGCACGGCCGTTGGCTGGACCTCGGCCAGTATCAGTTCGCCGTGGCCTGCCTCGGCGCGATCCTGATGTTCCGGGGGTACGCCGCAGAGGCGGCGACCTGGTACGAACGGGCAAGGGCCCGGATGGACTCGGCTGTGGCGATGCCCGGCAACCCGGTCGCGACGCTCGGCGTCCTGGTCGCGGCCTGCGCCGGACAGCACGACCTGACCGAGGAGCGGCTCGCGGAGCTGCGCGCCTGTGTCGCGGCGGCGCGCGACGACCCGTCGCAACGCATCAACATGCTCCTGGCGGCCGCACACGCCGCCGTGCGGCTCACCGGCCCCGGCACGGACTTCCAGGCCGTCGCCGACGAGGTCCGGCGGTGCAGGCTGACCCCGCGGCAGGTGTGGGTCACCCAACGCCAGCTGTGGCTGGACCTGGCGCGCGGTCAACTGGCGGCGCTGCGGGCGGCGACGCCGGAGCAGCGACCACACCGCATGGCGGCGGCCCGGCAGGCGTTGCGGGCACTCAACCGGGCCGCCAGCGGGCCGGCCCTGCGCGCCTACTGCCACGCCGCCCACGCGGAGTATCTGCGGCTCACCGGCGATGGGCAGGGCGCCCTGCGCCGGCTCGCCCGTGCCGACCTGCTCGGCCAGCCGCTCGACCTGCCGCTGCTCGGCTGCGAGGTCGCCACCATCCGGGCACGCACCATGCACCTGCTGGGCCACCGGGCCGAGGGCGACCGGCAGGCCGAGCAGGCGCTGCGCCTGGCCGTGCGGCACGGCCTGGAGCAGCACGCCCGCGACCTGCGAGCCGAGTTCCGCTTCGTCGAGGCCGGCAGCTCCGGCCAGGTCAACCGGACCACCCGGATCGGCCGGTCCAACGGCCCGCTCGTCGGGATGACCGAGCGGCGGTTGGCGGCGCTGCAGCAGATCAGCGTCGCCGCGGCGACCGTCCTCGACCCGGACCAGGTCGCCCGGGTCGCGCTCGACGAGACGATCGGCATCTTCGCCGCGGAGCGCGCGATCCTCTTCGTGCCCGACACCGGCACCGACACCGGCCAGCTCGTTCCCAGCCTGGGCCGCAGCGCACACCGTACCGACCTCGACGAGCTCACCGGCTACGGCTCGACCTTCGTCGAGCAGGTGCGGCAGAGCGGCGAGGCGGTCGTCATCACCAGCGGCGAGCAGGGAGTGGCACTCGGTTCGCAGAGCGTCGTCGCGCACAAGCTGCGCAGCGTCATGGTGGCGCCGCTGCAGTTGCAGGGTGAGCTGCTCGGCGCCGTCTACCTGGACAGCCGGGTGGCGAAGGGGGTGTTCACCGCCGACGACGTCGACATCCTCACCACGATCACCAACCAGATCGCCGCGTCGATGGTGACCGCGCAGGCGGCTCAGCTGGAGGTGACCGTCCGCGCGGCCGAGCGCCGCAGCGACCTGGCAGACGTTATGCGAACCTCGATGGCCGAGGTCAGCAAGACGCTCGACCCTGACACGGTGACGGTCCGGCTGCTCGCCACCCTGGTCCGGGCGATCGGTGCGGACCTCGGCGCGATCCTGCACGACGACGGCTCATTGCGCAGTACCGACGGCCAGGACGCGACCGCCGTCACCCCACCTGCGTTGGCCGGCCTGCTGGACACGATCGACTCACCCCGCTTCGGTGTGGTGGACGGCCCCGACGCGCCGGTCGTCGCCCTGCTGCCGGCGGCGCGGGCCTGGCTGGCGATCCCGTTGACCAGCCGGGAACGGCGGGTCGGCCTGCTGCTGCTGGTCTCCGCCGCCGACCGGTACGACGACGGGCAGCTCCGCGTCGCGAACGCCCTCGCCGAGCAGGGCATGGTCGCCTACGACAACGCGGTGCTGTACCGCCAGGTGCAGCGGCTGGCCAGCACCGACCCACTGACCGGCCTGCACAACCGGCGGACGTTCTTCGAGCTGAGCGCGGCGCGGTTCACCGCGGCCGTCCGCGGCGACGAGCCGACCGCGGCGATCATGGTGGACATCGATCACTTCAAGCGGGTCAACGACGCCCACGGCCACGCCGTCGGCGACGATGTCATCAAGGGGGTCGCCACGCGCCTGCACGGCGTGCTGCGCCACGACGACCTGCTGGGCCGCTACGGCGGCGAGGAGTTCGTGCTGCTGCTGCCGGGGACGACCGCGGCCGACGCGGCGCACCTCGCCGAGCGGCTCCGGCGCACCGTCACGGACACGCCGATCCCGACCCGGACCGGCCAGCTCGAGGTCACGGTCAGCGTCGGCGCCACACAGTTGCAGGCCACCGACAGCATCGTCGAGGACGCGCTCGCCCGGGCCGACGCGGCGCTCTACCGGGCGAAGCAGGGCGGCCGGAACCAGGTCGTCGTCGGCTGACGCCCGGCCGGCTCCCCGAGCCCTGCGAAATTCACTTGACCCGGCCAAGGGTCAGCCCTGCATTGTGGGCCGGACACCACCAGTCGTGGTGCCCGAATCCAAGTGGAGGCAGCAGCAGCAATGGAAATCCGTCCCACGACCGACCAGGACGTCGACGTGTTCGTCAACACAATGCATGCTGCGTTCGGGATCCACCCGGATACCCCGAACGAGGATGGCGGCGGCGTCTGGTGGTCGGCGTTGGAGATGGACCGCGGGCTGCTGGCCGTGACCGCGGACGGGCGGCCCGTCGGGACCGCCGCCGCGTACTCGTTCGAACTCACCCTGCCCGGCCAGATCCTCGCTCCGGCCGCTGGTGTCAGCGTCGTCGGCGTCCTGCCCTCGCACCGACGCCAGGGCGTGCTCACCGCGATGATGCGGCACCAGCTCACCGAGCTGCGGGCACGCGGGGAGTTCCTCGCCGTCCTGCTGGCCTCCGAAGCCCCGATCTACCGCAGGTTCGGCTACGGACCGGCGACCTACACGGGACGGATCACGGTGGCACGCCACCAGGGCGCCCTCGCTGCACCGCGGGCGCACGGACGGGCAGACGCCACGGCGGTCGACTCGGGGACCAGCTCGAACAGCAGCTCGGTCGAGGTGATGCGGCGTGCCGAGTGCGGCGAGATCCTTGAAGCGGTCTATGACCGGTACCGCCGTGCACAGCCTGGCGCATTGTCCCGGCCGCACCGCTGGTGGACCCTCGGCGCGGGGCAACCCCCGATCGCTCAGGCGCCGCGCTACGTCGCCGTCCATCGCGACGCCGACGGCGTCCCGGACGGGTACGCCAGCTACTCGCTCAGCGACGGCACGTTGACGGTCGACGAGACCATCGCCACCGACGACGCCGTCTCCACCGCCCTGATCGGATTCCTGCTCGGCCACGACCTCGTCACGCAGGTCGCGTTCAAGCACTTCCCGCCCGGGCACCCGCTGCGCTGGCAGCTGGCGGATTTCCGTGCCGCCCAGGTGAGCAGCGATTCCGACTGGCTCTGGGTGCGGCTGCTGGACGTACCGCAGGCGTTGACCGCACGCGGCTGGTGCACGGACGGCGAACTCGTCCTCGACGTCGACGACCCGTTCCTTGGCGAGCACCACCGCTACCTGCTGACCGTCCGGGACGGCAAGGCCGACTGCGTTCCTACGGATCGGGACCCCGACCTCTCCCTGGACGTGAGCGACCTCGGCTCGATCTACCTCGGCGGCACTGCGCCCAGCACGCTCGTCCGTGCCGGACATGTCCGCGCCCACCGCTCGGACGCGGCCACCCTCGCCGACATCCTCTTCCACGCCGACCGGCACCCGCACTGCCTGCACTGGTTCTGATCCCGCGCCTGCCTCCACCCACCCGTCCGACCGGATCGGTACGCAGGATCCCGGCACTACAGGTCGTGCCGGTACCAGGCGTTCGCCTCGATGTACGTGGCAATGCCCCGCTCGGGATCGCAGAGCACCGGCCCCAGGCCACCGTCGACCACGACCGGCCCCGGCGCGTCGAACGGTTGTCCGGTCCACTCGCGCCACCGGTCCAGGCTCGCGGTGATCGTCATCGAGTGCGGCGCCACGGCGACGAAGCGGCCGCCGGCCCGCTCGTGCACCCGCAGCCAGGGGTCCTCGGCGGAGCCGTCCGGGCGGCGCCGGGTGAGGTAGGCCTCCAGCGGTACCAACGGCTGGAGATGCTTGTGCGTCGGTCGGACCGGCGCGTGCAGCGCGGTGTGCCCGAGCCGCGCGGTGTTGCGTCGGGCCAGCGCCAGCAGGTGCGCGGACACGCCGCGGCCACGGAGATCGGGACGTACCGTGGCGAACAGCGCCGACACGTCCGGCCCGGCCCGTCCGGCGAGCGTGTCGGCGGCTGCGGCCAGCAGCACCGCGTCGTAGCCGCCGGGTGGCAGGGCCTCGCCGGCGGTGAACGGCAGGGTGCACAGCATCGCCGCGGCGCGGCCGGTGTCGCGCTCGACGGCGAGCAGCGTGTACTGCGGGTGCTGCGCCACCAGCTCGGGGAACAGCGCGGCGGAGACCGGATCCTGATACAGGAACTGGGCGACTGTCGGGTCGTCGAACTGCGCGGTCAGCGGCAGTCGGTCCGGCCGTTCGGCCAGCGTGGTCACCTCAAGCCAGACAAAGTCCATATCGGCACCTTGCCAGATCAACCGGAACCTTCACCCGGCGATGTCCTGCGCCGATGAGTAAGCGGGCGGCGGTACTTGCCCGCTTGGCGATCAGCGGAGACAGTAGCTCGGGGCGACGAAGGAGCGGGCGTGACAAGGCGGGTGACTTGGGCATATGCGCTGTGTGCGCTGACTCTCGCCGTCGGTTACGTCCTGCTGCCCGCGGCCGGTCTGCTGTGCTTTGCCGGGCTGGTGCTGAGCACTCTCGCCGCCATGATGTTCGGCGTCGTCCGGCACCGGCCCCGCCACCGTCTGTCCTGGTTGCTGTGGGCTGCCGGCTCGCTCATGCTCGCGATCGGCACGGCAACCGCGGTCGTGCAGACCGACGTGCTGCAGTCCACAGCGTACCCCTCGATCGTCGACGCAGTGTCGCTCGGTGCCACGTTCCCGCTGCTGCTGCTCGGCTTGCTGCGGCTGAGCCGATCCGGCGCGGTGAACCGCGACTGGGTGACCGTCATCGACTCGCTCATCTTCACCGCCGGCGCTGGTCTCCTCGCCTGGGTGTACCTGATTGACCCCTACCTGGGCGACCCCGGCCTGAACGCCGCCCAGAAGGCCGTCTCCATCGCCTATCCGCTCTGCGACGTGCTCCTGCTCTCGATCATGGTGCGGATGGCACTGTCGGCGCGGCGCAGCTGGAGCGTGGCGCTGCTGCTGACCTCCGGAGCGGTGCTGCTGGTCTCCGACGTCGTCTTCAGCCTGCGTCGCCTCAACGGCGATTGGGGCCTCGGCAGTTTCGTCGATCTCGGCTGGATCCTCTTCTTCGCCACCGGTGGTCTCGCCGCGCTCCACCCGTCGATGGTGCAGCTCACGGAACCACGAGTGATCGGCACCACCGAACTCAAGCCCCGACGGGCAGCACTTGGCATCGCCTCGCTCGTTGCGCCCGGCATCCTGTTCGCCGAGGCGCTGTCCGGGCCGGTCCACAACGGCCTCGTCATCTCCGTCGGCTCGGCCGCACTCGTCGCACTGTCGCTGAGCCGGGTCTGGCTCGCGGCCCGGAGCGTCGGACACGCCCTGACCCGCGAGCGGGAGCTGCGCCGGGCCTGCGAGGCGCTGCTGTCGGCAACCGATGTGGTCGCCGTCGAACGGGTCGTCAAGCGGGCGGTCAGCGCCCTGCTGCGCAGCGGGACCGCCCACCGCACCGTCCTCGTCGTTCACCCGCCGGGCGCCGTGCCCGCTGCCGAAGACCGGGACGCATCGATGAGCATGCGGTACGTTGCCCAGTTGACCGGCGGTCACGCCGGCCTGGCCCGCGAGCTGGACGGCTTCGAGCTGGCGCTGCACTGTCCGCTGTCGATCGGCGGTGTCCGCCTCGGCGAGCTGTGGGTGGCAGCCCACGAGCGTGCCCTGATCACGCTGCAGGAGTCAGGGCGCGTCCTCGCCGGACAGGCGGCCAGCATGATCGACCACATCGTGTTGAACCGGGAGATCACTCGGCGGGACAGCGAGGCATACTTCAGAACCCTGGTGCTGAACGCCGCTGACGTGATCCTCATCGTCGGCGAGGATGACCGCGTCACGTATGCCAGCCCGTCGGCCCGGCCACTGCTCGGCGCCATCATCAACGGCCGTCCTGTCACGGAGCTGCTCCGGCCGGCCACCGTCGATGACCAGGCGGACTTCGCCGACCCGACTGCCGTCGCCGGACGCCTGCACATCATCTCCCGGCCGGACGGCAGCACCGCCGAGGTCGAGGTGACCGTGCGCGACCTCACCGCGGAACCGACCGTAGCGGGGCGGGTGCTGACGCTGCACGACGTCACAGAACGTCGCCGCCTCGAACGTGAGCTGCTCGACCGGGCGTACCTCGACCCGCTCACCGGCCTCGGCAATCGCCTGCGGTTCCAGGACCACGTCCAGATTGCCCTGGCCGGCGACGATCCCGTTGCCGTGCTGCTCGTCGACATCGACGGGTTCCGGACCGTCAACGACACCATGGGGCAGGACGTCGGCGACGAGCTGTTGCAGGCGTTTGCCCGCCGCCTCGTCGACGTCTGCCCGCGGCCGACCACCGTGACCCGGCTCGGCGCCGACGAGTTCGGCGTGCTCATCGCCCCCGCGGACGTCGCTGGGATCGAGGAGCTCGCCCAGCGGATCGTTGACGAATTTCGTCCACCGTTCGTCGTCGGCGGCAGCGTGGTCAGCGCCCAACCGAGTATCGGCATCGCGCTCGGCGCCGACGTGGCCGACGTTGCCCAACTGCTCGGCGAGGCCGACGTTGCCCTGGACAGCGCGAAGGGTACCGGCGAGCGCTGGCGCCGCTATGAGTCCGCCATGCACGCGGACACCATGCGCCGGATGCGGTTGCGCGCTGACCTCGACCAGGCACTCGCCGACGACGCGTTCGTCCTGCACTACCAGCCGATTGTCGACCTTCGAAGCGGCCGGCCGCACGGCTGCGAAGCCCTGGTGCGTTGGCAGCACCCGTCGCTGGGCCTGGTGCCACCGCTGGAGTTCATCGAGATCGCCGAGGAATGCGGCCTGATCGTCCCGCTCGGGGACTGGGTGATGCGCAACGCCATCGCCGCCGCAGTCAAGTTCCGCGAGCTGTACCCGCAGCAGGACCAGACGATGAGCGTCAACGTCTCCGTCCGTCAGTTCCGCTCACCCGGCTTCGTCCAGCGTGTCCTTACCGAGCTGGCGCAGGCCCGGCTACCCGCCAACGCCCTCACGGTGGAGATCACCGAGAGCCTGTTGCTCGGCGACGACGAGCACATCCACGCCGACCTGGCCGCCTTGCGTGCCGCCGGCGTGCGGATCTCCATCGACGACTTCGGCACCGGCTACTCGTCGCTGTCCTACCTGCACCGCGTCCCTGTTGACGCGCTCAAGCTCGACAAGTCGTTCGTCGACACGATCGGGGCCTCACGCCGGCAGTACGACCTGGTCAGCGGCATCGTCCAGCTGGCGCACACGCTGGACCTCGACGTGGTTGCCGAAGGCATCGAAGTCGCCGCCCATCGCGACCTGCTGGCCGACCTCGGCTGCGGCTACGGCCAGGGCTATCTGTTCACCCGGCCGCTGCCGTACGCCGACGTCCTCACCTGGCTGGAGGCCAGCTTCTCGGTGCTCAGCCCGGTCCAGGACCCGGTGCTGTGACAGTTCCGGGCCTTGATGTCGTCTCGGTCAGGTCCAGGAGCCAATGCTCCGACTGCATCGGGACGCCTTCATAGTCCACATCACACGGACCGGTGTTGACGAACCCGGTCCGCCGCGCCACCGCCGCCGCGGCTCTGTTCCCGGTCCCGATGAACGCGTGGATCTCCCGCACCAGGTTCGAGGCCCGCACCTCGGCGATGATGAGCCGCACCGCGCCGGCGCCGAGCCCGTGCCGCTGCCCGAGCCCGGGCCGCAGCATGATTCCCAGCTCGGCTATCTTCCGGCCGTCCCAGGTGCTGTGAAACACGGCCACCACGCCCGCAGGCGAATCGCCGGGGCCGTCCAAGATGGTGCGATACCAGTCCATGGCGCCGCTGCTGAGGCGCTGCTCGTGCACCCGGTCGGCCCGCCCGTCCGGCGCGGCACCACCCAGGTGCTGCATGACGTCGGGATCGCCTTCGAGCTCCATGGTCAGCCAGCGGTCCTCTTCGGCATACGGCCTGAGCCTCATACAACGAACGGTACGACCTCAGACCGCCATCAACAGCATCCGATCCGCATTCCTCGAGGAGCGCTCACGCCTGATCCGGCAGGACCGCAGCCTCCCGGTGCTGCCCTTGCTCTCGTAGCGCCCGCAGGCGGGTCTCGTCGTAGGCGGTCGGCGCGCCCGCGTGCCGCCTCAATGCCAAGGCCCGTTCGTGGTGTGCGATCGCCGCATCCCGGTCGGCGCGGGCGGTGGCCAGGTTGCCCAACTGGCTCCAGCCGGTCGCCTCGTCCACCGGGTTGCCGAGCGCTGCGTTCATGGCGATGCCCTTGCGGGTCAGCTCCTCCGCGCGGGTGGCGTCGCCCCGTTGGGACGCCAGCATGCCCAGCTGGTGCCAGGTCGCCGCCTGGCCCGGGCGGTCGGCGAGCTGTTGGTACAGCTCCAACGCCTGCATGTGGTGCGTCTCCGCGTCGTCGAGGTGGCCGCGGCGTTGGGCGACGTTGCCGAGCTGGTGGTGCCCGACGGCCGCGTCACGCCGGTTGCCGAGGCGTTCGGCGTCCGCGAGTGCCAGGCGGTACAGGCGTTCCGCCTCGGTCAGGTCACCCTCCGCCTCGGCCAGCAGCCCCAGCTGGTGCCAGATCGCGGTGACCGCTGCCGCGTCGCCGAGCTCCTCCGCGATGTCCAGGGCCTGGTGATACTGCCGGGCGGCCGCCCGCAGGTCGCCCCGCTGCTGGGCCAGTTCTGCGAGCTGGTGCAACTCCCGGCCGACCGCCTGGCGGTCACCCAGCGCCTCGGCCATCGCCAAGGCCGAGGTGTACCGCGCCTGCGCCGTCGTGAAGTCACCACGCAGCCGCGCCAGCAGGCCCAGTTGGTGGTGGGATGCCGCGATCGTCGCCTCGTCCGCCGGGAACCGGCCCATGTTGCGCTCGAACGCGGCCGTCGCCTCGGCAGGCTCGCCCCGCAGGTAGGTCAGCATCGCCAGTTGGTGGTTCACCAGGGCGGTGTCCCCGGCCGACCGGTACAGCCGCTCGGCCTCGTCGTAGTCGCCGCGGTCCTGAGCCACGCGGCCCAGCTGGAAGGCGGTGGCCGCCTGGTCCGGGGCCAGGCGGATGAGGCGTTCGGACTCCGCGACGTCACCGCGGCGGTACGCGATGATGCCCAGCTGTCCTTCGAAGCGGCCGCGGGCCGGGTCGCCGGCAGGCAACAGCCGCAGCGTGTCGTGGATGACGCCCGCCTCCACGTCCCACGCGCCCATCGCCTCCAGGGTCGCGCACAGCTCGCCCGTCACCTCGACCGCCTGCGCCACCTCACCCGCGGAAAGCAGGTGGTGCCGGGCCTCGGCCAGGTCGTGGGCGTCACCTGCCGCGGGCTGCGGCCAGCACCGCACCCGCCAGCGCCGGAAGGCCGCGGCCCGCCGGTGCGCCTCGGTCACCTCGGTGAAGGACAGTAGGCCGGTGGCGGTCGAGCGGTGCACGAAGAACTCGCGCATCAGGTCGTCGCCGTCGACGAGTCCACTGTGGATCAGTGCGGTCAGCGCATCGCCCATTTCGGGCGGTGGGCGCAGCGCGGGGCGCGGCAGCCCGCCGCACGCCTCGACGACCTCCATCAGCTCGGCCTTGGCAAGTGCGGGGTTCTCGGGGTCACCCAGCACGTCGTTCAGGTCGGCCACCGTCGCGTTCAACCGGTCCAGCAGCAGCCGCAGCGCGTGCTTGTGCGGTGTCACCGCCGCATCCGGGTCGGGGTGGCCCACCGCGTGTGCCACGCCGTACAGGTCGACCGGCGAACGGTGGACGCTCAGACCCACCAACAGGTCGACCGCCCCGGGCACCCGCGACAACCGGGCCAGGTGCTCGCCGAGCAGGATCTCCTCCGCGGCCACGGCGACCACCGTGGCAAGTGCGGCGTCGCCGTCCCCGGCGGCGGGTGGGGCGGCCGCGCGCGCCAGGCGGCGGGTGATCTCGCTGGTGCGGCCCTCGCCGTCGCCGAGCAGCGCGTCCAGGTATTCCAGGGATCTCGGGTGCCCGCCGACCGTGCGCCAGACGGATTCCGGGTCGCCGTGGCGGTCGAGGTTCGGCAGCGACCAGATGAGCTTCTCGGTCTCGGCGAAGCTCAGCGGCGGCACGGTCTCGCGGCGCAGCCGGTCCTCCGCACCGTCGGGCAGCCGCACCGGGAGCCGGGACGTGACGAGCAGCCGGCATCGCCCCGGGTCGTCGGCCAGCTCAGCCATCAACGCGGCCAGGCCCGGGTCGGTGACCGTGCCGGTGCCGTCGTCGCCGATGTCCAGGTTGTCCTCGAAGTTGTCGAGCACCAGCAACACCGGCAGCGTGTCGAACACGTCCTCGCGCAGCAGCCGCAACCTGTCCTGCCACGGCTTCGCCACGTGATCGGCGACCCGGGCCGCGTGTGCCACGCGCGGGTCCACCGACTGGGCACGCAGCAGTTGCACCCGCACCGCCGCGGCGACCGCGCCGAGCACTCCGTCCACTGTCGCGGGTCCGACGACCGTTGCCAGCAACCAGCCGGTGCCCAGCGACACGACCAGCTCGGCGGCCAAGGCGGTCTTGCCGATGCCGCCGATGCCGCTGAGCACCAGGCCCGCCCACCGGTCGCCGGTGAGCACCTGCGGCAGCACCCGCAACTGGTGTCGCCGTCCCACGAACGACCGCCGCGCGCCCAGCCCGCCGAGCCGTGGCACCCGCACCGGCGGCGCCGGCACCTCGACGGCGCCGTCGACAACGGACAGGTCCGGCTGTGCGCACAGCAGCGTGACGACGCCCCACTCGTCGTACGCCGCGAGACCGTCGTGTGACTGCTCCAGCGTGCGCTGCACCGACCGGCGTGCGTCACCGACCGCCCGTACCAGGTCCAGGCTGCGGGTCAGCCCGGCGTACACGGCCGAGAACAGCAGCGTCGCGTACCGGTCGGTGACACTGGTCTGCGTGCCTACCACGGCCCGGGCACCCCGTTGCGCGAGCCGCGCCGCGTACGACGGGCCCTGGCCCTCACCGTCCACATCGGAGTAGCAGGCCGCCAGCGCGAGCACCGGCGGCATGCGGCCCGGTGGCACCGCCTCCTCCAGGAAGACGTCGGCGGTGACGGGGCGGGCCGCGCCGTGCTCGTCCTCCAGGTACAGCACACCGGGCGCACCGTGGGCGGAGATGTGCAGCACGTGGACGCCGCCCGGCACGTCGAGCGCCTCGCGGATCGCGGCCGTCGTCGCGAACTCCACGACGTCCACCCGCGCCCTGCCACGCCGGGCCCCGCGGACCGCGGCGAGCACGCTGCGCAGTTCGTCCTCGTAGTTGAGCAGCGCCCCGCCGCCGTGCTCCGGCGCCGCCACCGCCACGACGATCCTCAGCGGACCCGGCAGCGCTTCGCCACGGTCCGCCCCGCCCAGGCGGTACACGGTCACGAGCGGGTGCAGCGCCAGCGGCCGGCCCGACACCGGGTCGGGCAGCGCTTCCCACGGCAGCGCCGCGAACCCGGGCGCGTCGACGGCGAGCCGCACGTCGAGGGTGCCGGCGCCGGCGCGCCGGACCAGATCCGCGAGGGTGTCAGCGACGGGCGGCGGCAGAAATGACTCGGCGAGCAGTGTGCCGGCGCGCCGCAGCGACAGCCGTCCACCACCCTGCGCGGGCAGGTCGCGCGAGCGCTGGTGCGCGGCCCGCGCCCGGCCGCGGCGCACGTCCTGCAGGGCGTTGGCCAGCCCCGCCCTCACCCCACCGTGCGGCGCCGACACGTCGGCCGTATCTGTCCGCAACCGCACCGTGGACGCGTTCACGATCAGCGCCGCATCAAGGCTCACGGGGAACTCTGACGGACCGCTCGCCTATTTCAGCGCCGCCGACCCCTTCCACACGACCATGCCGGTGCTGCATGTGGTGGCGGGAATGTCGATGCTGAAGACGGCTTCGACCTTCCCCGGTTTCCAGCCGCCGGCGATGCTGTACTGGGCGGCGGTGACCCGGGCCGTGAACTTCCAAGTAACGCCGCTGACGTTGACGCCGCTACATAGGACCTTGCCGGACGGCACCGTTCCCTGTCCGGTCCAGGTGTCACTGCCGAGCGAGAGACTTTGGGTGCTGTCGTGCCACTTCGATGCGTACACGCAGGGCTGCGATCCGCACCGGCTCAGCCGGAGCGAGACAGTCTGATTGTTCTGGCAGTTGGTGTCGAAGTTGGTGCAGGTGCTGACGGGGAGCGTGACCGACGAGTCGGCGACGAAGGCCAGGCTGCGTTGCAGGGCCGTTGGGTCGATGTCGAGGGTCTGCTCGCGGACCGCGCGGAGATCGTGCTGGTTCTTGCCGCTGGTGGCATCCGCCTCTTCGCGGAAGGTCCGCAGCTGCGTGCGGGTCCGCTCCAGGTCGCCGCTGAGCTGGGTGGCCTTGTCGTCGGCGGCGGAGATGCGCACGAAGGCGGTCACGAGGGTCGCGGCGCAGACCAGGGCCATGGCCACGAACAGCGCTCCGAGCAGCCTCAGGCTTGGCTTCATCGTGACTCCTACATCGCCCAGAGCAGGATGAGACCTGCGACGCATCCCGCCAGCACCGTTGCCATGACGATGGCGGACACCGCCATCGTGCGGGCGTTCAGGCCCGGCGGTGGGGCAGGTGGCGGTGCGGGGACGACGAACGTGGCGGCCGGCGGCGGCGCGGGGTGGGCGAGCGCCTCGGCCGGGGGCGTGAGCTGCGCCAGCCGGGCTCGCAGCGCCGCGCCGAGCAGGTCGGCGCCCGGCGGTGTGCCCGGCGGCCGCTCCCAGCCGGTGATGCGCATGGTCGCCACACCGGGCTCGGGAAGGTGGACCAGGGACGGGTCCACCCCGGCGTGGTGCAGGCCGAAGTCCCGCTGCAGGCCGTCGCGCACGGTGTCCCATCGCCGCAGCAGCTCTTCCACCTTTGCCAGGCCGAGCTGTGGCAGGCATTCGGCCAGCACCGGTCCCCGCTGTTCGCTGTGGACGAGGACCGGCACGGGCTGCCCGTCGAGGAGCAGCCCCCGCTCGTACCAGTGCGGAACGACGACCTCGGGTGGCAGGTCGGTCCGTGTGCCCAGGTCCGCGAGGTGCCGGCAGCGGTCGCGGAGGTCGCCGGGGGCGCCGGCGGGGAAACACTGGACGCTGCGCGCCCCTGCGGCGCTCGCCACCCGGAACGTGACCGCCGCCGCGTCGACCGCCGCGGGAGCCGGCCGGTTCTGCGTGTCGACCTCGATCCAGGCGTGCCGCAGCTCGTCGGGACGGAACCAGGCGCTGCCGTCCGCGAGGTGCTCGATGCAGCGCTCCGCCTCAGCTTCCATAGATCACCCGTCCCGGGTTCTCGGTGTCGTCGATCTTCGACCAGACCCGGACGCAGGCCAGCACCATGCCGGAGCTGTCCGGGAGTTTCAACGGGATGTCGTGCGCGGTGAGGGCCCGCGCGGCGGCGAACCGGTTCGGTGGCAGTTTCACCAGCCCGGGCCCGAGCTGCGCGGCCGCGTCGCGGAGGATCGTGTGTGCGTGCATCCGCAGCCGCCCCCACCAGCTGACATCGGTGGCGGGTGGCAGGTGGACCACCGACGAGACGGCCTCGTGCAGGCGGACCATGCATTCCAGCCAGTGGGAGGTGCCCGGCGCGGCGTCGATCAACGCCGTGATCCGGGCCAGCAGCTGTCCGCGGAACCGATCCTGTTCCGCCGGGGCGTTCAGCGGGGCGAAGCCGCGGAACTGCAGGGTCTGCAGGCAGTGCTGGAGGTGCCGGTCGAGGCTCACCAGATGCAGGACCGGCACCGCCAGCCGCACAAATGCGACGGTCGCCGGATCGGCACCCGGTCCGCCGAGTTTCGAGGTGTACGGCATCAGCTCGATCGGCAGTGGGGCGTCGGGTGCTGTTGCCAGACCTCGGTGCAGCGCGTGCCCTCCGGTCAGCAGCTGGGGGATCAGGACCTCGTGGCCGGGGCCGAGGACGGTGACCTGCGCGGTGGTGCCGGGGATGGCGCCGGCCCCGCGGACGTCGTCGGCGGCGTGGGCCTGCACCTCCCGGCGGTCCTCCGGGGCGAGCCGCAGGCTCAGCAGGTGCAGCTCCTCCCACATGGACGCCGGGACGTCCGGGGGATCGCCGGGCTCACGCTCGTCCGCCGCCGCCGCGGCTCGCGCCCACAGCGGCGCCAGCGTCGTCTCCAGACCACGTGACGCAGGCGATGCAGGCGCCGCGGTCTGCGTGCCCGTCGGCAACGGTGCGCCGGGTGCTGGGCCGGCGGCCGCCGGTGGCGACCCGGCCAGGAGACGGTGCGGCGGCGACCCGGCCAGGAGACGGTCGAGCGCCGCCACGGCCGGATCGTCGGGCGCCACCTCGGTCAGCGCGGCGCGCAGGCCGATGAGCAGGCCGCGGGTCACCGTCCCCGCGGGCCTGCCGCCGGCGAGCAATGCCGCGAGCGTGTCGTCGAGTGATTCCATCAGTGGGAGCCGTTGAAGGGATCGAAGCGCCCGTTCAGGTCGATCCGTCCGGGGTGCATCGGCAGGCTCAGCACCCGGCCGGGGTGTGTGATGACCTCGGTCATCGACTGTGCCGGCAGGTAGGGCACGAAGCCCAGGACCGGCCGGACGCGGCCGGTCTCGTCCACGACGAGCCGGACGTCCGCGCCGCGACCGTGCCGGATGACCGCCGGGAACGGCGTGCCGACCTTGTGCATGACGGTCGGGTCCTCGGTGTCCCGCCGGCCGATCCACCAGGTGCCGTCGTTGGGGACGTCCCGGGGGAACCGGCGGCTGACCCAGCAGCGCAGCGCCGGCTCGCCGGGTGACACCACGTAACCGTCGGGTTCGCTCGCGCGGCGCAGCAGCGGCTGGCCGTGGTTGGCCATCCCACCGGCGGCATCCGGATTGACCAGCAGGTCGTGATACAGCCGGACCTGCCCGTCGGTCCAGTTCGGCCCGGCGAGGTGCTGGCTCGGCAGGCCGCCGGACATGTCGAGTCCGTAGTGCGGCGGGCCCAGGCAGAAGTGCGCGGTCAGCAGGTCCGCCTCGTCGATCTCGAACTGCACCGACACCCGCGCGACCCACTCACCGAGGTCGAACTGTGGTGCGGAGCCCTCGGCCAGGTACAGCTCCTGGAGGCTCAGGTGCCCCCACAGCACCGCCGGTTCCGCCGGGGAGACGCCACGGCGGTTGATGGCGAGGTCGAGGACCGCGGGCATCCACGCCGAGCGCTGGGCACCCTCGCCCGCCTCGCCGACGCGCTCGAACTCCTGCCCCGGGCGGAACACCGGCAGGGCGTTCATGCCGGTCGCGGACAGGTCGAGCCCGTACGGCAGGCCGTGCAGCAGGTTGTCCACGTCGATGTGGATCTCGGTGCGGCCCATCGCCACGTTCTGCTTCGCCTGCCGGGGATCGGTGAACCCCTTCTGGTGGATGTGCTCCGCCCAGCACGCGCCGATGGAGGTACCGATCTTCGCGAACGCCGGGTCGTGCACCACGTGCAGCGGGTTCCAGCGCAACGAACCCCGGCCGTGGTGGGTGGTCTCCTCGGTGAAGACCTCCTGCAGCAGTTGCCGGGTGCGCGGCAGCGCGGACGTCCCGCCGGACAGAATCACCTTGTCCAGCGGTTCGGTGCTGCCGTCGGACGCCACCGGCAGGCGCTTGCGGGCGACGTCCAGGCCGATGTTCATGGACCGGCGCAGCACCTTGTCGATCTCGGCCCGGATCTCGATGTGGTCGATCTCGATCGCCGGCGGGTACACGCCGACGTCGCCGCGTTGCAGCAGGTCCTGCAGGTTGCGCAGCACGTACGGCCGGTCGGTCGTGGCCGAGGCCCGCTTGGCCTTCTCCGCCTCGTCCCACAGCCGCCGGAAGCGTTCGCGTGCGTCCTTCTCCTCCGCGGGCGAGCGGGTGGCGGACCACCGGGTCGGGACGACCTCGTCGATGAGGTCCAGCCGCGCCGTCTCCGAGCTGGACGTGGCCTCGTCACCGGTCGCGGCGAGCAGCGAACCCTCCCGGTAGACGCCGTTCTCCAGATACGGCTTGTGTTCGCCCACCACGAGCCCCGGCGACGCGGTCAGCAGCAGGTCGGCGATGTGCGCCTTGAGCCGGTGGAAGATGCCCAGGGTGATGCGGTCGCCGCCGAGCTGCAGGTCACCCGCCTTGCCGAGCACCGTCGGGCGCAGCTCGTAGAACCGGCCCTGCTGGTCGGCCGGGATGTTCGGGTCCCGGTCGGTGCGGTCGCGCAGCGTGAGCGCGAGCAGCGCCACGTCGGTGGACCCGCCGCCGACGTCGATCACCAGGATGTTGTACCGCCAGGTGTCCGGCCCGACCTGGCGGCTACGGGCGCGGAACGCCTCGACGCCGACGGCGTGGTCGCCGGCGAACTCCCGCATGAGGGAGAACATCGCCGCCGCGGTCGCCTCGTCGAAGCGGGTGTCGACGATCCGCAGGCCGACGGAGTGCGCGAGGCGCTCCATGTCGATCCTGGTCTGTGGCGGCGCGGTCGTCGGATACGTGACGACGGCCCGGCGGATCTCGCCGTCGGCGTAGCGGTCACCGTGGTCCCCGCGGAACTGTGTGACCTTCTCCAGCAGGCACCGCCAGAGCGCGGTGAGCGCGTCGTCCGTCGACGGGCCACCAGCATCGGCGGGGAGGCCGGGCAGGAGCCGGTTGCTGCCGACGTAGCGTTTCAGGCCCGGCTGGTGCTCCACCGCCATGGCGACGGTCTCGCCGCTGCCGGTGTCGCCGTCCGCCCACATCGCGAGCGTGAACGGGTCGAGCGTCAGCACCTGGGCGTCGCTGGAGACGGCCGGCTCGCCGGCGTGCAGGGGCACCGGGACGAGCTGAAGCTCCTCGATGGGGGGACGGCCGAACACGTCGGCGTAGAGGCGTTGCAGCCCACCGATGAGCGCGTCGCGGTGGGCCGGGAGCGCGTTGTCGACCTCCTGGTCGAGGGCGAGCAGGACGTCGAACACGCGGTCCCCGGCGAGCGACGCCTTCACCTGCGTCAGCGGGTCCGTGAGGTGGTCCTCGGACATCGCCGCGTTCAGCGTGCGGCCGGCCCCTTCCAGCAGCTGCCGCCACCGCTCACCGGACAGCCCGAACGTATCCGTCGCGGTGCCGTTGAGCAGGTCGGTCAGGCATTCCCGCAGCCGGGCGGTCTGGGTCGGCGGGATGCCGATGAGGGAACGCTTCTGGTTCTGGTCGAACATCGTGATGGTCGAGTTCGACATGCCGAAGTCGATCGCGATCCAGCCGTCGTAAGGCACCGACGACACCACCGGCGGCTGGGTCTCGGCGACCGGTGCCACGTCGGCGGGCGCAGGTGCGACGGGAGCGCCGGCGACCACGAGCACACACTGCTTGCGGACCGGGTCGAGCGGCTGGAAGCGGCCGTCGGCGAGCCGCTTCGCAACGGTGACCGACCAGGTGAACGACGTCTGCCCCGGCGGCAACGCCGAACCGGCAAGATACCGCCAGGGTGCCAGATACCTGCCGTAGGGCGGCAGGTCGATGCCGGACTGCGGAATCTCCGGTTGCCAGAGTGCGACGATCGGCCCGGTGATGCTCGCGGCGGCGGGGCCGGCCGGCGAGACGCGGATCGACTGGACGATCAGGTGCTGTGCCGAGTGGTTGATCAGGATCGGCGACGGCAGCGTGACCGGCTGGTCGGTGGCCTCCAGCGTGAAATGCTGTTGTGCGGCGCCGCTGCCCTGGCTGACGAACTGCAGCTCGATGTCCATGTCAGTCTCCCAGCTTCGACCAGAGGTCGCCGCCGCTGTCGGCGGAGGAACGGTTGCGGAGCTTGCGGATCGCGTCCAGGAGGTTGCCTCTGGCTTCCTCGGCGCCGTGCGGTGTCGTGGACGGGCCGGCCGCCGCGAGCGCCTGCTCCATCCGGTCGAAGAAGAGCCTGGCCACCTGCCCGGCCCAGATGCGCAGGTCGTCGACGTCGCTGCGCATCAGATACGCTCCGGTGCTCACGAGCTCGTGCCGCAGCCGGATGACGTAGCCGGGATGCTTGTGGTGCAGGACCTCCGGGTCGGCGTCGTCGTGCGGATACGCGCCGGGGAACGACCACACGAACCGCGACTCGCGGCGCAGCGGGAAGGCCGCCGCGTAGCGCTCCGGGCCGGGCGTCTCGTAGGGCACCTTCGCCAGCAGCCAGGCGGGTGTGTTGGTGAGCAGTCCCCGCCACTGCTCGGGCTGGGCGAGCAGCGTCCAGGGCCCCTGCTGCTCGGCGAAGACCGCCGCGGCGCGCGGCAGCAAGGTCTCGTCGGCGGTCAGCGCGGACGTCGCGCTGCGCAGCAGGGCCTGCTCCCACCGGCGCAGCGCCTCGGCCCGCACCGCACCGAAGGCGTCCGCGCAGCTCGCGCCGAACGGTGTGACCAGTTCCGCGGTGGTGTCCGGGCCGTCGCGCACCTCCCGGCCGCGCACCGAGCCCAACATCTGCCGCCACTCGGGCCAGCGGTGGACGCGGTGGGCGGCGGCCTCCGCGACGAACGTGGCGAACGGCCCGCCGTCCGGTTCGTGTGTCGCCAGGGCCGCGGAGAGCACCTTCGGCAGCGCCGCCCGCAGCCGGGACAGCACCTGGCGCAGGTCTGAGATGACGAGCTGGTATTCCGCCTGCGCCGCGAGCGCACCTCCGGCGTCCGGGGCGTCCTCGACGGCGGTCTCCAACTGCTGCAGCAGCTCACGCAGCCGGGCGGTCTCCCGCTCGACCCGCTCCGCCCGCCGCCGCAGACCGTGGACGGACAGCTGGTCACCGAGCATGGTCAGCACCCTCCGCCGCCCACCGTCCTCGGCGACCGGCAGCAGCATCGCCCGCAGCGGACTGTCCTCCGGCAGGCCCATGGCGACCTTGTGGGCGTAGCCGGCGAGCTGGTCCTGGATGCCGACCCGGGCGTCGAAGCGGCCGGCGACGAGGCGCGGATCGAGCCGGTTGAGCGCGACCAGACCGGCGTAGAGGAACGCCGGCTCGCCCGGCACCAGCTGGTTCGCGGTGCGCAGCAGCTCCGCGACCGACGGCAGGCCGGCGCGGAACGCGTCGTCGCTGTCCAGGCCCGGCTCCTTGAGCCGGATCGCCTGCGGGCTATCGAAGACGTTGCCGACACCGGCGATGGCGCCGCCGTTGACCGCGGTCAGCAGGCGGGTCAGTTCGTCGGAGGCGACGCTGTCGGGGTTGGCGGCCTTGAGCAGCACCACGGCGGTGTCGACGTCGTGCAGCAGCGTCTCGGTCAGCCGTCGGTCGCGCTCCGAGGAGAGGTGGTTGAGGATGCCGGGAAAGTCCCAGAGCTCCAGGACCGCGCCCGCGCCGAACTCGGTCGGGCCCGTGCCGTCCACCGGCCGGACGGGAGCTCCGGCCAGGACGAGGCCCGGAAGGTCAAGTGTCCGCACCGGCACGTCCATGGCCAGCTCCGCCTGCCTGATCAGCCAGAACGGGTCGGCGGGCGGGTCGGCGGGCCGCTGGTCGTCGTAGGAGATCTGCACCAGCTGGGCGAGCTGCGCCTCGGACACGTCCCGGGTGGTGCCCAGGTAGGCGTCGTGCTGCCGGGCGCTGGCGGAAACCGCGACGAGCTGCCGGACGAGCCGGTCGAGGCTCGGATCGAGTGCCTTCGCGAAGCGGTGCCAGGCGTGCAGGGGGTCCGGATCGCCGTCGACCGCCTTGCGGGTCAGCAGGTCCAGGCCCGGATGCGACGTGCCGGCGGCCCGCACCTGCTGGCCGAGGTCGGCCAGGCACGTCTCGCACTCGGACCGGCTCAGAAACACCACCCGGCGCCCGGTCACCACGGTCAGCCCGTCGTCGACCGGCCGGAGCCGGAAGCGGGTGACATTGCCGGTGGTCGGCCGGTCACCGATCGGCAGCGAGTCCAGGAAGCCGAGCATGGAGCTGACGAAGAGCGTCTTGCCGGCGCCGTACTCGCCGATGACGCCGACCTTGTACGGGTCGCGCACCGTGGCGAGCACCCGCTCGGCCTGGTCGCGGACGCGTCTGACGGGCGTGACGAGGGCCGGGCCGAACTCCACGCCGTCGATCAGCGCGACGGCATTGGCGGCCAGTTGCTCGGCGTCGGCGATCAGATCCTTGCGAGCGGTATTCATGCCGCTCCCAGCGGCGAACCATGCGTCAGTCATCAATGCCTCTCGGCCTGATCCGGAATGGGCGATCGTTGCCCTCTTCCTGACGGACAGCACGCAGGACCTGACCGACAGCAGGCAGCCACCGCTGTCAGCAGCAGGTCGGTCGCCATACCTGCTCGACCACTACGCGAATCTGGGCGCGAGTTCGGCGTCCAACTCCATGCTCGCCCGCCCGGAACGGCTCGCCCGCAAGCTCCACCGCATCGTCGAAAAGCCCAAACCGCGGTACAAGCACCACCTCGGCGTCGACGCCGGCTTCATCGACAACGTGATGACCAGACTCCCGTGGGCGGCCCGGGTCGCCATGAATACGCGGATGTACAAACTGGACAGTCGCACCGCCGTAATTCAGGCCCTGCCCCTGCCCGCGGCAGCGTAGCGGTCAGGCGACCGCGGGAGTCAGGTCGCGGCTGCGGATCCACTCGGTCACGTCCGAGGCCGGCATCGGACGGGCGTAGTGGTACCCCTGCGCGATGTCGCACCCCAAAGCCTCCAGCGCCGCCACGTGCGCGGACCCCTCCACGCCCTCGGCGACGACGGTCATCCCGAGGTTGTGGCCGAGCTCGATGGCCCCGCGGACCAACACGGCGTCGTCACGGTCGGTGTCCATGTGCAGGACGAAGGCACGATCGACCTTCAGCTCGTCGACGGGCAGCTGCTTGAGGTACACCATCGAGGAGTACCCCGTGCCGTAGTCGTCGATCGACAGGCGGATGCCGAGGTTGTGCAGCTCGTGCAGGGTTGCCGTGGCCAGGGCCGGGTTGGCCATGACGGCCGACTCCGTGACCTCCAGCCGGAGCAGGGCGGCGGGGACGTCGTACTCGAGGAGCATGGCGGTGACCTGGTCGACGAGGTTCGCGTCCAGCAGGCACCGGGGCGAGAGGTTGACCGCGACCGGGATCTGCAGGCCAGCGTCCAGCCAGCCGCGGATCTGGGCCAGGGTGTGGTGCAGGACGTAGCGGGTCAGGCGGTTGATGAGGCCGGTGTTCTCGGCGACGGGGATGAACTCGCCGGGGGCGATCGGGCCGCGGGTCGGATGCTGCCAGCGCACCAGGGCCTCGACACCGCACAGCTCGCCGTCGCCGAGGCGGACCTTCGGCTGGTAGTGCAGGGTCAGCTGGTCGGTGGCGTCCAGGGCGCGGCGCAGGTCACCGAGCAGCAGCAGGCGGCTGCTGTCCTCGGTGTGCAGGGAAGGGACGTAGGCGACGACGCCGGCCTTGGTGTCCTTGGCCGCGTACATGGCGATGTCCGCGCACCGCAGCAGGGACTCTGCCGTGTCGGCGTTCGTCGGGGCGTGGGCGATGCCGACGCTGGCCTCGATGTCGACGGTGACGTCACCGAGGTCGAAGCTGCGGTGCAGCTCCTGCTGCAGGCGCTGGGCGAGGTCGGTCGCGGCGTCCGGGGTCGTGCCGGGCAGCAGCACGGCGAACTCGTCGCCGGCCAGGCGGGCCACGGTGTCGCCGGAGCGGACCGCGGCGCTGGTCCGTGCGGCGACCTGGCGCAGCAGCTCGTCGCCGTAGTGGTGGCCGAGGGTGTCGTTGACCTCCTTGAACCGGTCCAGGTCCAGCATGAGCACCGACGGGCTGAGCTGGGCGTCGATCGCCTTGCCGGTGCGGTCGATGAACAGGCTGCGGGCGGGCAGGCCGGTCAGCGCGTCGTGCCGGGCCTGGTGCTCGCTGTCCGCGGCCTGGCGCAGCAGGCGGCGCTGGTAGCCGGCCGCGACGACGGAGAACCCGGCGAGCGAGGCCAGACCGGCGGCGAAGGAGCCGATGGTGGTCACGAACACCACCTGCTCGACGGCGTCGAGGCGGTCCGCGGCGCGGGCGGCGGCCGTGGCGTGCTCGGCGGCGGCGGTCTGCACGAGGTCGTCGATCGCCGCGGAGGCCGGGTCGATGACGGTGACGTCGAGCCGCTGGACCAGCACCGCGTCCTGCACGTCGACCGCGTTGAACAGCTGGATCACGCCCTCGTTGTACTGCCGCTGTAGCGCCGCCACCCGGTCGGCGAGCGCACGGTCGTCGCCGTCGCCACGGGCGCGGATCTCAGTCACGGCGGCGTCGAGGTGGGCGACCGCGTCGGCGTGCTCGGCACGCCTGGCCAGCGTCGGCTCCATGCGGTAGTGCTGCTCGGCGATCTCCTCGAGGGCGAGGGCGTCGTGGGCGCGATCGTAGGCGGCGGCGAGCTGGGCGGCGAGCCGCGACTCCTTGGCGGCCTCGCGGGTGGCGACGGTGCCGAGCGTGCTCACCCCGGTCAGCGCGAGCAACACCATGGCCAGACCCGCGACCGCGAAACGCTGCCTGCGCTGCGACCCTGTCACCCAGACTCCCATCGCCGTCGCGGCGCCCCGAGTGGGTCGGCCTCATGAACGTCATCGGCGGGTGGCCGCCCGCCATGACGGACTCGCGGTCACCGTCCGGGTGCGAAGCGGTCACGGTGCCGGCCAGTGCTTGCCGGGCGGGCGCACGTGTCGCCCCGCTGGTGTCGGCCGACCGCGCGAGATCCGCGCGGCAGAGCCTAGAGCTGTGGTTGGATCGGGAAGCGGCCGCGGCGCCACTGCCAGTGGCCGCCGGCCTTCAGGTGGTCGATGATCGCGCGCTGGAGCACGGTGCCGCGCGGCAGCTGGTCCAGCGGCGTGGTCAGGCTGCGGAACGCGAAGCGCAGCACCTCGACGTCGGCGTCCAGCCCTTCCGGCTCCTCGTAGGGCTCCAGCTCGAACCGCTGCTGGAACCGGACGATGTTGGAGTCGCCGGGCAGGTAGTCCAGCAGCTGCGGGTCGAGCAGCCACGAGCCGCAGGCGAACGCCGTGTAGTGCTCGTCGGGGAAGTGCCGCGGGAAGAACGCGCGGGCCTCGTCCAGCGATGCCGTGACCGCCTCCGGGGTCAGCGGCCCGGAGTCCGGGATGTGCAGGTCGATGGCGGTGCCGCCGCGCTGGTGCTGCAGCCGGCCCAGCTCGTACAGGCCGCCGCGCGCGTGCAGCGTCAGCCAGCTCTGCATGACCGGCCAGCCCTCGCGGTGCATCCGCCGGTCGATCGCGAGGTTGCGGCCCAGGTCGGCCAGGGTCGTCCACGAGACGGTGTCGGCGATGCCGTGGTCGCGGTGGTACCCCATGACGACGTCGACCAGGGCCAGGTATGCGTACACGTAGAGGTGCTGCCAGGCGGGGCCGCGGTCGCGGGGCAGCTCCGGGCCGGGCACCAGCCAGCCGTAACCGCCGAGGTCGGCGCGGACCAGGGCGGTCGAGCGGTCGAGCAGCCAGCGCAGCTCCGGAGTCCACAGCGCGGAGTCGGGGTCGGGCCAGCCCGCCATGATCTCGGCGGCGTCGTCCGGCCGCACCGCGAGCCGGTCAAGGATGGCGGGCGCGTCAGCCTTGGCGGGCAGCGGAGCAGACGGCCGGTCGCCGGCGAGCCGGTGCACGCGGTCGACGTCCTCGAGGGGCACCCCGAGCCGGGCGGCAATGTCGTCCAGATCCACGCCGACGACCCTACCGGCCGGTGTCGACCTGAGTGGGGCCAGGTGACGGAGGTTGACCGGCACAACGAACCTACGGAAAGGTCAAGCCAATGACTGAGCTGAACGCGGAACAGGCCCAGCGGGCGATCGTCGAGTACACGCGGCGTCTGGCGGAGTCGGCCGTCGCGGCCGGACCTGACGCCGCTGTGCCGACCGCCCCGGAGTGGACCGTCGCTGACCTGGTCGAGCACGTGGGTCAGACCCAGCACTGGGTCGCGGCGATCATCGAGCGGCGCATCACCGACCCCACGCAGCTGCCGACGGAGATGGCCGTGCTCCCCACCGACCCCGGCGACTGGCAGGCGTGGCTGGCGGAGTCCGCGCAGCGGGTCGCGAGCGCGTGCTCCGATGACGCGCTCGACGCGCCGGTGTTCAACCCCGCGGCAGACGAGCGGTCCGGGACACGGTTCTGGATGGCCAGCGTCCTCAACGAGACGGTCGTGCACGGCGTTGACGCAGCCAACGCGGCGGACCGGCCGGCCGACGTCGACGCCGACATCGCGGCCGCGCTTATCAGCAACCACCTCGCGATGCTCACCTCTCCCACGTGGGCGATGCAGCGGTCCGAGTCCGCCCAGGCCCTGCGGGGCACCGGGCAGACCCTGCAGTGGCTGGCCACCGACACCGCTGCCGACGCGGGCGCCTGGTTCGTCGAACGGCGGCCCGACGGGGCGACGTGGCAGCCCGGAACCCGGCCGGCCGACGTGACGGTGACGGGCCCGGCCGGGTCGCTGCTGCTGGCCTTGACCCGGCGGCTCCCGCTCACCGGCGACGCCACCGGCATCAGCGTCGACGGCGACACCGCACTCGCCCAGCACTGGCTGGACAACACCGCCCACGTCAGCGGCTGACCGACAGCACGATCAGGTGTGAAGCGGCCGCCGGGCGACCTCAGCGGACCAGCGACAAGAGGACATGCTTGCGCAGTTCGCGAGGCCGCACCTGGATCGCGTGCTGGCCGGCGACGGTGAACGTGTAGAACTCGCCACCCAACGCCACTCCTTCGATCCTGAAGTCGAAGGTGCACGGGCCGCTCACCGACCCGAGCATTCCATTGGGTGTGCCTGGCCCCAGCCCGTGCACGCCGAGCACCTGCGCGGCGTCATCGGCGAGTGTCAGGTGAGCGCCCTCGGTGACGTCGCTGTAGTCGCCGATACCGCGGCAATGCCGGTCGTTGTCGTAGAAGCCGTAAGCGGCGTTGAGGACCACGGAGCCGTTCACCGTCACGGAGCCGCCTCCGCCGAGCAGCGAAGGATCACGCGTCACCGACGTGACGACGAACAGCGTGGCAAACCCGGCCGTGACGATCACCCGCAACCAGAACATCGCGCGGCGCACCGGCGACTCCGGCTCGTCCGAGAACGGCCGTCGCCGAGGGCTGTTCATCGCATCGCGTGGGGCGCCCACGATCGACAGTATGGCCCACGGTGTCCAGGAGCAGACGTCACCCACCATCATGGTGGTGTGCTTGCCGAGGAGCGTGCCGTGCGGCGGCGTTCGCCGTTCGTGGCCCTGATCAGCGCGTACGTGGTGTCGGTGGCGGGCACGTCGATGTCGGCGATCGCCATCCCCTGGCTGGTGCTCACCACCACCGGCAGCGCGGCGCAGACCGGTGTCGTGGTCTTCGCCCAGTTGCTGCCGTACGTCGCCGCGCAGTTGCTGGCCGGGCCGGTGGTCGACCGGTTCGGGCTGCGCCGCTCGTTCGTGTGGGGCAACGCGGCCGCGGCCGTCGCGATCGCCGTCGTCCCGAGCTGTTACGCCCTCGACGTGCTGACACTGCCGGTGCTCATCGGTCTGGTCGTGGTGGTCGGCGTGTGCCGCGGCGTCGCGGACTGCGCCAACGGGCCGCTGGTCCCGACGACCGCCGAGGTGGGCGGGATCGCGCTGGAACGGGCCGCCGGCCTCAACGCCGGTGCCAACCGCGCCGCGCTGCTGCTCGGCGCGCCGCTCGCGGGTGTGCTGGTGACGCTGTTCGGATCGCCGGCGGTGGTCGCGATCGACGCGGGCACGTTCGCGGTGGCTGCGATCGTCGGGGCGATCTGGGTACGGGTCCCGGAACCCCCCACGCGCGAGGGTCTGGGGGTGCGCAGCTACCTCCGTGACCTCGGCGAAGGGCTGCGGTTCGTCCGCGGCGACCGGCTGCTGGTGGGCATCATCACCATGGTCGCCGTCACCAACCTGCTCGACCAGGGCCTCGCCGAGGTGATGGTGCCGGTGTGGGTGCGTGACGAGGTCGGCTCGCCCGCCGTGCTCGGCCTGATCAGCGGCGTGGCCGGCGGCAGCGCGGTGCTCGGCAGCCTGCTCGGCGCCTGGCTGGGGCCGAAACTGCCACGGTGGTCGATGTTCAGCGTGTCCTACGTGATCAGTGGGGCGCCCCGGTTCGTTGTCCTGGCCGTGTCCGACTCGCTGGTGCTGATCCTGGTGGTCTGGTTCGTCAGCGAGGTGTTCAGCGGCACCCTGAACCCCGTCATCAACGCGGCGGCGTACGAGCGGATCCCGCCCGACCTGCGGGCCCGGGTGCTCGGGGTGCTCCGCTCGACCGCCTGGCTCGGCCTGCCGTTCGGTGCCCTGGCCGGCGGCTACTGCACCGAGGCGTGGGGCGTACACGCGGCGCTGTGGGTGTTCGGCGGCGCCTACCTCGTCACCACGCTGGCACCGTTCGTCTTCCCGTCCTGGCGCCAGCTGGACCACCGCACCGAGCCGCCGCCCGTCGCGACCCTGACGGCGCCGTAACTCCTCGCCCTCGATCCGGCCCGCCTGTCACGGCACCACGACGAGCCTGGCGCCCCGCAGATCGGTGCGCTGCCAGGCGGCCTCGATGTCGCTCAGCGGGACCTTCACCACGTCGAAGGTCAGCTCGCCGGACTGCGCCCATGCCACGACCTGGCTGTACACCTCATGCATGGTCTGCGGGCCGAGCCCTTTGGCCGCCCCGCAGATCTCGACCCCGGAGGTGCGCAGGCTCTCCGCGGCGAGCACGAGCCCGGCGCCGGCGGACTCGCCGATCTGGATCAGCCGGGTCGGCTTCGGGAACGCGAAGGTCTCCGGGATCAGCGATCGCAGCAGGACCTCGGTGGGTCGGCCCCAGAGATAGTCCAGCACGACGTCGTAGCCGTCGCCCTTGGCATCGAGGTACGCCTGCGCCAGTGCCTCGTCCGGGACGGCGGTGTTGATCACCTCATCGGCGCCGAGGGTCTGCACCGCACGCAGTTGGTCGTCGTCGCGGCCGGTCGCGACGATCCGTCCGGCGCCGAGCAGCCGGGCCACCTTCACCGCGAGCCGCCCCGCGACCCCGGTCGCGCCCTGCACGAGCACGGTCTCGCCCGGCACGAACCCGGCGGCGGTCGTGATGGACATGCCGGTGATCGCCGTGCCCAGCACGGTCGCGATCGCCGGATCGATACCCTCCGCGATCGGCATGTAGGCGCCCTTGGGCACCACGGTCTTCTCGGCGAGCGCGCCGTAGGGCAGGCGCGGGTTGCCGAACCCGACGAGGGTGCCGTCCGGCAGCGCGCCGATGCCGTCGAAGGCGGGAATCGCCGGCAGCTGCGCGGTGTACTGCTGGCTCGCGTAGTGCGTGCCGGCCGCGATGCGCTTGTCGACGTTCTCGACCGCGACCGCCTTCACGTCGATGATCACTTCGTCGTCGCCGGCCACGGGGTCTGGGAAGTCCTCGTAGCGGGGGATGCCACCGATCTCGTGCAGCACCGCCGCCTTCATCACAGCTCCCGGCCGAAGAGCGCGGCGATCCGGCGCTGCCAGGCCGGCATGAACCGGGGTGGGCGGGCGGGCGAGTGGTTCCGGCCGTGGTGCACCGAGGTGTGAGTGGTGGCGCCGCGGCTGCGGATCGCCGTGCCCTGGTGTCCGGCGGGCCGTTCGGCGTGTGCGGGGATTCCAGGAATGCGGTGTGTCGCCCGGTGCAGCAGGCTGCGCAACGAGTGGTTGCTGGTCATCGCCGTCTCCGTCTCTCTATCGGTGATAGGGAAACTTTAGCACTGATAGAGTGTCGGTGGGAGGTACCACCATGGCGTTAGACCGGCAGCGGATCGTCGCCGAGGCCGTCGCCCTGCTGGACGCCGAGGGTCTCGACGGCGTGACGACGCGCAAGCTCGCCGCGCGGCTCGGTGTGCAGTCGCCGACCCTGTATTGGCATGTGCCGAACAAGGCGGCGCTGGTCACCGCGATCGCCGACGCGATCCTCGGCCAGGAGTTCGGCGACATGGCACCGCCCGAGCCGGATCAGGACTGGCAGGACTGGTTGAGCGGCCTGGCCGGGCGGCTGCGCCGAGCGCTGCTCGCCCACCCGGACGGCGCTCGGGTCATCTCCGCCGCCCAGCTGTCCGTGACCATGGCGGCGATCTCCGAACTGGCGATGAGCACCCTGGTGGCGCGTGGCGTCTCGCTGCGGCAGGCCCGCGTGATCGTCCTGACCGTCGAGCGTTTCACGGTCGGCCACGTCCTGGAAGAGCAGGCGCCCCGCCCGGACGCGGCGGCGCTGAAGGACTTCGACATGGCCACCTTCACCGGGCAGTACCCGACCCTCGTGGCCGCGATCACCGACTACTTCAGCCCCGGCCGCACCGTCGACGACCTGTTCAACGACTGCCTCGAGGTCGTCATCGCGGGCGCCGCGGTCAACGCCGCGGCCACCACCTGACCGGCGGTCTACGGCGACCTCGGGAGCCTGACAGCGAACGTCGAGCCCTCACCAGGGGTACTGGTGACGGTGACGTCGCCACCGTGGGCGCGGGCGAGCTGCCGGGCGATCGGCAGCCCCAGCCCGCTGCCGCCGGTCGTGCGGCTGCGGGAGCCGTCCGCGCGCCAGAACCGGTCGAAGACGCGCGGCAGGTCGGCGGGCGCGATCCCGGCGCCGTCGTCGGTGACGTCGACGGTCAGGGCGCCGGCGGTGAGCCGGGACCGCACCGTCACCGTCCCGCCCGGCGGGGTGTGCCGGATCGCGTTGGTGAGCAGGTTCCCGACGAGCTGCCGCAACCGGACCGGGTCGACCCGCAGGACCGGGTCACCGACCGCGTCGAGCACGCACGTGACCCCACCGGCGTCGGCGGCGCCCCGGTGCGCCTCGACGACCTGGTTGAGGATGTCCTCGACGTACGTCGGCTCCGGGTGGACGCGCAGGTTCCCGGCGTCGGCGGCGGCGAGGTCGCGCAGGTCGTCGATGATGTGCTGCAGCAGCACCGACTCCTCCACGAGCAGGTCCAGCACGGCCGCGTCGGGGGCGGTGACCCCGTCGCGGACGGCCTCCAGCCAGGTGCGGATGTTCGTCAGCGGGGTCCGCAGTTCGTGCGCGACGTCGTTGACCATGGCCTTGCGCTGCCGTTCCAGCTGCGAGCGGCGTTCGGCGAGGTCGTTGAACGCGTCGGCGAGGTGGCCGATCTCGTCGCGGCTGCCGACGTCGACACGGCCGTGCTGGTCGGCGGGGGAGCTGGCCGCGGCGGTGAGCAGCCGCAGCGGCCGCACCAGGCGCCGCCCGGCGAGGACCGTCGCGGTGCACGCGACCGCCAGCACAACCAGGGTCATCGCGACGACCTGGGTGGTGTTCGCCCGGGACAGGCTGACCGTCGGCGGGTCGGCGAGCCGCGGCGGGCCGGTGATGAACAGCAGCGCCGGCGGGGCCACGTAGGGACGCAGCTGGTCGCGGCGGCTGTCCTCGAGGCAGCGCAGCGGCGTCTCGGCCGGGCCGGTGAACCGCAGCGCGAACGTCGGCGTCACCGAGACCGGTATCCCCGCGCACTCGCTGACCTGCCGGCCGAGCTGCGCGAGGGGTACCTTCTCCGACTCCACCGGCAGTTCCAGCTTCGACGGGCGGCAGCCGGTGGAGTCGTCGGCGCTGAGCAGCCGGACCGTCGGGCGGCCGCTCGGCGTCTCGACCACCTCCGCCGCGACCCGTGCCTCGCGGAAGCACTGCACCTCGGACCCCGCGATCAGCCGCAGGTATTCGCGTTCGCCGGCGCTGATGCGATACGGGCCGACGACCCGCGCATCGATGCGCCCGCCGCTGTTGCGGGCGAGTGCCGCGTCGAGGTGCAGCGGGTCGACGAGCGCGGACGGCCGCACGTGCTCCAGCGGCACGCCGGGGGAGGAGTCGGCGATGACCTGCCGGTCCTGGGTGGCGAGGGCGATCCGCCGGCCGGTGAGCGACGCCAGCCGCCGCACGGTGTCCGCGGCGCCGTCCCAGGTGGGGTGGGTCGCGGCGTGGGCGATGAACGCGTCGTAGACGTCGGTGTCGGCGGACAGGGTACGGCCGGGCTCCTGCACGACGTCCCGCGTGGTGATGCGGACCGTCAGCCACGCCGTCGCCGCGATCGCGCAGATGACGATGACGGTCGACGTGGCAAGGAGCCTGACGACGAGACTGCGATGCGCCGGGACCTTCATGCCAGCAGCTTGTAGCCGACCCCGTACACCGACAGCAGGTGCGACGGGCGGCGGGGGTCCGGTTCGATCTTCCGCCGGAGGTTCATGACGTGGGTGTCGACGGCCCGGTCGGTCGACTCGCGGTCGTGGCCGCCGGCGTGTTCGAGCAGCTGCGCCCGGGAGAAGACCCGGCCGGGGTGGCGGGCCATCGCGGTGAGGATCGCGAACTCCGCCGGGGTGCAGTCGACGGGCTCGCCGGCGACGGTCACCGTGTGCCGTTCCGGGTCGACGAGGACGGGGCCGAACCGCAGCAGCGTCTCCTGGCCGGTGCGGCGCAGCAGGGTGCGGACGCGGGCCATCAGCTCCCGCGGGCTGTACGGCTTCGTCACGTAGTCGTCGGCGCCCAGGTCCAGCCCGAGCAGCAGGTCGTCCTCACCGGACCGGGCCGTCAGCATCAGCACCGGCAGCGCCGACTCCCGCCGCACGATCCGGCACACGTCGAGCCCGTCCAGGCGCGGCATCATCACGTCGAGCAGCAGCAGGTCGGGCCGTTCCCGGCGGACGTGCTCCAGCGCGGCCTGCCCGTCGTGCACGACGGACGCCCGGTGGCCTTCGGCTTCCAGGTAGCGGCGCAGGATCTCCGCGTGGTGCGGGTCGTCCTCGGCCACCAGTACGTGCGCGGTCACGCCGCCGACTATAGACGCCGCGCCACCTGCGAAAAGGGTCCGAAGTCCGGCAGCGTGACCCGACCGGTTCCCGACATTCGGCGGCCAGGCTTGCCGTCATGGCATGGACTCTGCAGAGGCGCTGGACGGTCGCCGTCGCGGCCGGTGCGCTCGCCGTCACGGCGGGTGCGTGGGTGTGGCACGCTCGCGGCGCCGTCGCACCCGGTGACGACGAGGTCGCGGTGAAGACCGTCGAGGTGGTGCGGACCGACCTGTCGGCGAGCCACACGCTGCGGGGGCAGCTCGGGTTCGGCGCGGCCCAGCCGGTCAAGGGCGCCGGCGCCGGGGTCGTCACGTGGCTGCCCGCCCCCGGGACGTCGATCGGTCGCGGTGACGTGCTGCTGCGGGTCGACGACGAACCGGTGGTCCTGTTCCTCGGTGGTGTCCCCATGTACCGCCCCCTGCACGAACCCAACACGGTCGGGCGGGACGTGGCCGTGGTCGCGGCGAACCTCAAGGCGCTCGGATACACCACCGGCAGCCAGCCGAAAACCGGCACGGTCGTCACGCAGAGCGGCGTCCGCACAGGGGCCGCGGCGAGCCAGGGACCCGGCACGGCCGCGTCCGGGCCGCCGGTCCGCATGACCGTCCGCGACGGTGACGGCGTGCTCACCGCCGCGCTCATCACCGCGGTCAAGGCCTGGCAGCGCGACCGGGGGATGCCCGCCGACGGCCGCCTCGACGTCGGTGACCTCGTCGTGCTGCCCGCGCCGGTCCGGGTCGACGCCGTCACCGGGCAGGCCGGCGACGCTGCGACCGGGCCGCTGCTGTCGGTGACCCCGACGGCGAAGGTCGTCACTGCGCAGGCCGCCCTCACCGACGCCGGCGGGATGACCGCCGGGGACGCCGTGACGGTGCGGCTGCCGGACGGCACGGCGGTGCCCGGCAAGGTCGCCACGGTCGGCCGGTCCGCCACTGCCACCGACGGTGACCAGCAGGCCCGCCTCACCGTCACCGTGACCCTCGACGACCCCGCCGCCGTCGACCGGCTCGACGCCGCCGACGTGCGGGTCGAGGTGGCCGGGCAGACCCGTACCGGCGTCCTGGCCGTGCCCGTCGGGGCGCTCGTCGCGCTCAGCGAGGGCGGGTACGCGCTGCAGCTCCCCGACGGGCGGCTCCTGCCGGTCACGACGGGCCTGTTCGCCAAGGGGATGGTCGAGGTCACCGGCGCCGGCCTGACCGCGGGCGCGACGGTGGTGACGTCCTCATGACCGGCCCCGTCCTCTCCGTGCGCGCCGCCAGCATGCGGTACCCGGGCGGGGTCGTCGCCCTCGACCGGGTCAGCCTCGACGTCGCCGCGGGGGAGCTCCTCGCGATCGTCGGCCCGTCCGGGTCCGGCAAGTCCACGCTGCTGCACATCATGGGTACCCTCGACCGCCCGACGTCCGGCGCGGTCCTGATCGAGGGGCACGACGTCGCGGCCCTCGGCGACCGGCGGCTGTCGGCGCTGCGGGCCCGGTCGCTCGGCTTCGTGTTCCAGCGCAGCCACCTCACCGACGGGCTGACCGCCGCCGAGAACGTCGCGACCGGCCTGCTCTACGCCGGGGTGCCGCGCCGGCACCGCCAATCCCGGGCCCTGGAGGCCCTCGGCCGGGTCGGGCTCGGCCACCGCACCGGTCACCGTCCGCACCAGCTGTCCGGCGGCGAACGGCAGCGGGTCGCGATCGCCCGCGCCCTCGTCAACGACCCGGCGGTCGTCCTCGCCGACGAGCCGACCGGAGCCCTCGACACGGCCACCGGCGAGGCGGTCCTGGAGCTGCTGCTGCGGCTGCACGCCGACGGCACCACCATCGCCGTCATCACCCACGACCGCGACATCGCCGCCCGGCTACCCCGCCGCGTCGAGATCCGCGACGGCCGCGTGGTCGCCGACACGTCCGCGGTACCCGCGGCGGGTGCACGGTGACGGCCCCGGTCCGCCTCGGCCCGCGGGACATCCTGACCCTTGGACTGCTCGGCCTGCGCATCCGCCGGTTCCGGGCGGCGCTGTCCGCGCTCGGCGTCGCCCTCGGCATCGCCACGACCGTCGTCGTCACCGGCATCCCCGCCTCCAGCCAGCGTGCGCTCACCGCCGAGCTCGCCGCCCTCGGCACGAACATGCTGCAGGTCGTGCCCGCACCCAGGAACGCCGCCGAACCGGACGAGCCGCCGCGGCTGCCGAAGGAGTCGGCCGCGATGGTCCGCCGGATCGGCCCGGTGACCGCGGTCGGCGTGGTCGCGAACACCCACACGACGGTGCGCCGCAACGACCTCACCGACCCCCGCGACAACCTGGGCCTCACCGTCCTCGCCGGCCGGCCCGGTCTCCTCGAGGTCCTCGACGCCCGCCTCGCCGCCGGGCAGTTCGTCAACGAAGGGTTCCCGACGGTGGTCCTCGGGTCGGTGGCCGCCGCCCGGCTCGGGATTCCGGCGTTGCCGGCGGGTGGCCGGCCGCCGCAGGTCGTCGTCGCGGACCGGTGGTTCACGGTCGTGGGTATCCTCGCCCGCACGCCGCTCACCCCGGAGATCGACCGGTCGGTCCTCGTCGGCTGGGACACCGCCGCGGCCGAGCTCGGCTTCGACGGCCATCCGACCGTCCTGTACGTCCGCGCCCTGGAGGCCTCGGTCGAGGCGGTCCGGGCGGTCCTGCCGGCGACCGTCGACCCGCAGCGCCCCGCCGGGGTGGTGGTGAGCCGCCCGTCGGACGCCCTCGCCGCGAAGCGGGCCGCCGAGGCGACGTTCTCCGCGCTGTTCGTCGGCCTGGCCCTGGTCGCGTTGCTCGTCGGCGGGGTCGGCATCGCCAACACGATGGTCGTGTCGGTGATGGAGCGCCGCGCCGAGATCGGGTTGCGGCGGGCCCTCGGCGCGACCCGCCGGCAGATCCGGGGACAGTTCCTGACCGAGGCCGTTGCCCTGTCCGCGCTCGGCGGGGTCGCCGGGTCCGTCCTCGGCGCGCTCGGCACCGCCGCGTACGCCGCGTGGCACGCCTGGCCCGTCGTCATCCCGGCCGAGGCCGTGGCCGGCGGGGTCGGCGGGGCGGTCGTCGTCGGGATGCTCGCCGGCGTCTACCCGTCGGTGCGGGCCGCGCGCCTCACCCCGACCGCCGCGCTCAGTGCCGCCTGATCCCTACAGGTTCCCGACAATGATCCGGAAAGCTGAACCCATGCGAAAGTCCACCCCCGTGCTGCTGCTCCTCCTCGCGTTCGCCGCGCTCACCGCCTGCTCGGACCAGCCGGACGCCACCGCCCCGAAGGTCGCGACGGTCGCCGGCGGCACCGCCCAGCCGTCCTCGCAGTCGGCGGCCGCCGCCGCGAACGAGCGGCCGATCGTGCGTTCCGACATGACCAACGAGGAGGAGGACCGGCTGTGGGCGACGTGGAAACGCTGCCTGGACGAGCACGGCGTGCCGGAGAAGGACTACAAACGGCTCTCCGACAACCCGGATCCGGCGGCGAAGGCGGCGTTCGAGGCATGTGCGAACCTCGAACCGGAGACGCCGTGGCAGCGGTCCAAGCGCCTCGACCCGGCCTACGGCGACAAGCTGCGCGACTGGGTGACCTGCATCCGCGCCGCCGGGATCGACGCCTGGGAGGACAACGGGTTCCTGGCGTTCAACAGCCTGCCGTCGGACGAGCAGCAGGTCCACGTCGACGAGTGCCAGCGCAAGGTCTTCGGGGCCTGACGCGCCTTCGCCCGTGGCTACGCCGATGCCGGCCGGGGATGCCAGGTGCCGTCGAGTGCGACGCCGGCCGCCGCGGCGATCCGGTTGCGTGACTCCACCAGCCGGGCCTTCAGCGCCGGCAGGTCCACGTCTACCAGCCGCCCGTCGCGTTTGACCACGCGGCCGGCGACGAGCACCGTGTCGACCAGACCGGGATGGCCGGCGGTGACGATCGTGCCGGCCGGGTTGTTGGCCGGAAACACGGTCAGGTCGTCGGCCCGCAACAGGATCAGGTCGGCGTCCTTGCCAGGCGTGATGCTGCCCGTCCGGGCGGCGAGCCCACAGGCCCGGGCACCGTCGACGGTGGCGAACGCCAGCACGTCGCGGGCGTTCAGGCCGCCGTCCAGGCCGCGTTGCACCGTGTAGGCGGTGCGCATGGTGGCGAACATGTCGCCGCCGGCGGAGGGAGCGTCGTCGGTGGACAGTGACGGGCGCAGGCCGGCGGCGAGCATCCGGCCGGTCTCCGGCCAGCCGATGCCCATCGTCAGCTCGACCGCCGGGCTGATCGACACCGAACTGCCGGCATGGGCGAGCATCCGCAGCTGGTCGTCGTCGATGCCGTTGGCGTGCACGAAGGTGGTGGTGTCCGACAGCAGGCCGTGCTCGAGGAGCTCGGCGATCGGCCGGCCGCCGGCGCCGCCGGACTCGATGTGCACGCTGGTCCGCAGCCCCAGATCGGCCGCCAGTTTCAGGTCCTGGGCCACCGTGTCCATTGTGGTCATTTCCGGCCCGCGCAGCCCAAGCGCCATGGTGAGCAGGCCGTCGCCGGGAAGCGCGGACCGGACGCGGCGGACCTCGGCGTCGATCGGGTCGGTGGTGCGGAACCCGGCGCCGTAGCAGAAGACCGACCGTCCGGGCGCGTCCCGCAACGCTGCGACGGCGGCGTCGGCGTGTGCTGGGCTCTGCCCGCAGTGGAACCAGTCCAGCATCGTCGTGACACCGGAGTGCAGGGCCTCCAGCCGGCCGAGCAGGTTGCCCAGGTAGACGTCCTCGGGCCGGTAGTGCGGCTTCAATGTGCCGTGCACCGCCACCAGGTACTGCGCGAACGTCCAGTCCGCGCCGACGCCGCGGAACGCGGTCTGCCAGGTGTGCCGGTGGGTGTCGACGAGGCCGGGCAGCACGATCCGGTCGGTCGCGTCGATCACCTCGGCGTCCGGTGCGTCGATCCGCTCGGCCACTTGGACGATCACGCCGTCCTCGAGCAGCACGTCGCCGCGGTCGAGATCGCCGACCGCCGGGTCCATGCTGACCACGGCGCCGCCGGTGACAAGCATCCTCATCGGGTGCACTCCTCCACGAACGTTGTTGGGGGTTTGTTCAGCGCAGGCTCTTTGGGGTTCAGCGCAAGGCTCTTTGGGGTTTGTTCAGTGCAGGGCGGTGAGCACGTCGGCGACCAGGTCGGCGGTGTCCTCCGTGCCGGCGGCCAGCCGGACCAGGCCCGGTGCGACCCCGGACGCGGCGAGCTGTTCCTCGCTGAGCATTCCGCGCCACATGGCGGCCGGATGCACGGCCAGGGATTCCACGCCGCCGAGGCTGGCCGACCTGCGGGCGTACCGCAGCCGGCCCAGGAACGCGTCGGCCGCCGCGAAACCGCCGGTGAGCTCAACGGCGAGCACCCCGCCGAAACCGCTCATCTGACTGCCGGCCAGCGCGTGCTGCGGGTGGCTCGGCAGGCCGGGGTAGTGCACCCGGGCCACGGCTGGATGGTCTGTCAGCGCCTCCGCGAGTGCCTGGCCGTTGGCGTTGTGCCGGGCCATGCGCAGCGGCAGGGTCCGCAGCCCGCGCAGCAGCAGCCACGCGTCGAACGGGCCGAGCGTGGCGCCGGTGAGCAGGGCGACGTCCCAGATCCGGTCCAGGAGCTCCGCCGGCCCGGCGAGGACTCCTGCGGACACGTCGGAGTGGCCGTTGAGGTACTTGGTGGCGCTGTGCCAGACCAGGTCAATGCCGAGGTCGGCCGGCCGCTGGTTCAACGGGGTCGCGAACGTGTTGTCGGCCAGGGTCAGCACCCCGTGCGCGCGGGCCAGCGCTGAGACCGCGCGCAGGTCCGTGACCTGCAACAGCGGGTTGCTCGGCGACTCCAGCAGCAGCACCCGGGTCCGCGGGGTCAGGGCCCGCTCGAACGCCGCCGGGTCGGTCTGGTCCACCTGGGTCGTCGACACGCCCAGCCGCGGCAGCAGGTTCAGCAGCACCGACGCCGTGCCGCCGTAGGTGGACCGCTGCCCGATCACGTGGTCACCGGCGGACACCAGCGCGAGGACGGCCGTGGTGAGCGCGGCCATCCCGGACGCGGTGACCATCGCCGCCTCGGTGTGCTCCAGCTCCGCGACCACGGCGGCGACCTGGGCGTGGTTCGGGTTCCCGTACCGGGTGTAGAAGTCCTTGCCGCGCGGCTCGACAGCGGCGTGCGCGAACTGCTCGGCGTCCTCGGCCCAGAACGCCGCCGTCTGGTAGATCGGCGGCGCCACCGCGCGGCTGGGCTGGACGTCGCGGTCGGCGTGGATCGCGACCGTGCTGCTGCCCGACATGGCTCCCCTTCCGGTGCACCTCTGGTGTTGCGCCCCAAAGCATGGCCGCCGGCGCCGCTTCCGCCCGCCGATCCGGGCAACTTTGGCAGCAAATAGCGCTCCGGCTCGAGTCAGCCGGAGTGGTACAGGGCCTCGTGACGCAATAATCTGCCAACGTGGACGACATTGATCGCGCGATACTGGCCGTGCTCGAGAAGGACGGCCGGATCAACAACGCCGACCTGGCCGTGCGGGTCGGCCTGTCACCGTCGCCGTGCCTGCGGCGCGTGCGCAGGCTGGAGGAGACCGGGGTGATCCGCGGCTACCGGGCGCTGATCGACCCCGCCGCGGTCGGGCGCAGCCTGCGCGTCTTCGTCGGTGTCAGGCTGGTGCGCCACGCCCGCGCGGACGTGGCCGCGTTCGAGCGGGCGGTCGTCCGGCTGCCCGAGGTGGTGCACACCCACCACGTCACCGGCAACTACGACTACCTGCTCCACGTCGAGGTCGCCGACCTTTCCGCCTACGAGCACTTCCACGCCAACCGCCTGGCCAACCTGCCCGGCGTGGCCGCGGTGAGCAGCTACGTGACGATGAAGACGCTCCCGGCCGACACCACCTGACTCCCGGCCGACACCACCTGACCGATAACCACGGGATCGGATCGCGGCCGGCGGATAGTGTGCGTTCGGATCCGTTGTGCGCGGTGGGAGGTTGGGCGATGTCGGTCATCGACGACGACGCGGCACGCAATCGGGCGGTCTGGACGCGATCGAACGCCGAGTTCACCGACGCGCAAGCCGTCCGCGCCTGGGCCAGTGATGAGATCACCTGGGGGCTGTTCGACGTACCCGAAAGCCGGCTCGGAGTCCTTGGCGATGTCGCAGGCCTGGACGTGGTCGAGTTGGGTTGCGGCACCGCGTACTTCTCCGCTTGGCTGGCCCGCCGCGGCGCCCGCCCGGTCGGCGTCGATGTGACCCCGGCCCAGCTTCGATCTGGCGGTGTCAGAGTATGGCGCCAGCCTCTGGTGCGACCCGAACCGCTGGGTGGCCGAGGCGGCGCGACTGCTACGACCGGGCGGACGCCTGGTGTTCCTTACCAGCAGCGTCCTCGTGACGCTGTGCCTGCCGGACGAGGAAGGGTACGCGGTGCAGTCGCTGATGCGCCCGCAGCGTGGAATGCACCGGGTGCAGTGGTCGGGCGGTGGGGTCGAGTTCCATCCCGGCCATGGCGAGTGGATTCGTATCCTGGCCGCCAACGGGTTCGTGGTCGAGGCGCTCCACGAGTTGTACGCCCCGGACGACGCCCAGACGCACGAGTACTACGACGTAGCGACCGCCGACTGGGCCAGACGATGGCCCGTGGAAGACCTGTGGGCCGCCCGCAAGGCAGCGCCGCCGCCTGACAACGGGTAGAGAAATCGTGGCCTTGGAACCGATTCGTCATGGTGAAGGCGATGGTGCGATGCCCGTGGTGAGCGCCGCTTGGACGATGCGGATGGCCTCGTTGGTGTCGAGGCCGATGCTGGCGATGACGGCGGCGTACTCGGCGGCGGCGCGGCGGGCCCGTTCGCGTCCCTGCTCGCCCGCTGCGGACACGAACGAACCGGCCGATCCGCGGGTCTCGATCAACCCCGCCTCCTCCAGCTCCCGGTAGGCCCGGCCGACGGTGTTGACGGCCAGGCCGAGGTCCGCGGCCAGGCGGCGGATGGTCGGCAGCCGGGTGCCCACGGCCAGCGTGCGGTCCTGGATCTGCCGGGCGAGCTGGGCCCGGAGCTGTTCGAACGGCGGGATCGGCGAGGCCGACTCGATGACGAGCATTCAGGTCACCGGACGCTCGCGGCGTGCCTTGCCACCGCGCCGCGCGGTCCATGCGTTGACCAGGATCAGCGCGACGACGCTGAGGGCGATGAAGGCCATCCAGGCGGTGTGCCACCTGGCGAGCGGGGTGTCGAACACCGAAATGACCGGCAGCAACCACACCATGGTCGGCACGGCGACGTCGCGGGCGTCGTCGGTCCGCATGATGGCGTCGGCGTTCAGCGAGACCTCGTCGTCCGCCACGACCGGGTGCGTCAGGATGTGGTGCAGCTGGACGAGCATGCCGGCCGCGACCCCGCACAGCCCGATGAGCAGGACAACCGCCGAGTACCTCGCGCTGGAGTCCCGCACGGTGAAGGCGGCGAGCGCCAGCGCTGTCGCACCCGCGAACGTGGTGGCCGCGAACACGGCACGCGGCCAGCCGAGCACGGTGCGCCAGCCGAGCCGGACCGGGTGCGCGGCCCGTCGCGGCAGCGTCGCGGCGGCCCGCCGGTCTGCCCGTCGCACCCACCAGTCCAGCAGGGACTGAGCCAGTACCAACCCGATCACCAGCGCGGTCAACGCCAGCAGCGACCAACGCCGGGCCGACCCGAGCCCGTCAACCGCAGCGCTGGCGGGCCGGTCGTTGACGTAGATAAGTGCGGCGGTGCAGATGAACACGGTGACCAGGACGGAGGCGGCCAGCCGCGTGCGTCGCCGGACCGCCAGCCGCGTCGCCAGCAGCGGCGTCGGCCCGACGCCGGCCATGCCGTGCTCGACCAGCCATACGCGGGTGTGCTCAAGGTCCGCCGGACGCACCGACAGGCCACCATCCGGCACCGTTTCCTTCGGCATGACGCCTCCGATGTCGCACGTCTTGTCTCAATGCTTGTCTCAACATGGTGCGTCAAGCCTTGCGACAAGTCAATCAACGAAGCTCTGGGCGACCGAGTTCGGGGTGATCACGCCGGAACGCGGCGAGCCTGGGATACGTCCGGCGGACGGCAGCCGAGTCGCCGAGGTCGATGCGCTCACCGAGCAGATCATCCGGCCCGTCAGGGTCATAGCCGGTCGGCCAGGTGCCGCTGACCACGACCTGCGCCTCCGTGATGAACTCCGCGAACCACGACGCGCGGGCGTTGCGCGCATCCGCGCCGAGGTCCGCGAGGCTGTCCGGATCCCGGGCGACCCGCTCAGCCACGGCGCGGCCGTGCGAGATGACCCAATCTTGAACATGGCCCAGGTCCTCCTCGTCCACCGGGCCGAGCAGCAGGCAGGCCGCGTCGGTCACCGGCCACGAGTACAGGCGCGACCGTGCTTGTTCCCAGCGCCGGACGAAGCCGATGACCTCGGTTGCCTTGAGTGCGCGGAGACGGCGGAAAAGCATGCGCGAGACAAGCTCGGTGTCGCCTTTGCCGTCCTGTCGGCACTCCGCGATGAGCGTCCAGAACGCGTCCTCATCCACGATCGGACCGTAACAGCCGAGCTCGCCCAGCCCGATTCGGTTACCGGGCGGACTGGTCCAGCGTCAGAAGCCTGGCTGACGGTGAATGGCGCCGCGTCGGCGATGACGTTCTACCGCGATGTGTTCGACGCGATCGAGTTGCAGCACGAGTGCCTGGTTGACGGGCAGATCGTGCGCGCCGAGCTGGTCGTGGGCGGCACCGGCTCGGCGCGCACGATCTGCGCGTGGGACAGCGACCTGCCCGCGACCGGCTGGGGCGCCGAGCGTCGCGCCGCCGCGACGGATCCGTTGCTGTTGCTGGAGTGTGTGGAGTCCGTCGCCGTGCTGCGCCGGGCCGTGGCTGCGGGCGTGTGGGTCGTGCCGCCGGCGGACGGCGCGCCGGCCGTGGTCATCAGCGACCCCGCCGACCAGCGCTGGACGCTGGCCGACGGCATCTGACCGGGTCATACCGCCATGGGCGGCGCTACTCCCAGGTGCCCGCCAGGTCGGCGGGGCGCCGGCGTACCAGTACGCCCGCCGGGACCAGGCTTGCGGCCAGCGCGATGACGAGGCAGGTGCCGGCGATCGCGGTCACCGGCCACCACGGCACCACGATGAGCACCTCCGGATTCCTGCCGCGCAGCGCGAGCACCAGCCCGGCGACCGCGGGCACCACCGCGACCACGGCCAACACCGCCCCGAGCGCGGTGACGAGCACGGCCTCCGCGCAGATCATGCGCAGCACCTGGCCGGGCGTCGCCCCCGACAGCCGCAACACCGCCACGTCACGCGCCCGGCCGCTGGTCGCCATGAGCAGTGTGTTGGCGATGCCGATGGCGGTGTACAGCAGGGCCATCCCGAGCAGTGCGACGGTGGCCAGGGTGTTGAGCCGGTCGCCCTCGTCGTCGAGGACCGCGTGGAACTGCGCGGTCGGCACCAGCGTCCCGCCGCCCGCCGTGGCTGCGGCCGCCGCCGGGCCGGTGTCGGCACCCGGCTCGAGGTCGAGGTAGACGAGGTCGGCGAGCGGCGCGCCGGTGTGGCCGGTGAGCAGGGCGGCCGGCAGCAGCAGCATCCGGGCCAGGTCGATCTGGTCGTCGACGATCGCCACCACGCGGAGCGACACCGCGGTGGAGTCGGCCAGCGCGATGCGCAGCGTGTCGCCGAGCCGCCAGCGGCCGGCGGGCACCGCGACCGTGTCGGTGCCGGTGAGGTCGTCGAGGCTGCCGGCGACGACCGGCAGGTGCACGACCCGGGACAGGGCCGGGCCGTCGACGTAGCGGCCGGTCCAGTCGTACGGGGGATTGGGTCCGTACACGTACACGGGCCGGTCGGTGACGGCGACGCCGGCCCGGATCCCCGGCGCCCGAGCCACCGCGGCCACGGTCCGTTCGGAGACCGGCCCGGTGACGAGGGCCGGGGCGACGATGCGGTGCTCCGCGGCGGCCCGTCCGGTCTCGATGATGGTGGACTCGCCCGCGAGGGCCCCGGCCGCCAGGCCGATGGTGACGACGATCGGCGCGACGGTGGCCGCGGTACGCCGCATCGCGGTCAGCGTGCTGTGCCGCACCAGGGTCCCGGTCACGCCGCCGGCGGGGGCAGTCAGCAGCCAGACGAGCGGCCGCAGCAGCACCGGGGAGAGGATGGCGCAGCCGGTGATGAGCAGCAGCACCACGAGGAAGAAGTACCCCGTGAGGGTGGCAGTGTCCGATGTGGAGAAGGCGACGGCCAGCGGCACGGCGCCACCGACGGCGAGCAGGCCGGCGATCCACCGGCCGGCCGTCATCGCGCGCTGGTCGACGGCGGCCTCCCGCAGCGCCTCAATCGGCCTGATCCGCCCCGCCCGCCGGGCCGACAGCCACGCGGCGACGAGTGCGACCAGCATGCCCACGCCGATCGCCGCGGCCACCGCCCACCAGATGAACCGGGCGGTGTACCCGGGCGGGGCGAGGCCGACGGTGCCGAGCCAACGGGCGAACGGCGCGGCGACGGCGTAGCCGAGGGCGGCGCCGGCCAGGCAGGCGACGACGGCCACGGTCATCGCCTCGCCGAGCACGAGCCGGCGGACCTGGCGGGGTGTGGCCCCGGCCGAGCGCAGCAGCCCGAACTCGCGCCGCCGGGTGGCGACGGCGTAGGCGAACGTCGACGCGACGATGAACGCGGCGACGACCAGGCCGATGCCGGCGCTGTTGCCCAGCACGATGAGCGCGGCCGCGCGCAGCTGATAGTCGGGGTCCGGGGCCGCCTCGACCCGGTCCGCGCCGCTGAGCACGCGCACGTCCCCGCCGGCGGCGGCGCGTACCTGCGCGGCCAGCGCGGCCGCGGTGGTGCCCGGGTGGGCGGTGAGCGCGATCGCGGCGATCCGGTCGCCGGCGAGCTCGGCGGCGACGGCGTCGGTGGTGTAGAAGGCGGCCGGCGCGGTCGTGTCGAGCACGCCGCTGACCACGAAGTCGCGGGGGCCGGCCGCGGTCTGCGCGGTGATCCGGTCACCGACCCGGTGGGCGGCGGGTGAGGTGAGCACGATGCTGTCCGGCCCGGCCGGGGGTCCGTCGGCGGCCCAGGTGGAGCGGTGCAGGGCCGCGATCGACCAGGGGTGGATCCGGTCGCCGGTCTCGCCCGTGACGGTGGCGTAGCCGGCGTGGTCGACGACGAGATCACCGTCCACGGTGGACAGCCGCCGGGGCAGGTCAGCCGGCAGCGCCCGGGACTCGACGGTGTCCGCGACGCCGGGCGGCCCGGTGCCGACGCCGTGCGGCTCGCCGGCGTCGTCGGCGGTGAGGGTGGCCGAGGCGGCGCCGGCGACGACCACGTCGGCCCGGGCGAGCCAGGCGGCACGGCCGTCGCCGGTGCCGAGCGCGCTGAGCGCGGACAGCGCCGACGCGGTCAGCAGTGCGACGCCGAACGCGAGCGTGACGAAGCTGCCGACGAAACTGCCCGTCCGCGCCCGGACGGTCTGCCAGGCAATGGTGATCACGACGGCGCCTCCAGGCCGGTCATGCGTCCTCACTTCGTTCCGGGCGCATGACCTTAGGGCTGAGCCCCTGATGCCCGGTCCCTCCGCTGCGCTCCAGGCCGGTCATGCGTCCTCACTTCGTTCCGGGCGCATGCCCATAGGGCTGACCCCTTGATGCCCGGTCCCTCCGCTGCGCTCCAGACCGGTCATGCGTCCTCACTTCGTTCCGGGCGCATGCCCATAGGGCTGAGCCCCTGATGCCCGGTCCCTCCGCTGCGCTCCAGGCCGGTCATGCGGGCGGCGACCGCCTCGGCGGTGGGCTCGGTGAGGTCGCCGGTGACCTGACCGTCGGCGAGGAACAGCACGCGGTCGGAGAAGGACGCGGCGAGCGGGTCGTGGGTGACCATGACGACGGTGAGCCGCTCCCGGTCGACGAGGTCGCGCAGGATGCCGAGCACCTGCCGGCCCGCAGCCGAGTCGAGCGCGCCGGTGGGCTCGTCGGCGAAGACCACCTCGGGCCGGGCGATGAGGGCCCGGGCGATGGCGACCCGCTGCTGCTGGCCGCCGGAGAGCTGCGCGGGGCGGTGCCCGGCGCGGTCCGCCAGCCCGACCGCGCCGAGCGCGTCGAGGACCGCCGCCCGCTGCGGCTTGCGCCCAGCAAGCCGCAGCGGCAGGCCGACGTTGAGCTCGGCGGTCAGCGACGGCAGCAGGTTGAAGGACTGGAAGACGAAGCCGATGCGGTCGCGGCGCAGCAGGGTCAGCTTCGTCTCGCTGAGCTTGGCCAGGTCGTGCCCGGCGAGCAGTACCTCCCCGGCGGTGGGCCGGTCGAGGCCGGCTGCGACCTGCAGCAGCGTCGACTTGCCGGAGCCGGACGGCCCCATCACGGCGGTGAACGTGCCACGGCCGAAGTCGGCGTCCACCGAGCGCAGCGCCTCGATCTCGCCGGACCCGCTGCCGAAGACCTTCCGCACGGAGCGCAACGAGACAGCCGGGCCCCGGCCGGCGCCGGCGGTCACGGCACCACGACCTGCCCGTGCGGCACCGCCGCCTGCATCACTGTTCCCGGCCGAAGAGCGCCGCGATCCGCCGCTGCCAGGCCGGCATGAACCGGGGAGGGCGGGCCGACGAGTGGTTCAGCGAAGGGTGAGGGCCGCCGCGGCGCCGCTGCGCGTGGCCGTGGACCGCCGTGCCCTGGTGTCCGGCCGGCCGCTCGGCATGTGCAGGGACTCCGGGAACACGGTGTGTCGCCCGGTGCAGCAGGCCGCGGAACGAGTGCTTGTTGGTCATCGTCGACTCCCTCTCTCTACCAGTGATAGAGGGACTCTAGCACTGATAGAGAGACGATGCGAAGACCGGCTCAGGGGGTGAAGTTCGACCGGGTCCTCTCAGTCCGAACGTGTCGGCGGACTACGGGAGGCGCAGCAACGGCGCCGCCGTGTCGGTGGTCCAGCCGGCGTCGAGCACGGCGAGCGCGTCGGCTGAGGCGGCGGCGCGCAGGCTGCCCGACCGGGCGCCGGGCACGATGCGGGCACCGTCGTCGAACGTTTCGACCGGCACTATCCGGCATCCGCCGGGGAACAGCTTGGCCGTGCCGGTGACCGGGGTGACCGGCAGCGGGCGGCGGCGGTGGCCGGCGAGCGCGTCCAACAGCGGCTCGAGCAGAGTGAGCGCGGCGACCAGCCCGGCGAACGGGTTGCCGGGCAGGCCCACGATCCACCGCCCGTCGGCCGTGCGGGCAAGGGCCTGCGGATGGCCCGGCCGGCACGCCACCCCGTCGACGTGCCAGGTCGCCGACCGTTCGCCGAGGACGTCGTGGAGGTGGTCGGCGACGCCGACGGACGACGAGCCGGTGACGACCAGTACCGGAGCCTCCGCGGCGTCGATCGCCGTCCGCAACGCGGTCGGGTCGTCGTCGATGCGGCGGTACGTGCGCAGCCGTCCGCCCGCACGTTCGGTGATCGCCGTGACGAGCGGCGCGAACACGTCCCGGACCTGCCCCGGTCCGGGCTCGCCGCGCAGGACCACCTCGTCGCCGGTGACGAGCACGTCGACGCCGGGCCGGGGATGCACCAGGACCCGCTCGACGCCGACCTGAGCGGCCGCTGCCGCAGCCGTCGCCGTGAACACCCGCCCGGCGCGCACCAGGAGATCGCCGGGTGCGGTGTCCTCACCGGCTCGGCGGATGTGGGTTCGGGTGGTCCGCGTTCCGGAGACGGTGTCGCCGCACCGGTGACAGTCCTCGTACGGCAGGACCGCCTCGGCGCCGGCCGGGACCCGGGCGCCGGTGGCGATCTCGACCGCGTCCTCGCGACCGAGCGGTGGCACCGGCCCCGGATCACCGGCGAGCGTCCGGCCGACGACCCGCCACGGTCCGGTCCCGGCGACGGCGTAGCCGTCCATCGCTGCGGCGTCGAAGGCCGGCGCCGCCGTTCGCGCCTCGACCGAGGCCGCGAGCAGGTGCCGCACCGCGTCGCCGACCGGCAGCGACACCGGCGCGAGCGGCAGCGCGACCTGCCACGCCGTGGCGTACGCCTGCGCCCAGGGCATGCTCGCGTGCCGGCGCGGGTCCGCCATCGGCGTGATCACCTGCACTCCTGTGGCGGACATGCGTGTACCGCACCGCAACGGGGTGTCCGCGGTGTGCCGTTCCGGGTTCGCCTGTGCAACCAAGACCTCCCGAACCGGATGCGGCCGCTGTGAGCGCCGGCGCCTGCGTACAGGATCCAACACCGTGGAAACGTCGGTGAAACGCTGCGCGCGGAGCATGGGCTGGGACGAGGTGTCGAGGAGGTGCGTGCGGGTGACCGATGTGCGCCGCCGCACCCACCAGAGCGCGTGGACCCGTGGCCGGGTCGCGCACGGCTGGCAACCGCAGCACTGAACCGCGGTCCACCCTGCCCTCCGTACCCTGCTGGAGCTCTTGCCATGACCGTCGTCGACGCCGTCCCGGCGCGCCCTGCCGCCGGTGTGCTGCCCCGCAACTGCACCTTCGAGCCCGCGGACTGGGCCATCCTCGCCCGTGGCTGGTATCCCGTCGCCCGCTGCGCCGACGTCGGCGACGCTCCGGTCGCGGCGACGCTGCTCGACGCGCAACTTGTCGTCTACCGCGCCGGTGACACCGTGGTCGTGGCCGATGATCTCTGCCCGCACCGAGGGGTGCCGTTGTCGTTCGGCGTCGGCGACGGTACCGGCATCGCCTGCGCCTATCACGGGCTTCGCTTCGGGTCCGGTGGTGCGTGCGTCGCGGTCCCGGCGCACCCGGCGGCGAAGATCCCGGCCAGGCTGACCCTGCGCACGTATCCGGTCGTCGAACGCTATGGCCTGATCTGGACGAGCCTGGCCGGCTCCGGCGACGGTGTGCCGCCGATGCCCGGCTGGGACGAGCCCGGCTTCCAGCGGGTGACCTGCCCGCCGTTCGACGTGGCCGCGTTCGCCGGCCGGCAGGTCGAAGGCTTCCTGGACGTGGCGCACTTCGGGTTCGTGCACCTCGACACGTTCGGCGACCCGGACAACGTCGAGGTCCCCGCGTACAACCCGGTCACCACCGCCGACGGGTTCACCGTCGACTACTGGTCCACCGTGCCCAACGTCCCGCACGGCGTGCCGAACTCGGCGCCGCCCGGGTTCCAGTGGCTGCGCCGGTTCGCGCTGCACCTGCCGTTCACCGCGACCCTGGTCGTGCACTTCCCCGACGGCGGTCGGCTGTGCATCATGAACGCCGCGTCGCCGGTCTCGGCGCGCCGCACGCGGATGTTCGCGCCGATCGCGAAGGACTTCAACACCGGCCAGCCCGCGCAGGAGATCTTCGACTTCAACCTGCGCATCTTCGAGGAGGACCGGCGCATCGTCGAGGTGCAGCAGCCGGAGAACCTGCCCCTCGACCCGCGCATCGAGGTCAACATCCCCGCCGACCGCAGCTCCGTCGCGTTTCGGCGCGGCCTGCGCGGCCTCGGCCTCAGCCACTTCTTCACCGCGTAGAACGGGGCCCTGCCATGCAGATCACCACCACCAGGTTCGGCGCGCAGCTGCCCGACTGGGTCGCCGACGAACTCGCCGCCGTGGATGCGGTGCTGCCGGGCGTCGAGGAGCGGATGCGGGTCGCGCACCGCCTCGCCGGCCGCAATCATCGTGAGGGCACCGGCGGGCCGTTCGCCGCAGTGGTCACCGATGCCGGTACCGGCGAAATCATCGCCGTCGGCGTCAACCTGGTCCTGGCGAGCAACCTGTCCGGCATGCACGCGGAAGTCGTCGCGCTGTCCCTCGCCCAGGCGCACCTCGGCACCTGGAACCTCGGCGGCGCCGACCGCGGACCCGTCGAACTCGCCGTCAACTGGCGCCCGTGCGCCATGTGCTACGGCGCGGTGCTGTGGTCCGGCGTCGCCCGCCTCGTCATCGCCGGCGAGGGCGACGAGGTGGAGCACCTCACCGGCTTCGACGAGGGCCCGATGCGCCCCGACTGGAAGGAACAGCTCAACGCCCGCGGCGTCGAGGTCCACACCGACGTCCTGCGCGCCGAGGCCCTCGCCACGTTCCGCGACTACGGCGCCCGCGACGACGTCATCGTCTACAACGGCGGCGGCCGCAGCACCGCCCGCCCGGCGGCCCGTTGAGGTCTGACGACTGCGGCGTCTCGGCCGTCCTCGGCACGGTGGCGTCCCGGCGGATGCGATGATCACCGTCATGCCTCTGCTCTTCTCGTATGGCACGCTGCGGGACCCGGCGGTGCAGCGGGCCAACTTCGGCCGTGAGCTCGACGGCCGCGACGACGCCCTGCCCGGGTACGCGACCCAGCTGCTGGAGATCACCGACCCGCACGTGCTCGCCGTCAGCGGCGAGACGCACCACCCGATCGTCGTCGCCACCGGCGAGGACACCGACCAGGTCCCGGGTGTGGTGTTCGACGTGACCGACGACGAGCTCGTCGCCGCCGACGGATACGAGGTCGACGACTACCACCGCATTCTGGTGTCCCTCGCGTCCGGCGTGCGGGCCTGGGTCTACGTGAGCGCCGCCGCATGAGCGAGGACCTCGCAGCCGCCGACCCGTGGCTACGGCCGCAGTGGGACAAGGCGGCGCTGCTGACCATCGACACCCAGGTCGACTTCGTCGAAGGCGGCGCCAGCCCGATCCCCGGTACCGCCGCCGTCGTGCCCGCCGTGGCAAGCATCGCGGCGGCATTCCGGGCGGCTGGCCGTCCCATCGTGCACGTCGTGCGCCTGTACCAAGGTGATGACGTCGACCTCGCCCGGCGCACCCTGCTCGACGGTGGCGCGCCGATCGTGCGCCCGGGAACCCCCGGCTCGCAGGTCGTGCCCCAGCTGCTGCCGCCGGCCGCGCCTGACCTGGACCCGGCCGCCCTGCTCGACGGCGGGCTCCAGCAGCTCGGCCCGGGGGAGTGGGCGATGTGGAAACCGCGGTGGGGCGCGTTCTACCGCACCGACCTCGAGCGCTTCCTGCGGCAGCTGGACGTGTCGACCGTCGTGGTCGCCGGCTGCAACTTCCCCAACTGCCCGCGCGCCGCGGTCATCGAGGCCAGCGAACGCGACTTCCGCATCGTCATCGCCGCCGACGCCATCTCCGGCGTCGACGACCGGCACCTGCAGGAAGCGGGCCGGCTCGGCGCCCTGCACACCACCACCGCGGGCATCGTCGCCGCGCTGTGCTCGTTGCCGATGTGACGGAGCGTACGGCGAAACGGGGTCGCGCCCGTGCCGTCGTCGTCGTTACGGTCGGAGCGGCTGACGATGATCGGACGGGGGTTCGGTGTGACGATCGAGACGCTGACCGGTGACACCTCGCTGGTGCTGCCCGAGTTCGACGACCCGCCCGCGGATCCGATCGCCCTGCTCGGCGCCTGGCTCGACACCGCCGTCGACCGTGGGGTTCGCGAGCCGTATTCGATCCTGCTGGCCACCGCCGACAGCGCAGGCATGCCGTCCAGCCGGGTCGTGCTGCTCAAGGACTTCGACCCGCAGGGCCTGGTGTTCACCACCCATACGGGTAGCCGCAAAGGCGCCGAGCTCGCTGCCCGGCCGTACGCCTCGGCGACGTTCTACTGGCGCGAAACGCTCCAGCAGATCCACGTCACCGGCCCCGTGCAGCAGCTGCCGGCCGCCGCGTCCGACGCGCTGTTCGCCGAGCGGCCGGCCGCCGCTCAGGCCACGACCGCCGCGTCCCGGCAGAGCGCACCGCTCGATGATGAGGCGGCGCTGCGGCAACGCGCAGCGGATCTGCTCAGCACCGGCGGCCCGATCGCCCGGCCGGACGGCTGGGCCGGATACCGGCTCACGCCGACCGGCATCGAGTTCTGGCACGGCAGCGTCGACCGTCTGCACCGCCGCCTGCGGTACGACCGCCAACCCATCGGCTGGAGGTCGCAGCGCCTGCAGCCCTGACCTATCACGGGAGGCCCCGCACATGCTCGCCGGAGACGTCGACTACCACCGCCACGGCCAGGGATACGCCAACCAGCGCCGCACCGACCCGCGCATCGAGGCGCAGGTCCACGCGGCCCTCGGCGACGCCCGCACCATCATCAACGTCGGCGCCGGAGCCGGCTCCTACGAACCCTCCGGCCGGTACGTCGTCGCAGTCGAGCCGTCCGCGGCGATGCGTGCGCAACGCCCGGCCGGGCGGGTACCGGCGCTGAACGCGACCGCGGAACAGCTGCCGTTCGACGACGACAGCTTCGACGCCGCCCTCGCCTCCGTGACCGTGCACCAGTGGTCGGACACCGTCGCCGGACTGCGCGAGCTGCGGCGGGTCGCCCGAGGGCCGGTCGTCGTGCTCACCTTCGACGGCGACGCCCTGGATCTGCTGTGGCTCGCCGAGTATGCACCGGAGCTCATCGCGGCGGAACGCCGCCGGTATCCGGCGCTGGACCTGATCGCCTCGCACATCGGCGCGACCTGCGAGATCCAGCAGGTCGCGGTGCCGATCGACTGCGTCGACGGGTTCACCGAAGCGTTCTACGCCCGGCCCGAACGGTTCCTGGACGCCGCGGTGCGCCGGTCGCAGTCGGCGTGGACGTTCGTCGACGACGCCGACGAGGCCCGCGCGGTCGAACACCTGCGCCGCGACCTCGACAGCGGGGCCTGGGACGAACGCCACGGCCACCTGCGCACCCAGCCGGAGTTCGCCGGCTCGCTCCGCCTGCTGATCGGCCGCCCGTGACCGAGCCACGCACGCTCGACGCCCCGGTGTTCGACGCCTGGGCACCGGACGGGGTGGTGTTCGACTGCGACGGACTGCTCGTCGACACCGAACCCTGCTGGAGCGTCGCGGAGACCGCACTGTTCGCCCGCCGCGGCCTACCGTTCGGCGTCGAACAGAAACGGCTCCTGATCGGCAAGTCGCTCACCGCGGCGGGCGCGGTGCTGGAGGAGGTGTTCGGTGAGCCCGGACAGGCAGCGGCGCTCGGTGCGGAGCTCGAAGCGCTCGTCGCCGAGGTGATCGCCGACCAGGCACAGCCCATGCCGGGCGCCCGCGCAGTGGTAGAGCTGGCCGCCGGTAGAGTGCCGGTCGCCGTTGCGAGCAACTCCTCCCGCCGGCTGCTCGACCTCGCCCTGTACCGGGGCGGCTTCGCCGACACGTTCAGCGTCAGCATCGCCGCTGACGAGGTCGAACACCCGAAGCCCCGGCCGGACCTTTACCTGCAAGCCTGCACGCGGCTCGGGATCGCGCCGGCCCGCGGGCTGGCGTTCGAGGACTCGCTGACCGGCATGCGCGCCGCCGTCGCTGCCGGGCTGCGGCTCGTCAGCGTGCCGACCCTCGGCCAGCCCGGCCTCCCCGGCGACTGGCTGCTGTCCAGCCTCGAACATCCCGGCCTCATCGACTGGATCACCGCCTGGCCCATTCGCAGTGACGCGCTCATCCACGCCGAGCGCACGGGTCAGGAAGCATCGCGAACGTAGCGTCCCATCTCACCGGGAGCCCGAGTTTTGCTGGGTCAGGCTTCCCGAGCGCGGCTGCCACGTTGAGATGTCCTGGGACCGGAGGACGAAATCGTCAAGGTCCTTGGCCGTCAGCAGGAATTCCGTCAGCGGGCCGGACATGTCAGCGAGCAGGTCCGGCGGCAGTGGTTGATCGCGTGCCGGAGTCGAGCGTCAGGCGAGGTCGTTGTCGAGTGCGTATCGGGTCGCCGCGCTGCGGCTGTGTGCTCCGATCTTGTGGTAGATGGAGCGGAGGTGTCCTGCGACGGTGCGTTCGCTGAGGTGCAGCCGCTGTGCGATCTGCGCGTTGGTGAGGCCTTCGGCCAGATTGGTGAGCACAGTCAGTTCTCGCTGGGTGAGGTGGTGCGGGTTGGCGACGTCTGGCTGCGTGGCGACCGTCGTGTTCTGGGCGGGCGGGCCGACCAGGTGTCCCGGATCTGGGCATGTACGCAGGATGTGATTGGCGGCGGCGCGTAGCTCGGCGGCGTTGCTTCGTCGGCCGACCTGTTCGCGGGCTCGGGCCAGCGCGGTGAGCACTTCGATGTATTCGAGTCGGAACGATGCCCGGCGAACCAGTTGGTAGGCGCGGCTGAGTTCGGGTTCGGCGATGTCTGGTCGGCCCTCGGCGAGATCGAGCCAGCCGTGGGCGAAGTGGCGGACGTGGGTGAGGTGGTGTTCGTCCAGGATGCGCCAGCGGATGTCGTTGTCCGCGCGGTCGAGCCAGTCGCGCGCCGCGTCGGGTTCGCCGCGGCGAAGGAACAGCTTGCACAGACCGCCGATTGCTCTTACGGCGAGCAGGTGGTGGCCGGTCGCGTCGGCCCGCGCGAGACTTCGACGATAGCCGTCGATCGCTACGTCGAAGTTGTCGAGGCGCGAATCAACGGCGGCCGCAGTGGAGAGGCTCATGCCGTAGAAGGCCTGGTCCTGCCGGATCGTGTGGAGGGCCTGCCGCGACCAGTGCAGCGCCTGGCCGATATCGCCGCAGGAGTAGCTGTGGACCTGTCGGATCAGGGCAGTTTTCGCGTCGAGGTCTGCGTGCGATGGCGCGTCGGTGTCGGCGCCTGCGGTGCGGTCGACCTGCTCGATCCAGGTTGCCGCGTCGCTCGGATCACCGGCAAGGATGGCGGTCATGGCGCGTGCCACCAGGAGCCTGGTGTCAGCGCGCACGGCCGAGTCTCCGACGGCGTCGAACCAGCCGAGCACGGTGGCCAACTGGCCGTGGTTGGCCACATGGCCGTAATTGGCGGTGATGAGGTCGCTGATGGTCCCGGCGTCTCCGGCGGCAAGGGCGTGCCGGACGGCGTCGATCGGCAGGCCGTGATCCTGATGCCAGGCCGCTGCGCGTCGATGCAGGACCGGGATGAGCTCGGGCTCCGTTTGTTCCAGCCCACGGATGAGCACGTCCCTGAGGAGAGGGTGGTACCGGTACCACAGCCGCTGGTTGTCCAGCGCGATCAGGAACAGCTGCTCGTGCTCCGCCTGGTGCAGGTGCTCCGCGGCGTCGTTGCTGTCGGTCACGCGGTCGCCGAGCGATGCGCACAACCGGTCGAGGATCGACGTGCGCCGCAGGAAGGTCCGCATCGGTGGAGGTTGGCGGTCGAGGACCTCGGCCATGAGGTAGTCGGTGATGTGCCGGTCGGTGCCGGAGAACTCCGTGATGCGGCCGTGGGGGTTGGGGCGTCCGCGCAGGGAGAGTGCGGCGAGGTGGAGTCCGGCGCACCAGCCTTCGGTCCGGTCGTACAGCAGGTCGATGTCGGCGGCGGCCAGCGAGGTGCCGATGTCCTCGGTGAGCAGCTGGGCGGCCTCGGCGCGGGTCAGGCGAAGGTCCTTGGCACCGATCTCCAGGAGGATGTTCTGTCCGCGGAGCCGGCTGGCCGGCCATGCGGCCGGTGGTGCGCGGCGGCTGCTGATCATCAGGCTCAGTGCCGGCGGCAGGTGTTCGATGAGGAAGCCGAGGGTGGCATGGATCTGTGGGTCGGTGATGAGGTGGTAGTCGTCGAGGACCAGCGTCAGCGGAGCACTGAGCAGGCTGAGCTCGTTGATCAGGGCCGGGACGACATCCTCCAGCACGCTCGTGCCGGGGGCGGCGAGGAGCCGGCCGGACCGGCCGCCCACCGCGTCGACTGCCGGTGTTCCGTCGTATGCGTCCGTCCGGTCGGCGTCTTGCGCCAGGCCCGCGAGCACGTAGGCCCAGAACCGACTGATGTCGTTGTCGGACTCGTCGACCGAGTACCACGCGAACGGTCCGGGTGCGGTGGCGCGCAGCCACAATGCGAGCGTGGTCGACTTTCCCGAACCGGCGGGCGCTTCGATGAAGGTGAGCCGGCCCGGACCGGCGCGGGCCGACAACAGCCTGGTCAGCTCTGGACGTTCCAAGCATCCGGGCCACAGCCGCGGAGGCAACAGTTTGGTCCGCAGGAGGCCGTCGAAGTCAGGCGGCGCCGGGGACCGTGGCGGGTGAGCCTCACGATCCAGCACGGGGTGATTCGGCACGGAGTGATCCAGCACGAGGTGATCCAGCACGAGGGCGATCCAGCACAAGGCGATCCGGCACATGCGGTCCATGGTGTGCAACGCGCCTCCAGCAAGAGTAGCCGCCGTGGTCGGCATTCCTGCCTGAGCGGGATGGCGGGTAGGCAGAATTGCCTGGACCACCGATCGTGGCGTCTCGGGCAGTTATGCCGATGCCCGGTGGTTCGGGCCGTTCCTAGCGTTTGCGACGTCGCTCAACCCCCGCACAGGAGGAACAGGAAGAAGATCATGCGAATTGGGATCATTGGGCCGCCAGGCGCCGGCAAGGGAACGCAGGCCGCGCTGATCGCCGCCCATTTCGATGTCCCGTACATCGGCACGGGTGACATGCTGCGCGATCACGTCGCTCGAGGCACCGATGTCGGTCGTGCCGTGCGGAGCTATCTCGACCGCGGAGAACTGGTGCCGGATGAGATCGTGTGCGACACGCTCCGTGAGGCGTTCACCGATGCCATAGCGACCGGCGGCGGTTACGTCCTCGACGGAATGCCACGCACCATGAACCAGGCCCGGGCGATATACAAGGTCGCTTCGGAACTGGGCATGACCACGGACGTGGCGCTGCATTTGAAGGCCGACGACGAAACAGTCAGGCGGCGGATGCTGGCCCGATCCGCCGTCGAACACCGCTCCGACGACACCGAGCCAGTCATCCAACACCGGCTGGACCTCTACCACCGGGTGACGGAGCCGATCCTCGCCTGGTACGCCTTCCGCGGCATCCTGCTGACCGTCGACGTGACGCGCACCGCCGCGCAGGTCGGCAGGGAGATCCTCGTCGCGCTCGAAGTGATGCGCCCGTTGCTCGATTCCTGCCCGGAGAAACTGCGCCGTTCGGTCGACCTCACCGCGCTCACGCCAACAGCGTGATGGCCCTCACCTGGTGTCAGCGGGGAGCGTCGCCGGCGTGTCCAGGGGCTGCGGTTCCAGATCGACGCCCCCGCACAGATGAGGCCGAAGAGGACCGGACAGACGGCGCAGCGTTCGACGAGACCGACCAGGACGTTGGCACCTGAGCCGGCGACGGCGAGGAAGCCCACCATCGAGACGAGCCCGAACGCGCCGAGCATGACCATGGATTTCCCGGCTTTCCGAGCGACGCCGAGGTGCCGGTGCATGCGTCCCAAGACGATGATCAGAACGTTGCCACCGACGATGGCTGCCATGGCGCCCAGACCGTGATAGTCGACGGTGCCTTGTCTGTCGGCCTCGCCGTCTCCGGGGAAGAACGCCAGCACGACGCCGCCGACACCCACCAGGGTTCCGATGATGAGCACTGCCCAGCGGCGCCAACCTCGCAGGCCGTTGAGCATGGCGACACCGACGAACACCGTGATCCCGAAGAGGAAGAAGCCGGTGTTCATGACCCATGCGAGTGGCGAGTACATGTACTGGTCCAGCGCTTCCAGTGGGCCATGGACTCCGAGGTCGCTGATGTAGTGATAGGTGTAGCTGTACGGGGGATCCGTCCATGCTGCGGCAGCGACGAACTCGGCGACGAGAAAGACGTCTCCCCGACCACCGTCTTCGCGCACTTCCCCCAGAAGGAGGCACTGCTCTTCTACGAGGAAGACGCGCAGCGCCAGAGACTCGTCGCCGCCGTGCGCCAGCGACCGGACGGCCTTTCGATCTCCGAAGCGCTGAAGACCTACTACCGCGCTGAGTTCGTCTCCATGTGGTCCGGCGAAGACGGAGCCCTCCGCCGCCGCGTCATGTCGCTCATGGAGGCGACCCCCGCGCTCCAGGACTACGCCTCTCGGATGTGGCTTCGCCACGAGGACGCACTCGCTGCGACCATTACCGAGGAGTTCGGCCTGCCGCAGCCGAGCGACGAGATCCGCATCTACGCCCGCTTCGCGCTCCAGATCCAGCTGCTCGTGACGAGTGAATCCGACCCGATGCTCGACGCGGGATTTCGGATCCTCGATCAGGGCTGGAGCCGGTACCACCCGGTGCCCAGCGGTTCGCGCGGGTCGAGCTCCGGGCCGCGGTCAGCTACCGCGTCATCGCGGAGTTGATGGCGAGACTGACGGCCACGAACCGAGCGCCGGCTGACCCACCGGCGCTCACGGCCACTCGAAACGGCCAGCGCCAGCGTTGTGGCTCAGCCGATGTCGAGGATGAGGTCGCCGCCTTCCACCTGCTGGACCTTGCCGATGGCGACGCGCCGGACGGTGCCGGCGTGCTGGGCGGTGATGGCGGCCTCCATCTTCATCGCCTCGATGGTGGCGACGGTCTGACCTTCGGCCACGGTGTCGCCTTCGCGGACCTGCAGGGTGACCACGCCGGCGAACGGGGCGCCGAGGTGCCCGGGGTTGGTGCGGTCGGCCTTCTCCGCGGGCTTGAAGTCCGTCTGGATGGAGGTGTCCCGCACGGTGAAGGTCCGCAGCTGGCCGTTGAGGGTGGCGAGAACAGTGCGGTAACCGCGGGTGTCGGGTTCGCTGATTGCTTCGAGGTGGATGAGCAGGGTGACACCCGGATCGAGGGTGGCGGTGTGTTCGACGCCGGTTTCGAGGCCGTAGAAGAAGTCGCTGCTGGACAGCACGGACGTGTCGCCGTAGGAGTCGCGGTGGGCCAGGAACTCACGGGTCGGCGCGGGGAAGAGCAGCCGGTTCAGCGTGGACCGGCGGGCGGTGCGCAGCCCTTCGTTGTCCTCGTCGGTCAGCGCCATGACCGGCTTCTGCGGCGACCGGCCGGCCAGCGCACGCGTACGGAACGGTTCGGGCCAGCCGCCGGGAGGCTCGCCGAGCTCGCCGCGCAGGAAGCCCACGACCGAGTCCGGGATGTCGAAGTGAGCCGGGTCGGCCTCGAAGTCCTCGGGCCGGACCCCGGCACCGACGAGGTGCAGGGCGAGGTCACCGACGACCTTCGAGGACGGGGTCACCTTGACCAGGCGGCCGAGCATGCGGTCGGCGGCGGCGTAGCAGTCCTCGATCAGCTCGAACCGGTCGCCCAGTCCGAGCGCGATGGCCTGCTGGCGCAGGTTCGACAGCTGCCCGCCGGGAATCTCGTGGTGATAGACCCGCCCGGTGGGGGAGCCGAGGCCGGACTCGAAGGGGGCGTAGAGCTTGCGGACGGCGCCCCAGTACGGCTCCAGGTCGTTGACCGCCCGCAGCGACAGTCCGGTGGCCCGGTCGGTGTGGTCGGTCGCCGCGACGAGCGCCGACAGTGCGGGCTGCGACGTGGTGCCGGCCATGGAGGCGACCGCGGCGTCGACCGCGTCGACCCCGGCGTCGATGGCGGCGATCAGGGTGGCCAGCTGCCCGCCGGCGGTGTCGTGCGTGTGCAGGTGGACCGGCAGGTCGAACCGCTGTCGCAGCGCGGCGACGAGGGTACGGGCCGCCGGCGGGCGCAGCAGCCCCGCCATGTCCTTGATCGCCAGCACGTGGGCGCCGGCCGCGACGATCTGCTCGGCCAGCCGCAGGTAGTAGTCCAGGGTGTAGAGCGACTCCTTCGGGTCGGACAGGTCGCCGGTGTAGCAGAGCGCGACCTCCGCGACCGCTGTGCCGGTGGCGCGCACCGCGTCGATGGCCGGGCGCATCTGGGCGACGTCGTTGAGGGCGTCGAAGATGCGGAAGACGTCCATCCCGGTCGCCGCGGCCTCCTGCACGAAGGCGTCCGTGACCTCGACCGGGTACGGGGTGTAGCCGACGGTGTTGCGCCCGCGCAGCAGCATCTGCGTGCACACGTTCGGCACGGCTTCCCGCAGCGCCGCCAGCCGTTCCCACGGGTCCTCGGCGAGGAAGCGCAGTGCAACGTCGTAGGTGGCGCCGCCCCAGCACTCCAGCGACAGCAGCTGCGGCACGGTCCGCGCCACGTACGGTGCGATGGTGAGCAGGTCCAGGGTCCGCACCCGGGTGGCGAGGAGCGACTGGTGCGCGTCGCGGAACGTCGTGTCGGTGACGGCCACCGCGGTCTGGGCACGCAGCCGCGCGGCGAAACGCTCCGGGCCCAGCTGCTGCAGCAGTTGCCGGGAGCCGGCGGCGACCGGCGCGGCGAGGTCGACGGGCGGGAGCTTCTCGACCGGCTCGGCGCCCGCCGGGCGGTTGCCGTGCGGCTTGTTCACCGTGGTCTCGGCCAGGTAGGTCATCAGGCGGGTGCCGCGGTCGGCGGACGGGCGCGTGCGCAGCAGCTGCGGCCGCTCCTCGATGAACCCGGTCGTGATCCGGCCCTGCTGGAAGTCGGGATCGTCCAGGACCGCGGCGAGGAACGGCAGGTTGGACGCCACGCCGCGGATGCGGAACTCCGCGATCGCCCGCCGTGCCCGGCGCACCGCGTTGGGGAAGTCGTGGCCGTAGCACGTGAGTTTGACCAGCATCGAGTCGAAGTGGGCACTGACCTCCGCGCCGGTGTGGATGGTGCCGCCGTCCAGCCTGACGCCGGGGCCGCCCGGTGAGCGGTACGCCGAGATCGTGCCCGTGTCGGGCCGGAAACCGTTGCCCGGATCCTCGGTGGTGATCCGGCACTGCAACGCCGCACCGGACAGCTTCACCTGGTCCTGGGTGAGGCGCAGCTCGGTCAGCGACATCCCGGCCGCGATCCGCAGCTGCGCGATGACCAGGTCGCGGTCGGTGACCTGCTCGGTGACTGTGTGCTCCACCTGGATCCGCGGGTTCATCTCGATGAAGACGTGCCGGCCCTGCTCGTCGAGCAGGAACTCGACCGTGCCCGCGTTGACGTAGCCGATGTGCCGGGCGAACGCCACCGCGTCGGCGCAGATGCGGTCGCGCAGCTGCGGGTCCAGGTTCGGCGCGGGCGCGATCTCCACGACCTTCTGGTGGCGCCGCTGGACCGAGCAGTCCCGCTCGTACAGGTGCGAGACGTTGCCGTGGGCGTCGGCGAGGATCTGCACCTCGATGTGGCGCGGGTTGACGACCGCCCGCTCCAGGAACACGGTGCCGTCGCCGAAGGCGGACTGCGCCTCCCGCGACGCGGCCTCGATCGACTCCCGCAGGTCCGCCGGCTCGGTGACCCGCCGCATGCCCCGGCCACCGCCACCGGCGACGGCCTTGACGAACACCGGAAACCCGATCGCCGCCGCGGCCGCGACGAGCTCGTCGACGTCGGTGGACGGCGCCGAGGAGCTGAGCACCGGTACGCCGGCCTCCCGCGCCGCGGCGACCGCGCGGGACTTGTTGCCCGTCAGGTGCAGCACCGCCGCGGGCGGGCCGACGAACGTGATCCCGTGCTCGACGCAGGCCGCGGCAAGGTCAGGATTCTCCGACAGGAACCCGTAGCCGGGGTAGACGGCGTCCGCGCCGGCCTGCTTGGCCGCCCGGATGATCTCGTCGACGTCGAGGTAGGCCCGCACCGGATGGCCGAGCTCACCGATGCGGTACGCCTCGTCGGCCTTGGCGCGGTGCAACGAGTTGCGGTCCTCGTGCGGGTAGACCGCGACGGTGGAGATCCCCAGCTCGTACGCGGCACGGAACGCCCGGATCGCGATCTCGCCGCGGTTGGCCACCAGCATCTTTTCGAACATGCTCGCACGGTACGTTCCCACGCTGTCCCAGGTCCATGATCGGACGCCGACCGCCGCGGGCTCGAGCGTTCGCCGGGAACCGCAGCGAGGGTTGCAATTCGTCCGAGGCGCGCGCGTGTGTGGTGTTCAATGGCATTGCATGAGGGCCAACCGCTCCATCCCGGCCGCAACGGTGATCCCCGTCCTGACCTATCCCGACGTGCGGGCGGCGGTCGCCTGGCTGTCTGCGGCTTTCGGGTTCGTCGAGCAGGTGCGGATCGGCGAGAACCACCGCGCTCAGCTGCGATTCGGCGACGGCGCTGTGATCATCGCGGACATGCGGGGAGATCGTCACCTGCCCCGCCCTGGGGAGGTCACGCACGCGGTGATGGTGCGTGTGGACGACGCGCGGGCGCACTGCGAACAGGCCCGGGCGCACGGCGCAGGCATCCTCATGGAGCCCACGGACTTCGAGTACGGCGAACGGCAGTACAAGGCCGAGGACCTGGCGGGGCATCAGTGGACGTTCTCCGAGACCCTCGCTGACGTCGCCCCGGAGGAGTGGGGCGGAACGTCGGTCAACGCCGGCTGAGTGTCCACGCAGGAACCGCGCCGCGACAACGGCAGCATCGATGCGGAACTGGTGAGCAGGCTGGTCGCCGCGCAGTTCCCGCAGTGGGCGGTGGTCAGACCGGGCCCGCCGCGCACGCTTGCCGACGGGGAGGGCTGTCAGCGTCCGTTGGCTGCGCGGCCGAGGCGCAGGGCCGAGACGAGGAAGAAGATGCCGCCGAGAAAGGCGTACCCGGCCAGGTTGCTCAGCGTGGCATCGGACGCGCCGGCTTGGATGAAGAACGACGTACCGGCGAGCACGGAGATGCCTCCGCTGACGATCATCGGCCACTGCCCGCCCATCGGGCGCCGGATCAGGCCGACGATGAGCTGGGCGAGTCCCGCGACGACGGCCCAGACGCCCCAGACGCGCAGCACCGCCGGGATGCCGGACGAGCACGCGACGGCCAGGCCGGCGGCGGTGAGCAGGCTGATGACGACGTTCGCATACAGGCCGGCGGTCGACCGGGTGGCCCGGGACGACCGGGCGTCGATGATGGCGGCGGCCGCGTCGAACAGTGGATAGAGCACGAGCAGGGTCGCGCTGACCGGCCCGATGTCCGACGCCGTCGTGAAGAGCAGGACGGCCCAGATGGCGGCGAATCCGAAGCGTACGAAGTAGAGCCGGCGCAGGGCCGAGGCGATGTTCGTCGCGGGGGAGGCGGCAACAGTGGTCACGAGAGTTCCTTCGGTTGAGCGGGAGGCGGTCGGCGTCCCGAGGTAGAACGAACGTTCTGTCTTGACCTGACCCTGACAGGCGGGCCCGAGTCTGTCAAGACCGAACGTTCTACCCACTAAGATGGCCGCATGAGGCGCAGCGACACCGACGGCCGGCCGTCCGAAGCGCGGGCCCGGCTGCTCAGCACGGCGAGCCGGATCTTCTACGCGGAAGGCATCCACGCCGTCGGCATCGACCGGATCGTCGCGGAGGCGCAGGTGACCCGCGCCACGTTGTACCGGCACTTCCCCGGCAAGGAGGACCTCGTCCTCGCCCACCTGGCCGCCGCCGACCAGGCCATCCGCGACCAGGTCGACCGGGCCGTCGCCGCCGACCTACCGGCGGCCGACACGCTCCGGGCCATCAGCAGCGGCATCGCCGGCGCGATCCAGTCCGACGGGTTCCGCGGCTGCGCCTTCATCAACGCCGCGGCGGAGTACCCCGACCCCGCGCACCCCGTCCACCAGGCCGTCCTCGCTCACCGGCAGTGGTTCCTGGACACCGTCACCCGCGTCCTGGGGCGCATCCCGCAAGCGCCGGCCGAGTCCGCCGCCCGGCACTACGTCATGCTGCGCGACGGCGCGATGGCGGCCGGCTGCCTGTTCGACCCGACGCTGGTCTGCGAAACCTTCCTGCAGGGCGTCGAGGGCCTGCTGCAAACGCACGCGCCGACGCTGCACACCCGACCGGCTCAGTAGGGCACTGCCGAGGTCTCGCACCCGGCCCGTCGCAATGTCGCGTCCCGATACGGAGCGGAACATTGCGGCCTTTGCGGTAGTAGGCTGGATTTGAGCCGATAGATGCAAGCAATCAGCGTGTTACCGCCTTCTCCAGCAGGCGTATGTCCTGCTACCCGTTGGCGGTAGTGCGCTGAATGGAGATCAGTGTGAAGGCGCACATTCCGAGCTTCGGGCACTGTCCGTCGCTGTCGGTGTTCTTCGGCGCCGGGTTGACTCGCCGGGTGATGGTGCTGTGCCTGGTGTGCGCCGTGGCCCTGGGCGGGGCGCTGGTGACGATGCTGGGAGCCGTGGCAACGCTGGACCGGGAGGTACGGTCGGCGCGCAGCTCGCAGGCCGCGCTGATCAGTGCCGGGCAGTTGCAGACCTCCGTGCTGTCGATGGAGAGCGCCGAACGCGGTTTCGTCATCACCCACGACCCACGGTTCCTGGTGTCGTGGCAGCAGGCCCGTGCGGCGATACCACCGCAGTCGGTGCAGCTCGAAGGGCTCGTCGCCGAGGACGCGCAGCAGCAGGCACGCGTCCGGCATCTCAATGACGAGATCGCGACGTACATGGCCGAGGTGTCGACGTCGACGTCGACCGGTGGTCGCGTCGCGCCACCCGACGCCGCCCAACTGCTCGACAGCCAGCGGCGTGTCGATGCGATCGACGCGGAGTTCGCACAGTTCACCACGACCGAGTTGAGCGATGCGACCAGGCAGGCGGCCAGCGCCGATGCCGGCACCACCTGGGCGTGGGCCACCGCGGGCGTCGCGCTCGCCGGGTCCGTGCTGGTCGTGCTGGTGTTCGCGACGTTCGTGAACCGGGGGATCGTCCGGCCGGTCGCGGCGGCGGCCGGGATGGCTGATCAGCTGGCCGGCGGTGCCCTGTCCACCCGGATGCCTGAGAACGGGCCGCACGAGATCGGCATTCTGCAGCGTTCGTTCAACGCCATGGCCACGTCGTTGCAGATGCAACGTGACGACCTCAACCGCCTCGTCGCCGAGCAGAGCGCACTGCGGCGGATCGCGACGCTCGTGGCCCGTGGGTCGCCGCCGGGCGCGGTGTTCGGCGCGGTCACCGAGGAGGTCGGGCAACTCCTGCGCGCCGACCTGACCCTGCTGCTGCGGTACGAACCGGACAAGGAGGCGATCGTCGTCGCGGGGTGGAGCGAACGGGCCGTTCCCCTCGTGATCGGCACCCGCACGGCGTTGCCGCCGGACGGTGCCGCCATGCACGTCTACACCGAGCAGGAGCCCTGGTGGACCCGCGTCGGCGACGGTACGTCCGTGCCCGACCCGTTCCTGATCCAATACGGGATCAGGGTGTCTGTGGGTGCGCCCATCGTGATGCAGGGCAACCTGTGGGGGGCGTTGATCGTGATGGGGGCGAGCGAGGAGCAACTGCGTCCGGAGGATGCCGCCCGCACGGCCGACTTCACCGACCTCGTCGGCGTGGCCGTCGCGAACCTGCAGGCCCGCGCCGATCTGAGCGCCGCGAGCGTCCGTATCGTCGAGGCCAGCGACCAGGCCCGCCGCAAGCTCGAACGCGATCTGCACGACGGCACCCAGCAACGGCTCCTGGCCCTCCTGCTGGACCTGCGCCGGATCCAGGCGCCGGCACCGAGCGCGTCACCGGAGCTGACCGAAGACCTGGCCGCGATCACCGAAGACCTGGCCGACGCCATCAACGATCTGCGGGAATTCTCGCACGGCATCCACCCGGTGATGCTGACCGAGCGCGGCCTCGAATCGGCCCTGAAGACCCTGACCCGCCGTTCACCGGTGCCGACCGAACTGCACATCGACCTGCCGTTCCGGCTTCCGCCGAACATCGAGACAAGTGCATACCATGTCATCTCCGAGGCGCTCACAAACGCCGCCAAGCACGCGCACGCCACGAATGTGCGCGTCGACGCCACCGCCGAGGACGGCGCTCTGCGGCTACGCGTCAAGGACGACGGCGTCGGGGGCGCCGACCCGGGCGGCTCCGGCATCCGCGGGATCGGCGACCGGGTGACCGCCCTAGGCGGCAGCAGCCGGCTCGCCAGCCCACCCGGACACGGCACCACCCTGTGGTTCACCATCCCGCTCGCCCCGGACGCCGCCGCCGGCAAGCCGACGCGCTGACGTCGTGCGCCGGGCGGTCATCCGCCGTCCGTTGCTACATGCCGGTCCGTCGGGTAGAGGCCAGCGGTGCAGGGCATACCCGACGCTTCGCATGGCCGGCGCGGTGAGCCGGTCCGGCAGGCCGCCGTTGGCATGGCCGACGACCGCGACGCCCGCCGTCTCACCCCGTGGGGTGGGCGGCGCATCAACGGCCCCGGCGGTGTCCGCGCCACCGTCAGCGACCCCGGCGGGGCGGAGCCGCGATGACCGGCATCCGCGCCTGGCTGCTGTCAGGCATCAACGACCGGTCGCTGCAGCACGCGGGACCCGGCGCCAAACCGGCCGCGGACCGCCGCCACCCGTGGTGGAAGGTGATGTGCCTGACCGGTGTGGACTACTTCTCGACGCTGGGTTACCAGCCGGGGATCGCCGCGCTCGCCGCCGGGCTGCTGTCACCGGTGGCGACCGTGGTCCTGGTCCTGGTCACGCTGCTCGGCGCGCTGCCGGTGTACCGGAGGGTCGCCGAGGAGAGCCCGCACGGGGAAGGCTCGATCGCGATGCTGGTGCGGCTGCTGCCGTTCTGGCAGGGCAAGCTGTTCGTGCTGGTCCTGCTCGGGTTCGCGGCCACCGACTTCATCATCACGATGACGCTGTCCGCGGCCGACGCGACCGCGCACCTGGACGAGAACCCGTTCTGGCCGGCGGCGCTGCACGACCACGAGGTCGTGGTGACGCTGGTGCTGCTGGGGCTCCTCGGCGCGGTGTTCCTCGTCGGGTTCACCGAGGCGGTCGGGATCGCGGTCGGGATCGTCGGGGTCTACCTGACGCTGAACGTGATCGTCGTCCTGGACGGCCTGTGGCAGATCGCGACCCACCCGTCGATGGTCACCGGCTGGTCGGCGGCGTTGACGGCGCGGCACGGCAATCCGCTGCTGGTCGTGGCGATCGCCCTGATCGTGTTCCCGAAGCTGGCGCTGGGCCTGTCCGGGTTCGAGACCGGCGTGGCCGTGATGCCACACGTCCGCGGCGACCCGGCCGACAGCGAAGAACATCCGACCGGCCGGATCCGCGACACCAGGAAACTGCTCACCACGGCGGCGCTGATCATGTGCGGGTTCCTGCTCACCACCAGCGTCATCACCACGGTCCTGATCCCGCCCGCCGCCTTCCACGCCGGGGGAGCGGCCAACGGCAGGGCGTTGGCGTACCTGGCGCACGAGCACCTCGGCGCGGTCTTCGGCACCGTGTACGACCTGTCCACCATCGCGATCCTCTGGTTCGCCGGCGCGTCCGCGATGGCCGGCCTGCTGAACCTGGTCCCGCGGTACCTGCCCCGCTACGGGATGGCACCGGACTGGGCCGGCGCGGTCCGGCCGCTGGTCCTGGTGTTCCTCGCCGTCGCCGTCGTCATCACCGTCATCTTCGACGCCGACGTCACCGCTCAGGGCGGCGCCTACGCCACCGGCGTCCTCGTCCTGATCACCTCCGCCGCCGTCGCCGCCGCCCTGTCCGCCCGCCGGCACCGCCAGCACCGCGCGTGCGGCACGTTCGCGGTCATCGCCGCCGTCCTCACGTACACCACGATCGCCAACATCGCCGAACGTCCGGACGGCGTGAAGATCGCCGGGTGCTTCATCGCCGGCATCGTGCTGGTGTCGGTGCTGTCCCGGATCAACCGGTCGTTCGAGCTGCGGGTCACCGATCTGCAGTTCGATCCGACCGCCAGCACCTTCATCCATGACTGTGCCCGGCGCACGATCCGGCTCGTCGCCAAGGAGCCCGCGCACCGCACCGTCGAGGACTACCAGCACAAGTTGCGGCAGATCCGGGCGGACAACGACATCCCCGACGAGGCCGACGTGATCTTCGTCGAGGTGGCCATCACCGACGCCTCCGACTTCGCGTCCGCCGTCGTCGTCCGCGGCGAGGTCGTGCACGGCCGCTACCGGGTCCTGGTCCTGCAGAACCCGGCCGTCGCGGGCGCCATCGCGGCGCTGCTGCTCGGCATCCGGGACCGCACCGGCCGGCGCCCGCACATCTACTTCGAGTGGACCGAAGGCAACCCGGCCGCCAACTTCCTGCGGTTCCTGATCTTCGGCCAGGGTGAGGTCGCGCCGGTCACCCGCGAGGTACTGCGCCGCCAGGAGCCCGACCGGAGCCACCGGCCGCACGTGCACGTCGGATAGCGAAGCCCCGGCGCGCATGGCGCGGTCAGCCTCGCCAGCGGGCACCCCACCGCGCCGCCGCGGCGTATGCGAGCACCGTGAACACGGCGGCGGCCAGGTGCTGGAAGTCGAACAGCCGCTGATGGGCGACGGTTTCGGCGCCGAGCACGACGAGGACGGCGGTGACGGCAACAGTTCGGGCCTGGCCGGGCAGGCTCCAGGCCAGCGCGGCGGCCAGCGCCCAGCAGCCGGCGGAGGACCCCGCGTCACGAGCGAGGATGGCCTGCGCCGCCGCCGTGGAGCCGGCCGCCGCGGTCAGGCGGAGGGTCAGCAGGACACTCACCGTGGCGGCGAGGTCGCCGCAGAAGAAGGTGATCAGGGCGCGGCGGGAGCCGAGTCGCCATTCGGCCGCCGGCACGAACGCGATGATCAGCATGATGTTCGACCACACCCAGCCAGGGCCGGTCTGGATCAGCGGCGCCGACACCAGCCGCCAGAACTGGCCGTGGACCAGGTCCGGCCAGGCGAGGCCGAAGTGGCGGATCAGCTGCGCGTGCAGCACCGGGCCGGCCGCCGTCGCTGTCATGATCCATGCCTGCAACAGGAAGAAGGCGACGGTGACCGGGAAGCGGCGCAGCAGGGCGGTGAGCCGGCCGAGGGGTGAACGGGGGTCGGGGAGCTCGCCGGCGCGGGCGACCGCGGCCGCGCTGCCCAGCAGCCGGGTGTCGAACCGGTAGGCCAGGTAGCGAGGTTCCCAGCGGGGATGCCACTTGTCTTTGAAGGCCCGCAGACCGCTGAAGTTGAACACGGCGCCGGCGTGGGCGTACAGCAGCCGGATGATCCGGTCCGAGCGGCTCTGGCCGGCGCCGGTCAGCGGTGCCAGCCCGAGGTTGAGGCCCGTGTAGCCGTCGGCGGAGAACCGTTCGATGAGCGCCACGAACAACTGGTCGATGACGCCGTTGACCGCGTCCGGCCGGCGGCGCATGAGGTCGAAGGTGGCGTCACAGGACTGATAGGACGGCAGCAGGTTGACGAACGCCTGCACCCGGCTGCGTGCGTCGAGGACCGCCACGATCGGGGTGGTGCGCAGGTACGCGGGGTCGAAACGTCCGAGCGTGAACGTGCGTTCGCGGTGGTTCCCGGCCGCCAGCCACACATCGGAGACCTCCCGCAGCTCGGCGAGTCTGGCGCCGTGGACCGGATGGGCCAGCTCGACGACGCGGTACCCGGCACGTTCGCAGCGGCGTACCGCGGATCGGACCGCCTTGCACTCGGGGCGGGCCAGGTCGAACGCCGCCAGGTCGATGATCGCCTCCTCGCCGATCCTCAGGGTCTTCCAGCCGGCGGCGACGAGGTCGGCCCGGCCCTGCTCGGTGACCTGGTAGAAGACCGGGTCCCAGCCGTTGAGCGCGCACAACCGGGCGAACTCGTCGGCCGCGGCGCGGATCGAGCCGGGGTGACCGATCGGCTCACCGAGTGCCACCGCGGTGGCACCGACGACCTTGTACCCGACGAACGCGCGGCCGTCGGCGGTGATCATCCAGCTCTTGTCGTCGAGGAGGTGGAAGTGGGCCACGCCGGTGGTCGCGTACCGGGACAGCAACTCCCGGACCCGCCGGCGGTCCCGGAGGTGACCGGGGCGGCCGACCACGCCGGCCACCAGCCAGCACAGCCCCAGCACCGCCACACTGAGCGCGCCGGTGCGCACCGACTCGACGAACCATTGCCCGTGCCGGGTGATCGGCTCGACGCCGACCGGCAGCAGGAACAACAGGCCCAGGGCGGCACGTACCGCGGGCCCGATCGTCATCGTCCGGGTGAAGTCCGGGTCCATCCGCCACAGGCCCAGGACCGCGTAGGCGAACACCGCGGCCTCGCCGATGCACAGCACCGCCAGCCCTCGACGCAGCAGCACCGGATCGGAGCGGGTCACGAAGGCGGCCCGGCAGGCCAGCAACAACAGCAGGACGCCGGCCGGCGCCAACAGCCGCGGCCACTGCCCAGATCGCACGTGCTCGGCGGTCAGCGACGCCACCGCGCCGGCGACCGCCGCCCACCACGCGGCGCGTTTCCCGCGCCGCAGCGCGGGGACGGTCACGGCCAGGCACACCCCGGCGGTCAGCAGGAGGTAGTGCGCGCCGACCAGTGCCGCGACCGCAGACCCGACGCCGGACGGGGCGGTGTGCGGGTGCGACACGAACACCGTCGCCGATGAAAGGTTGATGATGGCCAGGGCCAGCCCGGCGAGCGCGCACACCGCCCGCGCCCACCGGCCGGAGCGACCCAGTGGGTCATTCACCCGGCATCCGACGGACCGCCGCCTGACCGACCGGGAGGTCCTGGTGCAGCCACCAGACCGCCGCGGCGCCGACCGCTAGAGGAAGCCAGAAGTCCCAGGCCCGGAAGACGACGACCGCGGCGGCGGCGACCCCCAGCGGAACCCCGGACGAGGCCAGCAGCGCGGCGGAACTCACCTCCACGAACCCCAGCCCGCCCGGCATGAACCCGACCGTGCCGAACACCGCGGAGATCGCGTACGCCACCAGCGCCACCCCGGGCCGCACGCCGCCGCCGACCGCCGCCAACGCCGCACACAACAACGCCACACCGAACACGTCGACACACAGCGCAAACCCGAACGGTGCCAGCGCCCCGGCCGGCTGCCGGCGCAGCAGCAGCACCGCGTCATACAGCTCGCCGGCGCCCACGCCGTACGCCCTGGCCGGTCGGCGCAGCAGCCGGTCCCGCCACCGCGCCGGCGCGCTGCACACGCCGACGAACGCCGCGCGACTGCGCAGCAACGCCCCCGCCAGACCGGCGCGGACGCCGAGCAACCCCACGAAGGCCGCGACCGCCACGAGCTCGACCCGGTCCATTGCCCCGGAGGCCAGTACCAACCCGGTGCCGGCCGCCAACGTCACCGCGAACGCCCCCTCGGCCATGCATGCCGCCAGCACGTAGCCGACGCTCACCCGCGCGACCGGCAGGTTCCGCTGCCGCGCGTCGCGCAGGAACAGCGTCAGGCCGGCCAGCCCGGACGACTTCACCACCAGGTTCACCGCAACCGACCCCAGCACCACCGCCACCAACTGCCCGCACTGCCGGTAGCCGTCCACCCCGAGCAGGCGCCGGCAGGACGCGTACAGCAACACCCACGACGCCCACCACAGCCCCAGCATCCCGGAGCCTGCCAGCAGCCACCGCGCGTCCGCGCCACGCAACGCGGCGGCCGCAACGGGCAGCTCAGCGCGGTTGACCCAGCCAATACCGCAGACCACCAGGACCGTCACCAACGCGGTCGCCACCCGAGCCGACCACCGCCACACCACGCATCGCACCCGCCTTGGCCTCGTCACGTCCAACCGGCAGCGAATGCCCAAGCCCGGGCGTGCCAAACTGCCGGTCGCCGCACGCGTCGAACGCATGCCTGGGGGATGGTCGACAGTCGCCGATCTTCCGTTGGGACGGACGATTCGGTCGCCGTCTCTGGCCGTTAGTCGATGGCATGGCATCACCGTCTATCACAGACTCGTCGCTGAGCGTGATGTGTTCACAGTGCTGCGGTGATGGCTGGGGGTGGCTGGTCTGGACGGCTCGTGGTCGGGTCGGGTGCGGGTCGAACAATCCTGCCGTCGCATCGACCGCCTCCGGGAGACCATCGCGGACTGGGTGGCCCGGCGTCAGGCCGCCGACGCGCTCCAGCAGTATCAGACCCAGCTCGCCACGCTCGGTGCGGTGCTCGGCGGTTGCCTGGCCGACCTGCGCGCCGTCGTGGATGCCGTGCCGGGCGGCCAACCCGCGCCGGGCGTGTTCGGGCTCTGCCGGGACAACGACCAGCGGGTGGAGCTGGTCCGCAAGCTGTTCGAGCACTACCGGACCCGCTTCGACCAGCGGGACACGCCGGCCGCCGGCGACGTGCTGCGAGCGGCGGACGAGATCGTGTGGAGCTGCTGGGCGGAACCGTTCCGCAACGCCGGCCGGGATCGGCCGGACCTCCCGATCGCGGCGGCGCCGCTGCCCTACCTCGAACCCGGATACGCGGCCGCCGCCATCCCACGGCTGGCCCCGTCGTCCGATCTGGAGACACCGGCCGACGATGACGTGTTGCAACGGTCGCTGGCGCTGCTGCCGCTGCCGCTGCTGGCCCTGCCGGCGCTGTGCCTGGACGACCCCTGGTGGCTCGTGTGCGTCGGTCATGAGGTCGGCCATCACCTTGAATACGACCTCACCGGCGACCTGACGGTGCTGGCCGCGTTCGCCGAGGAGGTCGAGGCGGCGTCGCTGCGTGCGGGCGCGGCCAGACCGGACCGGTGGCGCAGCTGGAGCCGGGAGATCTTCGCCGATGTCTGCTCGGTGCTGAGCATGGGGCCGGCGGCCGTCCATGCCGTGGCGCAACTGGAGCTGGACGACGAGCAGCGCATGCTCGACAGCCAGCGGGCGCACCATCCGCCGCCGCTGGTGCGGACGGGTCTGCTGATCGAGGTGGCACGGCAGCTCGGCGTCGACGCGGGCGCCGCCGCCGGACCGGTCGATCCGGGCCGCGTCCCGGCCGTCACCGCCGAAGTCGACGTCGCCCGCGCGGTGGCCGCCGCTGCGCTGGCCGCACCACTCGGTGGACACGGACCGTTGAGCAGGTACTACGACTGGGAGCCCGCGGTGTACGCCGATCGCGGCCTGCTCTGGAACATGAGCGAGGGACTGCTCGGGAAGGCGCCGCTGGCGGTCCGGCCACGGCTTCGGTCCGCGCGCCTGCTGACCGCCGCGGCGGCGACCGCGTGGCGGCAGGTCGCCTCGATCGCCGACCCGGGTCGGCGGGAGGCACTGCGCCGGGACCTGGCGGGACGCTACCTGGCCGAGGTGCCACGCAGCCGCGAGGAGGGCACCCGGTCCGCCCGCATGGCAGGGGCGTCGGCGCCGGCGGTCGTACAGACCGAGCTCACCGACCTGCTGCTGCGCGCCGGGTCCGGTGCCACCGTCGATCGGCAGGTGGCGGCGTGACGGCGTTCCTGCGGTTCGTGGTTGCCGTCGACGCCGACGGAAGGGTCAGCGTCACCTGTCCCCGGTCCGGCAAGAGCGCCCCCGAACGGACGCTGCGCTGGCTGGCAGACCCGACCCATGGCACGTTCCCGCTCCCGCCGGACAACGAGCCGTGCCAGCCGCCGGGCCTCGGCGAGCCGGTGTGTGGGCGGCTGTGTCTGAGCGCGACCGGCGATGCGTTGGCCCGCGAGCGGCTGCGGGTCGAGGAGCGGCGCGTCGACGGGACCAGCGGGGCGCACCGCTTCGGCGCCTACCTGTTCCACGCGCTGCTCGGCAGGGCACTGTGGACCTGGATCAAGGAGACCGCCGAGGAACTGCAGGCACGGTGCATCGAGCTCGCCCTGTCCTTCCCGGCCCAGGACGGACGGGACAGGGTCGCCGGCCTGGAACGGCTCAGCTGGGAGATGATGCACGACGGCACGGGCTTCCTGGCCGCCGGCCTGCCGGGCATCGCCGTGGTCATCACCCGCCTGGTACCGGACACGGACGGCGACGCGTGGCAGCCACGTTTGATCGAGGCGCCGCCACGGGTGTTGTTCGTCGTCGGCACGTCGCTCACCGACCCGAGCATCCGCCCGGCGGCGGAGTTCGTCGGGTTCGCCCGCGAACTGCGCGACAGCGGCCGCCGGGTGCTGACCCGGACGGTGGACCAGGCGACGACGACCTCGTTGCGTTCCGCGGTACGGGAGTTTCGACCCGACCTCGTGCACTTCGCCTGCCACGGCGACTGGGACCGGGACACCGGTCGCGGCTACCTCGAACTCACCCCCGAGCGGCCGGGGGAGGACCGGCGGCGCTACGCCGATCAGCTCGTGGGCGCGCTGGGCACGCTGGATCACGGGCTGCCGCCGATCGTGGTGCTCAGCGCCTGCCGCAGCGGCTCGACCGCGGACACCGCCGGCGGTCAGCCGGCGGCGCACCCGCTGGTGCCGCTGGCCGCGGAGCTCGTCGCGCGGGGGATTCCGATGGTGCTCGGCATGGCCGGCCGGGTGTCGGACACCGCCTGCCGCATGTTCACGCGCCGGTTCAACGCCGCACTCGTCAACGGGGAGAACCTGCTGACCGCGGCCGCGGAGGCCCGGCAGGCCGTCGTGGCGGACGGCCAGTCGGCGGTGGAGAGCGTCGACTGGGCGTTTCCGGCGCTGTTCCTGGCCGGGACCGTGCCGTCGGACTACCACCCGGTCAAGCCTTCGGAGCTTGAGCGTCACCCCGCCGAGGAATGGATCGACGGCTATGGTCTGAACGTGTCGCCGGCCTTCTGCGGCCGCAGCGAGTTTCTGGAAGCGCATCGCGATGCCTTCCGCCCCGGCGGCAAGCGGGTCATGGTGGTGTTTGGCGAACCCGACGCGCCCAGCGGCAGAAACCCGGCCACGGCGCGCGCCCGCGGGTTCTGGCAGGTGGGCAAGACCCGTCTGCTGCAGGAGCTGGCCGCGCAGGCGTTTCGGGACGGCAACATCCCGGTGCTGCTGAACTTCGACGACGGCGACCAAGCGGCGCCCCAGTCACCGAGGCTGCTCGGCATCGAGTTCCAGAAGGAGATCGTCCAGGTCCGTTCGATCCTCGGACTCAGCCATCCGCAGGTCGACCAGTTGCGGCTGCTGCGGATGGCCGACGCGCCCGGCGCCGGTGCCGCGTTCGCGGCCGACGATCCCGACGATGCCCGGCTGCGGGAGCTCGACCCCGCCATCCGCTTCGAACTGCAGGACTACCGGACCACGACGCCGAGGGCGCTGCTGCTGGCCTTGCGGCACGACCTCGCCCGATTGGCGAAGGACGCCCGCAGCGCCCACGAGTCGGTGCGGGCGGGCGGCGGACACGTGGTCGTCCTCCTCGACTCCGTCGACCAGTACGCCCCGGACCTGTTCAACAGCGTGTTCTCCAAGAAGATGCTCAACTCGTTCGGGTTCGGCGACGCCGACGAACCGGTGCCGGTCGTGCTCACGGTCGCCAAGAACCCGGACGCCAAACAGATGGTCCACGACCTGGTGGAGCAGGTGGCGAGATGGAAGTGGGCCCATGCGCTGACCTTGCGGCCGTTCAACGTCGCCGCCGACGAGGACCTGTACGCGTACAACCAGATCGTGCTGAACCCGCACGGCCACCGGCAGGTACGCCACATCCTCGACGACCGGGTGCGGCCTGAGCAGAGCGACACGAACCGCGAGTTCCTGGCAATGACGTTCGGCGGCGTCCCGGGCCGGTTCGCGGACGCCTTCGACCTGGAAAGCATGACCGCCTTGCTCCGCAAGACCGGATTCGTGCGCGCGTTGACCACGATCGAGGCCGAGGAGCAAGCGCTCGCCCTGGTCCGGCTGGACCGGGTCGAGCGCTGATGCCGACCGCCGAGGAGCTGTACACGCAGTTGCAGGCCTTCCAGGCCGCGGACCGGGCGGCCCGGCTGAACCGGTTCGACGACGCGACGCTCGCCTGGCTCGCGCTCCCTCCACTGTGGACCGTCCGGCTGGCCGCCGCCGCGGGCCTTCCCGGCTGGCATGACGCACTGCTCAGTGAGCTCGAGGAACTGCGCATCTGCCAACGGGCCGCAGCGCCGAAACTGCACCGGCCCGAGTGGTATGCCGTGGAGATCGACGTGCGGCTCGCAGCGTTCCTGCCGCCGGCCGAACACCACCAGATCGCGACAAGGGTCGCCGCGGTTGACGACGTGCCGACCCGGGTCCGGCTCCTGACCCTGCTCGTCCCGTACGTCTCCCCGGCGCTGTTGACCAACCTCCGCGACCTGGCGGCGGCGGTGCCCGACCCATCGGACCGGGCGCGGGCCTTGACGGCGCTCGTACCCCATCTGCCGGCAGGGGCGGCCACCGCCGCGTTGCAGCAGGCACACGACGCCGCTGCCGAGGTCGAGGACCCAGGCGGCCAGGTCGAGGCGCTGCTGCTGGTGGCGCCGCTGATGGCGCACCTGGAGATGACGGCGGCCGCCCACGCGATCCTCCGCCTGGCCGCGATGCTGACGCACGAGGCCGAGCGGAGCCGGGTGTTGACCCGGGTCGCGCCGTACCTGCCCGACAGTCTGGTGCCCGAGGCGGTCGTCACCGCCACCGCGATCAGCGCACCGGATTGCCGGGCCCGGCCACTGGCCGCCCTCGCCGGCCGCCTGCCGCTCGACGCCGCGCTGGCGGTCCTCGACCGGGAACTCGCGGCCGCCGCCGCGCAGGCGTGGGACGAGGACACCGATGCGGCGTTGCGGACCCTGGTGCGCACGCTCGCCGTGCTGGAGCCGGCCGGCGCGACGGCGAGCGAGCGCCTGCTGGTTGCGATCGACCACGCGGCGCGGCGCCAGCCCGAGCTCGCGGTCTTCCTCGCCGCGCGGGCGCCCGTGGCACGCGACACGACGGCCGGAGCCGGCCCGGTCCGGTCCGCCGGGACGGTCGTAGCGGCCGCCATGACCAGCGGTCCGAAGGCCGACGAGCTTGCCACTGAGGCCCTGAAGCACCTCGCCGACGTCGAGGACCCGGCCGAACGGGTCGCCCTGTGCCGCAAGCTGCTGGCGGCACCGTTGAGCGCCGACATGCGCCAGATCACGGCGGACGTCGCCGTGCACTCCGCACGGTCGATCGCCGATCTGGGGGACCGGATCGATGCGCTGGTGGACCTCGTGGAATACCTTCCGGACTCCTTGCGTGACCGGGTGGTCGCTGAGGCGCGCGCCCAGGTCGCCCACGGCGCGCAAGACGTCTCCTTCTGGGTTCCCGAAGCCACCCGGCTCGACATCCTGCAACGCATCGCCGGCGGGCCCGGCCAGCGGTTCCTGTACGAGGTCACCGCAGCCATCGCCCAGCGGCTCACCGACGTCAGTGCCGCAACACCGCTCAACCAGGCGTTGGAGCGGTGGCGCAAGCTGGCCGCCACCGGCACCAGCGCAACGGCCGAGGCGAACGCGACCGCCGTTTCGCTCGACATCTACATCCATACGCTGGTCGGTCGGCGAGCCAGCGAGCAGGCCCTCGCCTGGCTCGACACGGCCCGCCTGCTCGTGCCGGTGTTCGGCGCGCAACTCGAGTCCGTCGTCACCCTCGGCACCCGCAGGGTCGAGCTGCTCCACCGCCAGACGCTCGACCGTCGTCAGCTGCGCACGTTCCTGCGCCGGGACGGGCAGGTCGAGCAGTTCCACGCGCTGCTGGACGACAGCGCGCACTGGGCGCTGCACTACCTGGGCGTCGGCGGTGCCGGCAAGACCATGCTGCTGCGGCACCTGACCGCGGTGGTGGCCTCAGACCTGTCCGTGCCGACGGCCCGGATCGACTTCGACCACATCAACCCCGACTACCCGATCCGCAAACCGGGCCAGCTGTTCCTGGATCTCATGGACGAGCTGCAGCCGTTCGCGGTCAGCGACCGGTACGCGTTGCAGGCGAGCCGGCTGCGTGCCGCGGTCGCGCGGCTGCACGAGTTCGGTGGCGAGCCCACGCCGGCCGACCCGCTCGCCGGCCGGCGGGAGGAGACGTTCCAGGAGGCGCTGCGTGCGTTCGCCAGCTTCCTCGGCTCGCTGCACCAACCGGTGGTGCTGATCCTCGACACGTGCGAGGAACTCGCGAAGGTCCACAGCGCCGGCGCGCGGGTAGCCCCGGTCGACGCCACGTTCGCGATCATCGAACAGCTCCACGCGGTGCTGCCGACGTTGCGGGTCGTCTTCGCCGGACGGCGGTTCCTGGCCCGCTCCGGCGCCGGATGGCAGGCACCGGAACCGTCGGACCGGCTCGCGCCGCACAAGGACTACCTGCGGCTGTACGAGGTCCGCGGCTTCGACGACGACGAAGCCCGCCGCTTCCTGAGCCCGGCGGCGATGCCCGGGCGCACCCTGGACGAGGACCTGACCGCGGCGATCCTGCGCCGCAGCACCGAGGCCGCGGTCGAGGAACGGGTGACGTGGACGCCGCCCCGGCCCGGCGACCGGTCCGCCAGGTACAACCCGTTCGACCTCAACCTGTACCGGACCTGGCTGCGCGACGAACCGGGGCTGACCGCCGCCGCGCTGGACGCCGAGACCTCCGACCCGTACGTGACGGTCCGGATCGTGCGGCGGCTGCGCCGCCACGACGTGCAGCGGCTGCTCCCGGCGGTCGCGCTGCTCGGCCGGTTCGATCGGGCCATGCTGCGTCCCGCGCACGTCGGTGACGACGAGTCGTTCGGTGAGGCGTTCCTGGAGCTCGCACAGCAGGAGTGGATCGAGTTCCAGCGCGGCGAGAGCGCCTTCCTTCAGGTCAACCGCAACCTGCTGGCACGGTTGCGGGAGTACTGCGCGGCACCGGAGCACCGCGCCGAGCGCGATGCGTCCCAGTCGCTGCTGGCCGCGGGGCTGGCCGACCTCGTCCGCCGCCGGGACCCCGACGACATCGGCGTCGACCTGCTCGACGCCGCGCTCAGGCTGCTGCCGCCCGCCGAGGCATCCGCGTTGTGGGACGACGTCGCCCGGCGTACCCGCCTCGCGTCGAACTGGACGTGGGCCGAGCAGCGCACCGCCCGCCTGCTCGGCGAGGACGGCGCCGTCGCCGGCCTGGACCATCCGGCTCGTGCGGCGGTCCGCGCCGCATGGATCGCCGCCGTTTGTCACACCCGCAGCGGCCTCGATCTGAGCGCCGAGTGGCAGGAAGTCGCCGAGCGCGCCGGACAGCATCCCGATCCGGTGATGCGGGCCTGGCTCGCCGACCGCGCGACCGCCGGACAGATCGCCGGCGGCGGCATGGCGCCGGACGACGCATGGCGGGCACTGCGGGATCTGCTGAGCACCTTCCCGGCCCGGTTGGGCCGGATGGCGCGGGATCTCGTCGACCAGTTGGCAGGCTCGTACTGCGCCGCCGTCGAGGCGACGGTCGAGTCGGCCGAGGAACGCGGCGATCCGCTGCCGGCGCAGTATGCCGATGCCGTTGCCGGCTGGATCGAATGCCTGCGAACGGCGAACATGGCCGAGCTGGCGGCGTTCGCGGACAGCCTGCACCTGCGCGCTCTGGTGGTCCTGGGCAGGCATGACGAGGCCGCACGCGTGGCCACGGCGCTGTGTTCGACCGGGGTGCTGGACGGCCCGCTGCCGGCCGGCTCACACTGGGCGGACTGGCCCGCGCCCGTGCACCTGCGCCCCCGCATCCGCCTCGAACTGGTGCGCTGGGCGGTGGAGGAACGGACCCTGGCAACACCGCAGGTCCTCGACCCGGACGCGCTGGACGAGTGGTTCCTCGACGCGATGGGGAACCTGCCGGACGTCGACGCCGACCGGCTCGCATCCGCCGTAGTCGCCTTCCTGCACGGCCGGTCGGACCTGCGCGACCAGGTGCGGGATCTGGTCGCCGCCTGGCACGCCAACGCGCCGACCCGGCCGCCGATGCCGCAGCGCCACTGCCACCGCACCGTGCCGCCGCTGTTCGTCACCCTTGCGCACGTGACGGCCGACATCGGTGATTTCGCCGGGGCGCTGACACTGCTCGCGGCGGGACGCCGGGTCGCGCTGACACACGGCGACCAGCACACGGCCCGGGCCGCCGCCATCGCCGAACTGGTGATCCGTCGTCGGCTGCGCCGGCCGGCAGGTTCGCTCGGACAGTCTGCCGTCCTCGCGCTGCCGGCCGGCCGCCTTGCCGGCTGGGCGCTGACCGCACTGTGTGAACCGGCCGCCGTGCCGTTGCCGATGCCCGCGGAAGGCATGCAACGCGCGGACGTCCACGCATGGTGGCGTTGCCACCGTCGCTGGACCCGTTCGGTGGTGCCGGCGACCGTGCTCGAGCTGCTGCGACAGGAACAGGACGTCCTGGCACTGTCGCCGCTCCGCCTCGACGACCTGCACCTGGCACTCGACCGGTTGGAGCGCAACCGGTTGGTGGGCAGCCCGCCATCCGCCGATGATCGTGTCCTTGACCTGCGGCGGCTGGCGCACGATCCGCATGCCACGGCATCGGAGCAGTTCCGGCTGCTGTTGCGGATCGCCGCCCTCGGCCCCGGGTGGTCGGTGCTGCCACCGGACGCCGACGACGTCAGCAGTCCCGGGCCGGCCGGTGAGTTTCTGGAGCGGTGGGCACCCCGCCTCGGCCGGCGCCGAATGGCCGACCTGGCAGCCGACGAAGGTGAATTGCTCGGCCTCCGGCTTCCGACCGAGGCCACGATCCTGCTGCAGCTTGCGATCGCCTGGTACGACGCGGCCGGCGATCCGATCGGCGGGCTGTTCGCCTGCACCCGGTTCGCCCTGACCGCCGTGCGCGGTGGACGCGTCAAGCCTGACGTTGCCGCGAGGCTGCTCGGTGAACTGGCCGACCGCGAGAGGTCCGTCGCAGCCGTGGTGCCGGGTCCGGACGCCCGGCAGCGCGAGCACGCCGGCGACCTCGACGTGCTGGCGGGCACCGGCTGGCGGTCGCGGCTGGACACCGCCCGGCAGTGGCTGGCCACCGTGGCCTCCGGGGGTGCGTTCCGCCTGACCGCCCGCACGCCGGCGGAGCTGAAACTGCCCATGCCGGTCGGCAGCCCGTGGACCCTGCGCGGTGAACGGGTCCTGACCGCAGAACAGCGCGTCACCGTGTTCACCGTCTCCGGCTTGGTGGCCGCCGCGCTCCTCTTCTGGGCGCTGTATCGCGCCGACCGAACACTCGAGCCCGTCTTCGGTGTCTACCTGGCGCTGTTCCTCACCGTCGCCGCCGGCGCCGTGGTACTTGCCTGCGTGGCGGTGCTGATCGGAGTCGTCACCGGACACTGGTACCAGAACACGGCGTTTCGCCGCGACCTGGAGCGGTGGCGCTGGTCGGGCGGCGACACCGTGGTACACGTGCAGCACGACAGCGCGACCGTCGGCGGACAGAAGCGGCTGCACCTGGAGGTCCTGCAACGCTCGAACGGCTTCCTGCACTTTCTGGGCTACGGGTGGTCCCGGCCGAGCGAGTACACCGTGCCGCTCCCGCACCTCGGACCGTACGCGGAGGCCGCGACCGGCATCCCGGCCCAGATCAGGGCGATGTTCGAGGAAACCGCCGAGATGGCGACGCCGACGGTACGCCTGGACATCGCGCCCGACCTGCACCACTTGCCGTGGGAGAACCTGCTGCTCGCAGGGTCGTCGTCGGCCGCCCAGGTCAGGTTCTGGCGGCAGTGCCACCCTTCGTTTCCGGTCGCGGAGCACGAGGGCGCGGAACCGGCGCCTCGGGCCAAACGGGGCGTGCGCATCCTCGCCGACTCCGGCGTGCAGCTCTTCGCTGAGCTCGCCTGGGACGGCAAGTTTCCCATCCTGGCCGCCCCGGACGCCGCGGCTGCCGGCGGACCGGTCGCCGCGCCAACCGTGCTGCACGTCATCGGCCGTGCCGTGCGGACCGGCGGGACGATCGGCCTGCAGATCAGCCAGAGCGCCATGCTCGACCTGATCGAGCCCCGCGACATCTGCGCGGTCGGCGCCCCCATCGTGATCATCCAGGACCTGCCCACGAGCGCGGAGGTGTCACCCGAGGCCGCCCGCCAGGCGACCGCGGATCTGCGGACGTTCGCGGTGGAGACCTGTGCCGACCGGGTGAGCACAGTCGTGGTGGTGCCGTCGCTGCCGCCGCGCGGGGCCAACGCCGCCGCCGACCGGCTCGTCGCCGGACTGCGAGGAGTCACCGACATCGAACGACGGCACGGCGTCGAACTCAGGGCGCTGCTCGAGGCGGCCGGGCAGATCCGCAACGGCACCGCACCCAACTGGCCGGAGAACAGCCCGGAGATCGCCGGCGAAGTGTGCATCTTCCATCGACCACTCGACAACACCTAGGAGAAGCCTTGCGGGATGCCGTCATGAAGTGGCTCCAGCGCGCCGCGACCCACTGCGTGTACGCGCCGATCCCGGTCGAGCGGACAGATCTCGGCCCGGACCAGGTGGATCTCGAACCGTACGCCAGCTACTTCCGGCTCTGGTTGAGCGAGATGTTCCTCACCGACCGCGTCAACTGGGTCCGTGAGGTCCACCCAGCCGTGCACGCCGAGGTGCGGCTGCAGTTCGGCAATCAGCAGGTCTCGTTCAGCAAGGTCGCCCAGCCGCCGACGGACCGGCTGTCCCAGGGCGTCCGCCTCAACTACCGCCTCACCGAGCTCCTGCCGTACAACGGCGGCGTGGTCGAGGTCGACGCCGCGCTGCTGGCGTTGAAGGGCAAGGACTACCTCGGCACCGCGATCGGTGTGCTCAAACAGTTCTCCGGCCTGGTCGCTCCGCCGCTCGGCCAGGTGATCGGGCTGGCCTCGACCCTCACCGCAGGCACCCGCGACCTGCTCGAGGCGACCGGCGGCGACGTCCACCTCGGGTTCCACCAGGAATGGATCAGCGCGGCGGGCGGCCAGACCGCCGCCACCCTGCGGCCGGGGTACTTCGCGGTCATCCTCGCCTCGGCGGAGAAGATCGCCGTGGAGCGACTGTCCGTGCAGAACGGCCAGCTGTACCACCAGAAACCGGGCGGCACCACACCCGAGCACCTGCTCGGCTACGACTACATGCTGTTGCGGGTCGAAGGACGGCGGGACCGCGACGACTGGCGGCTCAGGGACATCCAGGAGCCGCTGGATGCCGCGTTCACGGCACTCAGCGAGGTGCCCGCCAACCGTAAGAAGGCACGGACGTTCCTGATGGCGGCCGTCGCCGCCGCGATGGTCTCATCCGATCTCGCGACCCTCGACCGCCGCCGCGTCGTCGATGCGATCAAGGCGCAGTATGAAGAGTTCGAACGATCCGGCCTGGGTGTGGTCGGCGGGGAACACCGCGACCTGAACGCCATCATGGCGGCAAGGGCCATGTCGGTGGAGCGGGCACGGGCGCTCGGCAGGCTGACCGAGGAGGAGGCGTACGCCTGACCCTGGTTGCTCGATCGGGTGAATCGGCGCCGATTGCGGGACGATCAAGGTCTCGTCTATCGACAGTCGTGACCTTCGTGTGTGTACATGAGGTGGCCGGCATCGGTCTGAGATCCGTTGTGCGCCGCTGCGTCGGCGTGGACGGAGGTGCGGACCATGTCTGAGACGGTGGCGGGTGCCCACGCCGGTGCGATGGGCCAGGGGCCGCACGGTGCCTACCCGGACGACCGGTCGATCGCGGCGCTGTTCGCCGACGCCGTCACGCGTGCGCCGGACGCGGTGGCCGTGGTGGACGGCCGGCGGAGCGTCTCCTACGGCGAGCTGGACCGGTGGTCCGACCGGCTGGCGGCGCGGCTGGTGGACTTCGGGGTGCGGGCGGGTGAGCCGGTCGGCGTGCTCGGCGAGCGGAGCCTGGAGGCGCCGGCGGCGATCCTGGCCGTGCTCAAGGCCGGGGCCGTGTACGTGCCGCTGGATCGCTCCGATCCGGTGGGTCGGCTCCGGGCGCTGGCCGACGAGCTGTCGATCCGGCGGATGGTGTGGCTGCCGGGTGCGGTCGGGCTGCTGGACCGGATTCCCGGGCTGGAGGTCGCCGCGTTCCGCGACGGCGCTGACGTGGCCTGGTCGCCGGTCCACCGCGGCGGCGGCGACGTCGCGTACGTGATGTTCACGTCCGGGTCGACGGGCCCGCCGAAGGCGGTCGCGGTGCCGCACCGGGCGGTGGCGCGGCTGGTGATCAACACCAACTACATCGAGCTCGGGCGGCAGGATCGGGTCGCCAACACCGGGCACCTCGCGTTCGACGCGTCGGTGTTCGAGATCTGGGGGGCGTTGCTCAACGGCGCGCGGGTCGTCGTGGTCGACGCGGAGAGCCTGGTCGATCCGGCGCGGCTGCAGGCGGTGTTCGACTCGGCCAGGGTCACGGTCGCGTGGCTGTCGGCGGGGGTGTTCCATCACTGCGCGCGGTCCAGGCCGGCGATGTTCCGTGGCCTGCGGTGCCTGATCTCCGGCGGTGACGTGCTCAATCCGGAGCTGGTGCGGCGGGTGCTGGCCGCGGGTCCGCCGGAGTCCCTGCTCAACGCCTACGGACCGACGGAGAACACGACGTTCTCGACCACCTACCGGATCGAGGCGGTGCCGCCCGGTCTGGCCGGCATCCCGATCGGCCGGCCGGTCGCCAACTCGACGTGCCGGATCGTGACCGCCGAGGGAGAGCCCGCGCCGGTCGGCGAGCCGGGGGAGCTCTGGGTCGGCGGTGACGGTGTGGCGGTCGGGTACCTCAACAGCCCGGACCTCACCGCGCGTCGCTTCGTCGCCGATCCGGCCGGGCGGCGGCCGGACGCGCGGCTGTTCCGGACCGGGGACCTGGCCCGGTGGTTGCCGGACGGCACGATCGAGTTCATCGGCCGGCTCGACCGGATGGTGAAATTCCGGGACTTCCGGGTCGACCTCGACGAGATCCAGGGCGTGCTGTCGCGGTGCCCCGGTGTCGGTGAGGCCGCGGTGGTGCCGGTCGGTGACGGCGCCCGGGTGCGCTCGATCGCGGCGTTCTATGTGCTCGACGCTGATGCCGGCGACGCCGCGACCGCGGCGCGGGTCCGGGAGTTCCTCGCCGACTGGCTGCCGCAGTTCATGGTCCCGGCCACGCTGGTGGCAGTGGAGCGGTTGCCGCTGACCGGCACGGGCAAGGTCGACGGGGCGGCGCTCGCCGCGACGCTGGCGCGGGTGGCACTCCAGCAGGACAGCTCCGCGCAACCGCGCGGGCGCACGCCGCAGACGGCGCTACAGGTCGGGCTGGCGCGGCTGTGGTCCGAAGCGCTCGACGTCGACGACATCGGCCTGGACGACGACTTCTTCGCGCTGGGCGGCAACTCGCTGACCGCCGCCCGGGTGTTCACCCGGCTGCAGACCACCTTCGGGATCGACGCCGCGCAGAGCCGGTTCCTGACCGCGCGGCTGCTGGCGGACCCGTCGCTGGAGGCGTGCGCGGCGGCGGTGGCCGAGGCGCGCTCGGGCACCCTCGGCCGGGCCCCGGAGGGTCCGGCCATCGACTTCCGGCGGGAGGCCACGCTGGACGTGCCGATCCCCGTCACGGGACCCGCGCGGGCGGCCGGAGAGGCGGGCCAGGACATCCTGCTCACCGGTGCGAGCGGCTTCGTCGGCAGCTACCTGCTGCGGGAGCTGTTGCGGCTGACCGATGCCCGGATCCACTGCCTGGTCCGGGCGCTGGACCCCGGGCAGGCCGCGCACCGCATCCAGGCGGCACAGACCCGGTACGGGCTCGGCGAGGTGCCGCCCGCGCGGGTCGTTCCGGTCGTCGGTGACCTCGCCCAGCCGCTGCTCGGGCTGCCGCCGGAGGACTTCGAACACTACGCCGGGACGCTCGGGCTGATCATCCACTCGGCCGCGTACGTCAACTTCACGTATCCGTACGCGGACCTGGCCAAGGTGACGGTGCACGGGGTGAAGGAGCTGATCCGGCTCGCCGGGCACCGGCGGGGGATACCGGTGCACGCGGTGTCCAGCCTCGCGGTGCTTGCCGGGTTCGGCGCGGCCGGCGTGCCCGCGGTCACGGAGGACACCCCGTTGGACTTCCCGGAGCACCTGTACATGGGCTACACGGAGACCAAGTGGGTGGCGGAGGAACTGCTGCGCGGCGCCGCCGCGGCCGGGCTGCCGGTGTCGATCTACCGGCCGTACGAGGTGTCCGGTGACCTCACCGACGGGGCGTGGAACCTGGAGAACGCCACCTGCGCCCTGCTGCGGCTCATCGTGGACGTGGGGGTGGCGCCCGACATCGACCTTCCGCTCGATCTGGTGCCGGTCGACGTGCTGGCCGCGCAGATCGTCCACATCGCGCTGACCAGGACCGCGGACACGCGCACCTACCATCTGACCAACCCGCGGCCGGCACGCCTCGCCGACATGGTCGAACGGCTGCGCGAGCACGGCTACCCGATCCGGACGGCGGCGTACCCGGACTGGGTCCGCCGCGCCGTCCGCCACGCCTGCGACCATCCGGAGCACCCGTTCACGCCGTTCGTGCCGCTGTGGGTCGATCGCAGTCCGCTGAGCGGCCTGGTGGTCAAGCAGATGTACCTCACCTCCCGCTTTCCCCGGTTCGGCTCCGAGCACGCGGATCGCGCCCTGGCCGACCTGGACCGGCGCATGCCCCCGGTGGACGCCGACCTCCTCGACCGCTACATCCGGTTCTTCCAGCGGGTGGCGTTCTTCCCGCCCCCTCCCGGCCAGACCACGGCGGCAGCGGTACCGGCAGTACCGGCACCGCGGCCTCGGCCGCTGCGATGACCGTGGCCACGGCGGGCCGTGGGGGCGGCGCGGAACTGCCGCGACTGGCGGTCCTGCTGGACTTCGGCGCGGCGAGCCCGCTGAGCATTCTGGCCGCCGCTCGTGGCCTCGCCGACGTGGTGTTCCTGTGCGACCGGAGTCTGAGCTACGTCGCGTCGCGGTTCGACGAGCTCAGCGTCCTCGCGGCGACCTACGACATCACCGGCCGCACGGCGCAGGAGCTCGAGGACGTCGTGGACCGGGCCGGCCTGGCCGGGATCACGACGTTCAGCGAGAGCCAGCTCAACCGGACCGCGGCGCTGGCCCACGGCCGCGGCTGGGCGTTCCTGACCCCGGAGGCGGCGCGCGCGGCCACCGACAAGTACCTGCAACGTCGGCTGCTCGCCGAGGCGGGCGTGCAGGCTACCCGCTGCCGCGCCGTCCGGCAGGTCGCCGACCTCGCCGCCGCGCTGGCCGAGGTCGGCCTGCCCGCGGTGCTCAAGCCGCGCAGCGGCGCCGCCGGCGCACGGACCTGCCGGGTCACCAGCCACGCGGACGCGGCCGCACGCCTGCGTGACTTCCTGTCCGGCCCCGGCATGTCCGGTCGCGAGTTCGTCGTCGAGGAGATCCTCGCCGGCGACCCGTCGGCCGCCGGACCCGGCTGGGGCGACTACGTCTCGGTCGAGTCGATCACGCACCGCGGCGTGACCCGGCACGTCGAGATCACCGGCAAGTTTCCCCTCGCCGCCCCCTTCCGCGAGACCGGGTACGTCGTGCCGAGCACCCTGTCGGAATCGGATCGCCGGCGCGTGCTGGACCTGACCTCCGCGGCGCTGGCCGCCCTCGGCGTGCGCGACGGCGCCACCCACGTCGAGGTCAAGCTGACCCCGGCCGGACCGCGGGTGATCGAGGTCAACGGCCGCGTCGGGGGTTACGTCGCCGACCTGATCCGCCGCGCCCGCGGCTTCGACCTGATCCGCGCCGCGCTCCTCGTGGCGCTCGACCGCGACGACGACCAACCGGCGGGCGCGTATCGCCGGCACACGTTCCAGTACTTCCTCACGCCCCCGATGGAGGCGGCCGCGGTGCGCCGGTTCGATGGCGTCGAGGAGCTCGACCGGCACCACGGCGTCACCGTTGAGACGTTCAAGCAGGTCGGTGACGCGCTGGACTGGCGGGACGGGACGCTCACCTACCTCGGCATCGTCCACGGGTCGGGCCGCGACCACCGCGACGTGCTCGACCTTGTCGACCGCGTCAACCGGACGCTGCGCATCGAATACGTCGCCGCCGGCGCCGCCCCGGTCCGGCAGCGCACCGGCATCGTAGATGCTACGGTCAACTACACAGAGTAGTCGACCGACTGCGGGGCGCTGGGGGTCGCGATGTCGACGGTGCCGACCGCGGGCACGGGCCAGGAATCCGCGCCGCCCGCCGGCGCGTCACCGCCGGGCGCCGCGCCCCTTGGCGAAACGCACGGCACCGCCGCGTCGCCGCGGCCCGGTGGCCGGTGGTTGACGCGCTGGTCGGCCCGCGTCGACGGCCTGACGGTGCTGCACCGCGCGTTCGCGGCGGCGCTGCTGGCCACGCTGGCGGTGCCGGCGGTATCGGTTCCGGCCGGCCATCGGGCGGTGGCCGTCACCGCCAGCGCATTCCTGCCGATCCTCGCCGGCCTGGCCGTGCTGGCCCACCGGGTCGCGGTCCGGCAGGCCGGCGCGCGCCGCGACGCCGAGCAGGAGGCTGCGGCGAGCCACAACCAGTTGCAGGACCTGATCGACAACACGTCCGCCGTCATCTACATGAAGCGCATCGACAACGGCCAGTACGTGTTGGTGAACGGCGAATGGGAACGGCTCTTCGGGGTCGACCGCGGCCGGGTGATCAGCCTCACCGACCAGGAGGTGTTCCCACCCGCCCTCGCCGAGCAGCTGCGTGCGAACGACCTCGGCGTGGCGAAGGCCGGCGGGACCGTGCAGTACGAGGAGACCGCCGAAGTCGACGCGGAGATCCGCACCTACATCTCGGTCAAGTTCCCGGTCAAGGACAGCGCCGGGCAGCCGTACGCGGTGTGCGGCATTTCGACGGACATCACCGAACGCAAGCAGGCCGAAGAGGAGGTGCGCCAGCTCAACGCCCACCTGGAGACCCGCGTCCGGGAACGCACCGCGGAGCTGGAGGCGTCCACCCGGGAGCTCGACGCGTTCGCCTACTCGGTCTCCCACGACCTGCGCGCCCCGCTGCGCTCGTTGCACGGCTTCAGCGACGCGCTGCTGGAGGACTACATCGACGTCCTGGACGAGGAGGGCCGGGACTACCTGCGGCGAATCCAGCACAACGTGCAGCGGATGGGACGCATGATCGACGACCTGCTCAACCTGTCCCGGGCCACCCGCGCGGAGATCGTCCGCGAGACCGTCGACCTGAGCGGCATCGCCGGCGAGGTCCTCGCCGAACTCGCCGCCGCCGACCCGGGACGCACCGTCACCACCCGCATCGCCGACGATCTGCGGGCCTACGGCGACCCGCAGCTGATCCGCATGGCCCTGCACAACCTGCTCGCCAACGCCTGGAAGTTCAGCAGCAAACGCGCCGACCCCGTCATCGAGGTCGGCCGCGTCACCCACGGCACGGAGGAGCTGTACTTCGTCCGCGACAACGGCGCCGGATTCGACATGCAGTACGCCGGCAAGCTGTTCAACGCCTTCCAGCGGCTGCACCCGGTCGCCGAGTTCGAAGGCACGGGCATCGGCCTGGCCATCGTCGCCAGGGTGATCCGCCGGCACGGCGGCACCATCTCCGCCCACGCCGAGATCGGCAACGGCGCGACCTTCACCTTCAACCTGACCAGCACCGCGCGGGACGACACACCCCACCCGGCGCCGGCCGCCCTCGAGGGGACGATCGCATGAACAACACCAACACCATCCTCCTGGTCGACGACAGCCCCGACGACGTGGCGTTGACGCTGCGGGCGCTGAAGAAGAACAACATGACCAACCGCGTCGACATCGCCGCGGACGGGGAGGAGGCCCTGCGCTACCTGGTGCCCGAGGACGGCGGCGCGGAGAACCCGCTGCCGGCCATCGTCCTGCTCGACCTCAACCTGCCCAAGGTCAGCGGGCTGGACGTGCTGCGCGCCGTCCGCGCCAACCCGCGCACCCGGTACCTGCCGATCATCGTGCTCACCACCTCCACCGAGGAGCTCGACATCGTCCAGACCTACGACCTCGGCGCGAACAGCTTCGTGCGCAAGCCCGTCGTCTTCGCCGAGTTTCTGGAAGCGGTCCGGGTGCTCGGCCTGTACTGGCTGCTGGTGAACCAGCCGGCGCTGACCCGCAACAACACCTGACCGTCATGGACGCCATGCAGCTGCTGCTCGTCGAGGACAGCGAGGATGACGCGATCCTGGTCGTCAAGCGGCTGCGCCGCGCCGGCCTGACCATCGACTACCGCCGGGTGGAGACCCCGGAGGCGATGGCCGCCGAGCTCGACCGCAGCCCGCCCGACCTGGTGATCTCCGACAACAGCATGCCCCGGTTCAACGCCGAGGCCGCGCTGGCGCTGCTGCGGCAGACCGGCCTGGACATCCCGTTCATTGTGGTGTCCGGCCAGATCGGCGAGGAGTCGGCGGCGGCGCTCATGCGCGCCGGCGCCCAGGACTTCGTCCTCAAGGACAGCCTGTCCCGCCTCGCGCCCGCCGCGCACCGCGAGCTGCGCGACGCCCGGGAACGGCACGAACGCCGCCAAGCGCAGGCGGCCCTGCACACCGCCGAGGAACGGTTCCGGCTCATCGCCGAACACCTCAGCGACGTCGTCGTCAAATACCGGCTCACGCCCGTCCCGAGGGTGGAGTACGTCAGCCCCGGCATCGTCGAGCTCAACGGCCACCACCCGGGTGTCCTCTACGCCCGGCCGGAGCTCATCTTCGACGCGGTGCACCCAGACGACCTCGAGCAGGAGCGCCGGGCCTGGCTGGCGCCACCACCGCAGCCGTTCCTCACCCGCTGGCGGCGACCCAACGGCACCGAGGCGTGGATCGAGCACCGGCTCGTCGCGGTGCACCCCGGCGACGGCGCGCCCGTCGCGGTCGAAGGGATCCTCCGCGACGTCACCACCCAGATCGAGGCCGCACACGAACGCGAGGAACTGGCCCGCCAGCTCCATCAGGCTGAACGGCTCGACTCCCTCGGCCAGCTCGCCGGCGGCATCGCCCACGACTTCAACAACCTGCTCCACGTCATCAGCGGATACGCCGACTTCATCCTCGACGAACTCGGCCCGGAGCACCCGTGCTCCCGCGACGCCGATGCCATCGCCGACGCCGCCCGCCGCGGCGCCGCACTGACCCGGCAACTGCTCATCTTCACCCGGCTGCAACCGTCCCACCCGCAGCTGGTCAACATCAACGCGGTGATCGCCGACGTCGAACGGCTGCTTCGCCGGACCATCGGCGAGGACATCGACTTCGTCATCAGACCCGACCCGACGATCAGCTGCGTCACCATCGACCCCAGCCGGCTCGAGCAGCTCATCATGAACCTCGTCGTCAACGCCCGCGCAGCCATGCCCAGCGGCGGCGAGCTCACCATCAGCACCGCCGCGGTGGACGGCCGCTTCGTCCGGGTGACCGTCACCGACACCGGCTGCGGCATGACCCCCGAGGTGCAACGCCGCGCCTTCGAACCCTTCTTCACCACCAAGGGCGCCGGCAACGGCAGCGGCCTGGGCCTCGCCACCGTCTACGGCGTCGTCCGCGAGGCGGCCGGCACCATCACCCTGTTCTCCGAACCGGGACGAGGCACCCGCTTCACCATCGACCTGCCCGCCACGGACCAGCCCGTCACCGTGCTGCCCTATGTTCCCGTCGCCACCGCCACCAGCGACGGCGAGGACGAACACATCCTGCTCATCGAGGACGACCCGCGGGTCCGCGAGACCACCCGGCGTCTCCTGCAGGGCCACCGCTACCAGGTCACCGACGTACCGACCCGCGACGACGCGCTCGAGGTCATCCGCGACGAGCACCAGCAGGTCGACCTCTGCCTCTCCGACATCGTCATGCCCGGCATGCCCGCCCCCGAGTTCATCGAGCAGCTCCGCGCGCAGCGCCCGGCCACCCCGATCGTCTTCATGTCCGGCTATCCCGCCGAGCACCACAACAGCCGCAACCTGCCCGACGACATCCCGATCGTCACCAAACCCGCCGAGGCGGCCACCCTCCTGCGCACGATCAGGGCCGCTATCGACCGCACGTCGACCGGGACCGACGCCGCCACACCCGGCCTGCGGCTCCCGACGATGTACGCAGGGTGATGTCGTCAGCCGTCGGGATGTGACCGCCGGCGCAAGCGATATGTACAGGCGTACACAAGGCGCGTACGGTGGTGCAGACGCCTGACGCCGGTCGAGGGCTGGTCGGGATTTGTCCGTGAAAGGTACGGAACATGGTTGGGTCCAAGCTGACGATCGAAGACGTCGCGCGCGCGGCCGGCGTGTCGCGTTCGACCGTGTCGCGGGTCATGAACAACGTGCCCGGTGCCACCGAGTCGGTCCGGCGGCACGTCAAGAACGTCATCGCCGAGCTGGGTTACGTGCCTGACCAGACGGCGCGGGCCCTCGCCTCCCGGCAGCAACCGGCCGTCGACGTCGTGGTGGCCGCCCCCGTGTCCGCGGTGGGATGGATCAGCTCGCACCCGTACTACAGCCGGGTGCTGGCCGGGATCATGACGGTGCTCGACGGCCGGGAGGTGCAGCTGCGCATCCACGCCGTGACGGATCCGGACGATGTCGAGGTCGTCGACGCGATCGCGCGGCGGGTGTCGGTCGGTGTGGTGCTGGCCGACGGTTCGCCTGCCGTCGCGGCCCGCCTGCACCAGCAGTGCAGGCGGGTGGTGTCGCTGGTGGCGACCGCCCGGTCCGTGCCGGCCGTCGAGGCGGACAACGCCGACGGTGCGTATGCCGCCGTGCGGTACCTTCACCAGCTCGGCAGGCGGCGTATCGCCGCGATCCACGGGGCCGACGACACCTGCGGGATCAGCCGCCGGTCCGGCTACCTGCGGGCCGTCGCCGAGCTCGGGCTGGAGGACCTGAGCACCGGCGGTGCGTTCCAGCGCGAGGTCGGCCTCAGCGCCGCGCGGGAGCTGCTCGAGCGGCACCCGGACATCGACGCGATGTTCGTGGCGTGCGATCTGACGGCCGCCGGCGCCGTCCAGGCGATCACCGCGACGGGCCGGCGAATCCCGCAGGACGTCAGCGTCGTGGGGTTCGACGACAGCATCGCCGCGGTGTGCTCGAACCCACCGTTGAGCACGATGCGGATGCCGGTCGAGGACATGGCCTCCGCCGCGGCGCGGCTGCTGCTGGACGGCCCGGTGCCAGCTGGCTATCGGCAACGATTCCCGGTCGAGCTGATCGTGCGGGAGAGCACGGCCGCCGCACGACCCTGACCGTCACGGCCTTGACCGTCACGGCCCTGACCGCATGGTTCGTCCGGCGCTGGTCATGAGAGCGCTCTCGCCCCTACCGTGCGAGCCGGTACGCATCGTGCCGGAACGCCGTCACGGCACCGGCGGCCATCCGGAAGGGCACAGCCATGACACTCCCCGAAGCGGCACCCCCTGTGGATGTGCCGTTCGCCGAGCCTGCGGCGCACAGGTCGGCGATCCGGCTGACGCTCGCCTCACCGGTCTACCGCGGGGCAACCATCGCGATGTTCCTGTCCGGGCTCGGATTCTCGGCGGCGGCCCCGCAGATCGCCCGCTTCCTGGTCAATGACCTCGGCGGCTCGCTGACCGCCGCGGGGCTGTTCTACCTCACCAACCTGACGGCACCGGTGGCCGGCTACCTGGTCGGTGCGCGGTCGGACCGTACCGGCGGACGCCTGGGCCTGTTCCGCATCTGCGCCGCCGCCGGGTTCGCGAGCTGGGCCGCCATCGCGTTCTCGACCCAGCTGTGGATGCCCTTCGTGCTCAGCGCCGTCATCGGCGCGTTCGGCGGCGCCGCGACCTCGCAGCTGTTCGCCGCGATCCACGACGAGACGAGCGCGCACCCGAACCCGAACAACGACGGTGTGGTTTCCATCGTGCGGATGGCCCTGACCGCCGGCTGGGTCGTCGGCCCGGTCACCGGAGCCTTCCTGGCCGCGCACACCTCGCTGCGCACCATGCTGCTCGCGACGGCGATCGCCACCGCCGCCCAGATCATCCCGCTCGGCACACTCAGGACATCCCCGGCGGCGGGCGCATCCTCGGAACCGGGTGTACGCGGCCGTCCCGGCCTGCGGGTCATGCTGCCGTTGCTGGCTTTCACGGCCCTGTACGTGCTCGTCTACGCCGGCGAGTCGATCAAGTATGCGTACCTGCCGATCTACATGAACGACCAGCTCCACTACCCCGCCGCGCTCAGCGGCGCCGTCATCGGCATCCAGCCGCTGGTCGAACTGGTCCTGATGCCACTTGCCGTGCTCGCGGCCCGCAGAATCGGCATGATGCGCCTGATGGTGCTCGGCGCGGCCTTCGGCGTCGCCGCCAACATCTGCTTCGCCACGACGGGCTCGCCGGTCGGGCTGTTCGCCGGGCAGGTCCTCATGGGCGGCGTGTGGGGCATCTTCGCCGCCCTCGGCATCATCGTCGCCCAAGGCCTGCTCCCGACCGCCGTGGCCACCGCATCGGCCATCTTCCTCAGTTCCACCGCGGTCAGCTCCGCCCTGGGCGGCGCCGCCGGAGGTCTCGGCGCCGCCGCCATCGGGCTGCCCGCGGTGTTCTTCATCCCCGCCGCGGCCGCGCTGCTCGCCGTGATCGGTCTTGCCGTCATGACCCGCTCGGCAGCACCCAGCCGGCAAACCTGAGGCCGGTTGGATCAGCTGACGTGCCCCGCGGTCCAGCAGGACGCGTTCGTGTGGCAGTTCTTCAGCGCGTCCAGGTCCGCGTGCAGGGTCGCCTTACGGGCGGCGGAGAGGCTCACGTAGGTGTTGTGCAGCTGGTACTGGTCGGTGGCGCGGTCGTAGTACTCGAATTCGCCGCTGTCGTACTCCACGTAGGTGTATGTCGCCGTGCGCAGCGCCTCGTAGGTGGTCGGCATGCCGTTGCGGGCGTCCTGGACGTCTGGGTCGTCGGCACTGGCGCCCGGGCCGTGGTGCTCAATGAGTGAGCCGGTGCGCCACGGGGCGGTCTGCCCGCCGGTGAGCAGCGTGACCAGGGAGCGGCCGTCGACGTCGCCGGCGACCGGAGCGCCGCCGATGCGCTGGAACGTGGGTGCCAGGTCGATGTTCTGCACGACCTGTGGGCGGTTGACGCCGCTGGGCACGTCAGGGCCGGCGATCACCAGCGGCACCACCACGTCATGGTCGAACGCCGTCTGCTTGCCTACGACCAGGCGGTGGTCGCCCATGTGGAAGCCGTTGTCGGAGCTGAACACGACGTAGGTGTTGCCGGCGACCCCCGAGTCGGTGAGCTGCCGGCGCAGCCCGGCGATCATGCGGTCGACGGCCTGGACGGCCTGGGCCCGCTTCCGGTAGTCGGTGTTGATCTTCTCGATCTCGGCGGCGGTGAGCGGGCCGTTGCCGGCCAGCCATGCCGGCGCGTTCGTCGGCAACGTGTTCCAGGCGGGCGTGTGCGGGGCGGTCAGGCCGGGGAACTTGTCGAGGTCCTGGCGGGCCGGGGTGAACGGGCCATGCGGCGCGAACGTGGAGATCTCCAGCAGGAACGGCTTGTGCGCCGCGGCCGCGCGCTGAATGAACGACGTGCCCTTGGCGCCCACGACGTCGGTGAGATAGTCGGCGTCGGTGTTGCCGTAGTGCACGAGGGTGCCGTTCTCGTTCAGGTTGTAGTTGTACTCGCCGTAGGCGTTGCCGGCGCCGTACCACTCGCTCCAGCCCGGCGGGGTGTACAGATCCTTGGGAAGGTACCCGTTGAGATACTTGCCCATGAATGCCGTGGTGTACCCCTGTGCCTGCAGTGCCGTGGCGAAGGTACGCGACTCGTTGCCACGGTTGCGGAACACCGCGAAGCCGCCGTCGGGCCCCTCGTTGGTGAAGACCCCAGTGTCGTGCGGGAACTTCCCGGTGAAGATCGACGAGCGGGACGGGCAGCACAGCGAGTCGGTGACGGTGTAGTTGGTGAACGTCGTGCCGTCGGCCTGCAGACGCTGCACGTTCGGCATGTGCTGCACCAGGTTCCACGCCAGATCGTCGACCAGGACGAACACGATGTTCGGCGGGGTGGCGGCGGCCACGGCGGAGGCCGGCGCCGCGCCGGCGGAGGCTGGCATCGCGCCGGCGGAGGCGACGAGACCGGCTGCGGCGGCGAGAGCGGCGGTGGCCAGAACGGCCAAGGATCTACGCATGCCATCCACGATGACCGATGGACCAGGTGATTGGTTGAACGGCGTGTTCGAATCCTGTAAAACTTATCGGCTAGATAGGAGTTCGCGAGACCTGGTGCGACGAACGCATGTGTCACGACCTGCGCAAAGGTCCATCTCGGCGATAGGGGAGAGCGGTTGGTGACCGTCGTGGCATGATCGAGGGCGACACGGACGTTGGAAGTGTTCATGCCTCGCCGATCAGCGAGACAGGTCAGGGCGAGCTCGGCGCGCCGCCCACGCTGGTGCCTGGTCCCTGCACCACGCACACCGTTGCCCGCCAAACTGTCCGCCTCGACCAACCACCAGATACGCAGCTTCGAACGCCGCCACGGCCTTGACCCCGGCCACGTCGCCGTAGCGCTGCGCCGGTGGGCAGGCTGGTCCCGATGCCGGCGAGCGGACCGCTGGCGTTACGGATGGTCGTTCAGTCCACCCTTCGCCGACGACCGCGCACTGCTGGAGGGCCTGCTTGCAGGACTGCACAGGCCGGCGCGCCGCCAGCTCTGGTCAATACTGGCGACCCTGGACGCCCGCTACCGCGCCGCGACGGTCCACGATCCCTTCACACCCGCGTACCTGCCTTGGTGGCGCCGGCGAACAGCGTTGTGACGTGGCCGCCGAGGCCGTCGGCTCACTGATCCGCGGTGCTCAGCCGGCCGGTCCCCGCCGTCGCGTGTGGCCGTACCGCCGGTTCGAGCAGCGACAACGTCCGCTGCTGCGCATCGAGGGCGACGCGGATGCCGACCGGCATCGGCAGATTCGGGCCGGCGTGTCCGAACTCGACGTTGCCCAGGACCGGGATGTCACGGTCGCCGAGGACGTCGAGAACGATCTCGGGCAGGGTCGGGGAGGCGTCGGGCGCATCGAGTCCGCCGATCTCGCGCGGAATGCCCACGACCATGCCGGAGATCCGATCGAGGATGCCGGCGTGTCGCAGCACGTGCAGATAGCTCCAGACGTACGAGGCCAGGCCGCCCATCTCCTCCCAGAACAGCACCGCGCCGTCGAACCATTCGAGCGGCAGCGCGTAGCGCGTCGCCTGGAGCAGCGTGATGCGATTGATCACCCCACCGATCAGCCGGCCTTCGGCACGCCCGGCACGCCAGCATTCCCACGACGCGCTGGCCGGCAGCGCACCGATCGCCTCGGTGCCGGTCAGCAACCTGGAGTAGAGCTGCTCGAGTTCCGCCTGGCGCGTCGCCGGCGCAGCCTGCCAGTGTCCGCCGAAGCCAGGGGTCGCCATGTCGGCATGGAATCCGATCAGGCCCGTGCGTTGATAGAGCACCAGATGCAGCAGCGAGATGTCGCTGTAGCCGAGGATCGGCTTGGGGTCGGCCCTGATCGCCTCGACGTCGATCAGGTCGAGGTAGCCGAGCGCCGTCTGGCCGCCGTCATTCGCGATGATCGCGCGGACCTCAGGATCACGCAGCAGACCGTTGAGTTCCCCGGCGATCTCCGCCGGCGTAGCCGCACTCCACCAATGGCTCCGGCCCACTTCGAGGAGCGGCGCCCGACGCACGCGGAATCCCATCCGCTCGAGCACGACCACCGTCTGCTCGACGTTGGGCTCGTAAGCGGCAGGCAGCGGCCCAGACAGCGACGCGATAACGACGAGATCTCCGGGTGCCAGGGCGCGAGGTCGAAGCAGCTGAGGCAATGCAGAACCGGTCACCGACGCAGTGTCCCGACCCCCGCAACAACGCGCCACACACTTACCGATCGGCCGCGCCGGGCCCGCGGCATCAGCGTGCGTCCCAGAGCAGAGATGAGCCGGCGTTACAACCGCTACGTCGAAGAATCGTGGGTCGATGTCCGCGTCACGCCTCTGCACCGTGCTGCTTGGCCCACGGGTGGCCGCGTCGGAACGGCAGTTAGTCGGTCGGTAGCACCGAGGCGTCGAGCTGCCACTGGTCGGCGGGGATAAGGACGCACACCGGCCGGTCCTCCGGGGACGTCGCCGACTCGTAGGCCACGGTCACCTCCCGCGCGGCCCGGCTGTGTGGCGGCAGCAGCCTCATCACGATCCAGTAGGCCGGCCCGTCGCCACGCTCCGCCGCCTGCCTCAGCAGTGCAAACGCCGCAGCGTCGGCACCCTTCTGGTGCAACAACCCAGCCAGGTTCACGGGGGCGTCCGGATCCGCGTCCGCGACCGCGGCGCGCAGGCAGTCCTCGGCGTCGTCCAGCGCGCCGTCATCCCAGAGCGTGACGCCGAGCATGTTCCGGGCACCCGGCACCTGGGCCGCCACCGCCTCGTCCAGCAGCCGCAATGCCTCCGCGTGGGACGCGGCGTCGGCATCGGAGTACTGATGGAGCAGAAATGTGGCCAGCCGCAGTTGGGCCGGCCCGTGGCCTGCTGCCACCGCCGCGCTCAGCAGCGCCAGCGCTTCGGCTTCGGCCGGTCCACCCTCATCGGCAAGCCGGTCGCCTCGCCGGAACCACTGCTCCGCGTCGTCCATTCCGACATGAAAGCACGCACGCACTCCTCGCCCGCCGCACATCACACGCCAGCGCGGACGAGGTCGTTGACAGGTTTGCTTCGCGCATATACTTTCCTGGCAGGAAGTAGTTCTGGGGAGGCTAACGTGGAGCCGTCGGCGGACGAAGCCGCAGCAGCACTACGGAAGATCGATCAGCAGCGCTGGCAGACGCGGGAGAAGACGGCCCCGTCGGTCTGGCTGGCATGCACGGTGTTCACAGTGATCCTGGTCGGGATCGGCCTCATCGAAGATCTGGCCGGGCCCTCGTCAGGGGGCTTTGTCATGTCGCTCCTCCTGGCAGGCCCGGTGTTCGGCCTGGCCACCCGAACCCGTTGGGGCTCCGCGTTGCTGGGGAGGCGATCGCTGTCCCGATCGTGGATCATCGGCGCCGGCCCCGACGGATCGGCCCGCTCCCGGATAGTGACTAGCGCGATCTGGCTCGTCGTCGCCGTAGCGGTTGCGGCCGTGGTCGTATGGCGTTTCGACGAGACGGCCATGCCCGTCCAGAGCGACGACGCGCTGCCGAACACCATCCTGAACCTGGGCGCCGCCATCGTGGGCAGCGTCCTCTACATCGCGTACCGCCGGTGGCTCGCGGCGAAGGCCAAACACCGATGAGCGGCAATCGGCTGCACATCGATCCGCTGCTCGTCGACCCGACCCGGCTTTCGATCGTCGCCATCCTCAGCGCCTGCGAGTGGGCCGAGTTCGGCGTCGTGCGCGACGCGGCGGGAATCACCGATTCGGCGCTGTCCAAGCAGGTGACGACGCTGGAGAAGCGCCAGTACGTCGAAGTGAACAAGGGTTACGTCGGCCGCCGCCCGCGCACCTGGCTGCAGCTGACCGGATCCGGCAGGCAGGCCCTGGAACACCACATCGCCGGACTCGAACGCATTGTGCAGCAGGGGCGGGCAGCCGGCTCCGGGCGCGGCGCGACGAAGCCCGAACCACAATGAACCGTGCTTCAGATCCGGATGGGAGCGCTAGTCGCCGGCGCTGATGACCTTTCCGCCGAGCCCGGACCGTGACGTGGGTTGGCCGACGAGTTCGACGAGGACGTCGTCGCGACATTCGGCGCCGAACACGGCGGTGACGGCGTCGGTGAACGCGGCGACGAGTTGCGCCACGATGCTGGCCGCGTCGTCACGTGCGAACACTTCCTCGCGCATGCCGAAGGTGATCGAGGGCGCGGCCGTGGTCACCGTCGCCCCGCCGCGGGCCCATCGTCCGGCGGGAATGCCGATCAGCCTGACGTCCACCGAACGTCGGGCCCACTCGCCATACACGGACACGACGGCGTCGGTCAGTTCCCCGATGAGGCCGGGTTCACGCCCGGTGAGCTCTTCTTCGAGCGCGTAGAGCGTCACGTGCGGCATCGGCAACTCCTCGATGTCAGAGCGTGGCGGCGATGGTGTTCGACCATGCAGCATAGGGCTGCCCGTTCGCCTGCCGGAAACGATTTCCTGTCGCCAAACCATGCTCGGAGAGATGGCGGCGGCAGCGTTCACGAGGTGATGACGACGGCCTGGTGCGGGTAGGCGTTCTCGCGGAGTTCGGTGAGCATGAACTCCGCGAGGTCGGCGCGGGACACCTTGGCGGTGAAGGAAAGCCGCAGGTCGGTTCCGGTGCGGTAGCTGCCGGTGCGGGGTCCGTTGGTGAGGACCGGTGCGCGGACCACGGTCCACGAGGTGTCGCTGTCTCGGACGAGGGCTTCCATCTGTTCCTTGTCTCGGAGCACGGCCCGCTCGAGCAGCCACGATATGGCGACATAGGCGCTGCGGTGGCGGCTGTCGGCGACGCCGTAGTTGCTCAGGATGACCAGGCGGCGGGGGCCGTCGCCGGCCGCGGTGGACAGCACCGTACGGATGCCCTCGGTGCACACGTCGGGGCCTCGGCGTTGCCTGCCCAACGTGCTGATGACCGCGTCGGCGCCGTGGAGGGTCGTGGCCACCGCCGCGGGGTCGCGCACGTCGCCGCCGACGACGCGGAGCCGTGCGTGCGCAGGGATCCGAGCCGGGTCGCGGGTGAGCGCGTTGACCTCGTGGCCGTGTTGCAGGGCGTGCTCGACAACGACACGGCCGGCGCGGCCGGTCCCGCCGAAAATGGCCAAGCGCAAGGAAACTCCCCGACATATCGACGATGGACTTATCCGGTACACGTGTGCCGGTTAGCTGCTACAGTGCCTCCGGTAGCCCCGGACGTCAACCCCAGGAGGCCCGTCATGCTGATCGTCGCCGGAACCGGCCACGTCGACCCCGACCACCGCGAGGCACTCCTGGAGAGCCTCACCCCGTCGCTCCGCCAGGCTCGAACCGCCCCGGGATGCCTGGACTACGTGGTGGCGGCCGACCCGATCGAGCCCAGCAGGGTCAACATCTACGAGCGCTGGGAGTCCGAGGCCCACCTCAACGCACACCTGGCCGGCACCGCGCAGACCGCGCCGCCGATGCCGGACGTGCGCAGCGTGGAGGTCATCCGGTACGAGATCAGCGGCTCCATGCCACTCCAAGGCTGAGTGGGTCATCGCTGCGGTCGGCACGCAACGGCCTACGATCGCAGCGATGCCATCACCGGACCAGACCACCAGCCCCGCGAAGGCCAGGCCCCAGCGCGCCGACGGCCGGCGCAATCAGGCGCGGGTCCTGGAAGAGGCCTTTGCCGCCTTCGCCGCGCACGGTGCCGCGGTTTCGATCCGCGAGATCGCCCGCCGGGCCGGCGTGAGCACCGGCACCGTCACCCGGCACTTTCCCACCAAGGAGGCGCTCTTCCGGGCGGTCGCACTGCACCGGATCGAACACCTCGTCCGCAGCGCCGAGGACATCGCCGCCCGGGAGGCCCCGGCAACGGCCTTCTTCACCTTCTTCGCGTTCCTGGTGCGGCAGGGCGCGGCCGATCACGCCGTCGGTGACGCCCTCACCGGTGCCGGCTTCGATCTCCAGACCGCGGCGTCGACAGCCATCCGCGACTTCGGCGCCGCCATGACGGGCCTGCTCAGCCGGGCGCAGCAGGCCGGAGCGGTCCGCGGCGACGTCGACACCGCGGACATCAAGGCCCTCATCGCCGGCTGCATCGCCCGTGACGACGACGGCGGCGCCGCGCAACTCCGCATGATCGAAATCGCCTGCGACGGACTCCGCCCCCGCCCTGCCTGAACGCTCGCGACGCCGCCGGTGCCGGCTACGGGACGCCGTTGTCGTGGTGGCGGCCGGCCTCCCGGCGCTCGGCGAGCGTGAGGTCCTCGTCGCGCATCAGCCGCACGGCGGTGAAGTGACCGCCCACGGGGCAGTACTGGAAGCGCAGCAGGCCGAGCCGGATCGCCTTGAACGACACCGCCGGGATCCACGTCGTCATGAACAGGTGCCCATCACGGCACCGCACGATGACGTCGCGCCCGAACCGGTAGCCCTGCACCTTCGACATCCGCCGGATCTTGAGCGCGAGCGCAGCGACGATCACCACGGCGAGCAGGTAGATCAGGATCCGCGTCAGGTTGGACACCCCTCGACCATAACGCCACGTCGGTCAGGTCGGCGCCCAGCAGCGTGGTCCGCTGAGCGTCGGCCTGACCCGACGTGGCGCAGCCTCGATCTGTCCGTCCTGACCGGTTAGCGGCCGGCCCGCCGGGTCACAGGTTCCAGACCTGGAACTCGGAGAGCTGCCCGGCCGGCCAGCCGGTGTTCGCCGTGACCGTCACCCGCCAGAACCGCTGCGTCGCCGCGGGGAACGTGAGCGTCACGGTGTTGTTCGCCGACGGGGAGAACGGGTAGGCGTTCGACGCCACCACCGTCGTGAACGACGCACCGTCGCCGGACGCCTGCAGCGTCAGGGTCTGGTTGCGGGCGCCCCAGGCCGGCGGCAGCTGCAGCACGACCTTCGTCACCGAGCGGGCCGAGCCGAGGTCGACCTGCACCCACTGCGGGAACGCGTTGTTCGCGCTCTCCCAGTAGGTGCCCTGGTTGCCGTCGGTCAGGTTCGCGGAGCTGTACGCCTGCGTGTGCGACGACTCCGTGGTGGGCCGCCCGGCGGCCAGGTTCTGCGGCGTCGGCGTGCCGCCGCCCTGGGTGAACTGGAGGCTGTTGAGGTTCCAGCCGCCGGTGTCCTGCACGAGGGTCAGCACCTGCTGCCCGGCCGGGAGCGTAAGCGTCGCGGTGGCCGTGGCCCAGGTCTGCCAGCCGCCGGTCGCCGGGATGGTCACCGGGCCGGTGAGGTTGGCGCCGGACGCGTTGGCCAGGTGCAGGGCGCCGGTGACGGCGCTCGGCGCGGCGACGCGGGCCGAGAGCGTGTACTGCCCGGCGGTGGCGACGTTCACCGTGTACCGGAACCACTGCCCGCCGCTGGTCCAGCCGAGGTTGTAGCCGCCGCCGGTGTCCGATGTGGACTCCAGGTCGACGCCGTCGGCGCGGTAGCCGTTGCCGGAGCCGTTGACCGAGCTGACGCTGTACGCCAGGCCCGGGCCGCCGGTGTCGTAGTTCTCGGCCTGCACCGTGCCCGGGATCGCGGCCGCGGTGCCGCCGAACGGGGCCTCGACCGGGCCGGTTCCGCCCTGCCAGCTGTTGCCGCTCAGGGTCGCCGCGAAACCGGCGGAGTTGTTGAGGTACGCGCTGGTTCCGGACTTCAGGCCGGTGACCGTGTTGCCGGTGATGGCCGCCGAGCCGGACGGCGCCGGGTAGAACGGGGGAGCGACGACGATGCCGTTGCGCCCCGGCGAGGTGACGGTGTTGTTCTGCAGCGTCGTGTTCGTCGACGTGGAGAACCCGACGCCGTCGTAGAGCGAGTTGACGACGGTGTTGCCGGACACGGTCACCCGGTCGACGACGCCGACGTTCTGCCCGTCGCCGCCGTTGCCGACGTGCAGCGCCGGCTGGCCCTGGCTGTAGCCGTTGCCGCCGGAACGGGCCACCACGTTGTTCGACACCGTGGCGCCGAGCAGGTCGCTGCCGTTGACGCCGAAGCGGCCGGCGCCGAGCCCGATGTACCGGGCGGTGTCGCTGATCGCGTTGAACTCCACGTCGTGCCCGCTGCCGCCGTAGATGCCGATGCCCTTGCCACCCCACGGCGCGACGACCGTGTTGTGGGTGAAGGAGATGTTCGCCATCGCGGTGTAGTACGTCCGGTTGCCGTTGCCGTCGGTGTTGTAGTTGACCGAGTTGATGGCCATGCCGTCGTCGCCGGTGCCGCGCACGAAGTTGTTCGTCGCGCTCAGGTTGTTGCCGACCGAGTTGTTCAGCGACACGTTGTTGAGGTTGATGCCGTCGGCCCAGATGGTGGTCAGCCGGCTGTTGCGCACGGTGCCGCCGGTGCCGGAGGCCCAGAAGCCCGACAGCGTGTGCTGGGTCCAGATGTCGTCGGCGACCCAGTTGGTGCCGGTGGTGTCCATCGCCCCGCCGGCACCGTCTACGGTGGCCCGGCTGGTGGCGTTGGAGTCGATGTGGAAGTTCTTCACCGTGCACGACGTCAGGTCGAAGACGGCGCCGAGGGGAGTCGGGTTCGGCAGCGGCACCGCCCGGTAGATGGTGCTGTACCAGACGCCGGCCGCCGCGATGGTGATTCCGGTGGCGTGCAGCCCGCTGGTGCCCTTGAGGTAGAACGTCCCGGCGGGGATCCACAGGGTGCGGCCCTGCGTCTGGGCCTGGTTGATGCAGGTCTGGATCGGTCCGGTGCTGTCCACGGCCGGGTTGTCGGCCGCGCCGCAGGACGTGATGGAGATGGAGCCGGCCGGCTGGGCGAGCGGCCCGGGCGGGTTCTCCACGTCGACGACGTCGATGTCGTAGTAGGCGGCGGTGTTGGCCGCGTCACGCTGCAGCGCGAACGTCGCCCCGGCCGCGATCGGCGTGCCGGTGACGAAGGCGCGGGCCTCGTCGAAGAACACCCGCGGGTTGCCGTCGGCCGGGTTCTGGTCGGCGCTGTCGTTGTAGTGGTTGTTGCCCTCGTACACCCACGACTGCTTCGAGGTCAGGCTCAGCGCCTGGCGGTAGGCGCCGTCGACGTACAGGTTCAGTGAGGCGGTGATCCCGCCGCCGCCCGGCGCGTCGGGGATGCTCGCGCGCACCACGATCGCGCTGATCGGGTGGCCGGTGGTGTTCGTCCACTGCACCCGCTGGCCGGTGGCGGCCAGGTGCACGTATGCGTGCCCGGACGCTTCCAGGGCCGGGCTGGAGTACTGCGTCGTCGGTGCCGCCGTCAGTGACAGCGTCGTCGCGCCGCCGCCCGGTGTCCCGGATTCGGCCTCGTAGCTGGTGAACGGCGTCGTCGCCCCCGCTGTGCCGGTGGCGGCCGGCGCGGACGTGGCGGTGGTGAGCATCGCGGCGACCAGGCCGGCAACGGCCAGCGGCCCCACCGCCCGGCGCAGCGCACGCATCGAGGATCGTGCCATGGGGAGTCCCTCCTGAAACCTGCGGACGTAGCGGCGTACGCAAGTATTTGCAGACAACACGCTCCAAGCTGACGAGTCAAGAGCTACTTCATGCAGCGAGCCCGCAAGTTCCTGCGCAACCGTCGCGCCCGCGGCTCGCTCCGGCGGGCGGGCGGGGTCGGACGGGGTCGGAGGCGCCGTCAGGGGTGCGTGGTCGTGGCGCTGTGTCGGAAGAGCGCCCGGTATTCCTGGGGTGAGGTGCCGATACGCCGGTGGAACGCGGCCCGCACGGAGGAAGGCGCGCCCAGTCCGGTGAGGCGACCGATGTGCTCCACCGGCATGGTGGTCGTCTCCAGCAGCTCGCGGGCCCGGTCGATCCGTGCGTCGGCGAGCCAGGCCATCGGTGAGGTGCCGGTCTCCTGGCGGAACCGGCGGATGAGGGTCCGCCGGGACATGTGGGCGTGCGTGGCGATCGCGTCGATGGTGAGCTCGTCGGCGAGGTTGTCGAGCATCCAGCTGCGCAGCGGGGCGAGGTCGTCTCCGGTGGCCTCGGGGCGGAGCCGTTCGATGAACTGCGCCTGCCCACCGGTGCGCCGCGGCGGGGCGACGAGGGCGCGGGCGCGGGTGTTGGCCGCGGCGGGGCCCTGGTCGCGGCGGATCAGGTGCAGGCAGAGGTCGAGCCCCGCGGTCACGCCGGCGGAGCTGAGGATGTCGCCGTCGTCGACATACATCCGGTTCAGGACGACCTCGACCTTCGGGTGCCGCCGGCGGAGCTGCTCGGCGTACTGCCAGTGCGTGGTCGCGGGGCGCCCGTCGAGCAGGCCGGCAGCGGCGAGGGCGAACACTCCGACGCAGATGGAGACCATTCGGGCGCCCGCGCCGTGCGCCGTGCGCAGCGCGTCCAGGACCTCGGCCGACGGCGGAGCGTCAATGTCGTGGTAGCCCGGGACGATCACGGTGTCGGCGCCGATCAGCGCGTCCAGGCCGGCGGTGGCGGTGACGGTGAAACCGGCGCTCGGCACGAGCCCGGGCCCGCCGTCCGCGCAGATCACCACGTCGTAGTGCGGGTCCGCGCCGAAGGTCTGCGTCGCGATCCCGAACTCCAGCGCCGGCACGCCGGGCAGGACAAGGACCGCGACCCGATGCCGGCCCGCCACCGTCGTCATGGCCCGATCATAGCGGCGGATGGCACTCGGGCCACTGTTCGGCGGTCCGGCCCGCTCCTACGGTTTGGGCATGAACGACACACTCGCCCTGCCCACCGGGCCGTTGGCCGACGCGAGCCTCGCGCTGGTGCGGCAGTCGGTCAGCACCGAGATCGCCGACCACAGCATCCGCAGCTTCCTGTTCGCCCGCCTGGTCGCCGAGCAGGAAGGCTCCGTGCGCGACGCGGCCTACGACGAGGACCTGCTGTTCGCCGCCTGCGTGCTGCACGACCTGGCCCTGGGCCCGCTGGGGACGAGCAAGGCCCGCTTCGAGGTGGAGGGCGCGGACCTGGCCGCGTCGGTGCTGACCGGGCACGGCGTCTCGGCCACGGACGTCGACCGGGTCTGGGAGGCGATCGCCCTGCACTCGGTCGTGGGCATCGCCGACCGCCGGGGGCTGCTGACGTCTCTGACGCACAGAGGAGTCTTCATGGACGCCGGCCGCGGCGCCGGCATCGACGCCGAGCGGCTGCGGCAGGTCTACGCCGCGTACCCCCGGCCCGCCGGTGCCACGTTCATCCGGGACGCGATCGTCGAGCACGCCGCCCGCTCCGACGCGGCGGCACCGCCCTACTCGATCGCGGCCGAACTGCTGCGCCAACGACGGGCCGAGACCGCGTAGGCACCCCCGCTGAGGATTCTCACGCGGGACGCTTGACGTAGCCTTTGAGAGCGCTAACATCGACGCAGGCAACTCCGGATCGGTCAGTGGCCGGCACGGGTTGTTCACGATCACGCGGCACGGCGGCCGTGTATGCACCGGCTGACCGGACGATCCGAACACCCTCTTCGCGATCCCGCGGCCGGCCCCGTCATCCAGTTCCTGTGTACCCGGGATGCGCCCGCCGTGAATCGGCAGCCGGCTGGCGCGTCCCGCCCCACGAGCGGACCGATTCGCCCGTGACCCGTCGATCCCCGGGAGTGTCCACCATGGCTCCTCCGTCGCCGCACCTGCTTCGCGACGTCTGCCGCCCAATGCAGCAACACCGTCCTCCGGCGAGCCGCTGGCGCGCCGCCAGCCGATCAGCCGTCGTCGCCACGCTCACCGCCGGAGCCGCCGTCGTGGTCCTTGGAACGCAGCACGCCGCCACCGCGGCGGTGCCTATTGTGGACGGCTTCACCGCCGGGAACGCGGCGATCGCCTCGGTGGACCTCGCCGGCCAGTGGTCCTTCACGCCGCAGGGCCGGGCCGCCACGTCGATCGCAGTGCCGGGCGGTGGCTGGTACAAGCAGGGTTTCACCGACGTGGCGCAGGCGGTGTACTCGCGGAGCATCACGGTGCCGAACTCGGGGCAGCCGCAGTCGACGTGGATCGAGTTCGGCGCGGTGAACCACCAGGCGACGCTGTCGGTGGACGGGCGGGTGGTGGCGACGCAGACGACCGCGTTCACCCCGTCGAACTTCGACATCTCCGCGTTCGCCGCACCCGGCACGACGCACACCATCTCGGTGGACGTGAAGGGCCGCAACGCGTTGAAGAACCCGGCGAACGGCAAGTACCTGGTGCCGGACGCCGCCGAGTGGTCGGAGGCGGTGCCGCAGGGCATCTACCGCTCCGCGTTCCTACGCGTCTACCCGGCGGTGTACGTCAGCGACACCTTCGTCCGCACGTCCGTGGCGAACCAGAGCCTCTCCTACGACGTGTCGGTGACCAACACCTCGGCCAGTGCCCGCTCGGTGACGTTGACGGGTGCGCTGTCCTCGGACGGCGGCGGATCGTTCGCCTACCCGGGGCTGCCGACCCGGACCGTGTCCGTCGCGGCGCGCTCGACGGCGAAGGTCACCGTCGGCCCGGTCGCCTGGAACCTCGGCACCGCGTCGTACTGGTGGCCGAACGTGCCGTACCGGCAGGGGTACCGCGCCCAGTTGCACCGCCTGGCCGTGCACGCCACAACCGACGACGGGCGCACCAGCGACGCCCTGTACCGGTTCGGGTTCCGGGAGAGCACACAGAACGGTGAGTACTACTCCCTCAACGGCGTGCGGGTGAACGTCCGCGGCGACAACCTGCAGGGCGCGGACTACGACCGGATCAACAACGGCGGCGTCGGCGACGCCTTCGACACGCTGCCCGGGTTCCTGCCGCCGTCGGCGGGCAACGGCGGCTGGCCGCAGGCGGTGGACAACTACCAGCGGCTCAACTACAACGTGGTCCGCATCCATCAGGAGCCGGCCAGCCCGTACATGCTCGACGTCGCCGACGAGATGGGCCTGATGCTCATCGACGAGACCGCGATCCGCGGCTCCAGCAACCTGCAGGACTTCGTCGCCGGGCACGACAACATGGTCAACCACGCCCGGGCGCTGACCCTGCGCGACCGCAACCACCCCGCGGTCATCCGCTGGAGCCAGAGCAACGAGCCCGGCTGTTGCGGTGGCCCCGACTCCCAGCAGTTCGAGCAGGATCTGTACGCGGCGATGCACGGCAACGACGGCACCCGGCCGATCATTGTCGACGGCATGTCACCGACGCAGTACCCGAACATGCAGCAGTCCAACTTCGCCGTGTTCCCGCACTACAACGGCGGTCTCGGCGCCTACAACGATCAGGTGACGTCCACCCCCGGCCGGCCCGACGGGGAGACTGAGTACATCTGGCCCAAGTGCAACACCAAGCAGGGCTTCGAGTGGTTCGCCACCCTCACGGCGGCCAAGCGCGGCAAGGACGCCAGCGACCTGCGCCCCTACACGCTGCTGTCCGGCTGGGCCGGGTTCGTGCCCGGCGTGCGCACCACCGACTTCGTCCCCGAGGAGGGCGGCCGCCCGATCTACGGCGCGGACAACCTGCCCGACCCGTGGAGCAACCCGCAGCTCCAGCGCATCCAGGCCGGGTTCCACCCGATCGCCGCGATCGACCTGCCGTACTGGTCGGCGTCCGGGATCTCCGACGCCAACGGCACGTTCCCGCTGCCGCAGGCCGTGGACAACTACGGCTACAACGCCCCGGTGACCCGGAACATCACCGTGTTCAACGACGACTTCACGAACCCCTCCGTCGGCCTCGTCTGGACCGCACGGCTCAACCAGCCGGACGGCACGGTGGTCGCGTCGGGCAGCAGCACGCTCACCATCCCGCTCGGATCCCGGGTCACCCAACCGGTCTCGTTCACCACGCCGGGAACCGGCAGCCGCGTGTACCTGACCTTGTCCACCACCAAGAACGGCGCCACCGTGTTCACCGACACCGTCGAGTACTTCACCCTCGGCGGGACCGGATCGAACACCGGCTCGAACGTGGACGACGCCGATCCGCGGATCACCTACACCGGCACCTGGTCACGGGCGAGCGGCGAGTCGGGTCCGTACTCCGGCACCAACACGTACTCGGACGTGGCCGGCAGCACCGCCACGCTGTCGTTCTCCGGCACCGGCGTGACGCTGCACGCGGTCACCGACGCCGGCCATGGCATTGTCGCGGTGTCGGTGGACGGCGGCGCGGAAACCCTCGTCGACGAGTACTCCGCGACCCGCGCGGGAGACGTCAGCGTGTGGACCAGCCCCCGGTTGACGTCCGCAACGCACACGGTCCGGGTACGCGTCACCGGCACTCAACGTGCGGGGGCGAGCCACAACTGGGCCACCATCGACCGGTTCGAGATCACCACAGGGGTGGTGGCCGGCGCGAACTACCGCATCGTCAACCGCAACAGCGGCAAGCCCCTCGCCGTGGCCGGCAACTCCGGTGCCGACGGTGCCGGCGTGGTGCAGCAGACCGGCGCCGGCGCGTGGACCGTCCTCACCGCCGCCGGCGGCGCCTACACCCTGCGGTACGTGCCGACCGGCAAGGTGCTCGACGTCAACGGCGGCAGCACCACGGAGGGCCTGCAGCTGCAGCAGTGGTCCGCCAACAGCGGCATCAACCAGCAGTGGAACCTGCGTTCGACCGCAGACGGCTACTTCACGATCGTCAGCGTGGCCAGCGGACTGGTCGCCGACGTCTACGGCCAGGCCACCAACGACGGTGCCAGTGTCGTGCAATGGACGGGGAACAACGGGACGAACCAGCAGTGGCAGCTCGTACCGGCGTAACCACCCCAACGGTGATCGTACGGGCACGAACGAGGACCGGCCTGCCGGCCTCGGTCGTGCCCGCGTCACCCCAACCCGGGTCTATCGGCAGCGCCGTGCGCCGCTGAAGGGATTCCGCGCAGATCGGCCGAACCGGCGTACGGCGACCGGGCGCACCGTGTCCGGCGGTCGGTCCGACCTCTGCGAACGCCGGTGACATCCCGGAAGCCGGCAGCGATCGTTGGAGCCGGAACACCTGGCGTGGATCGCAACAGAGGAGAACACGGTGAGCCGTACACGGATGGACCCGAGCCGGCGCCGCCGCACCGCAGGGGCTGCGGTCGCCTTGGCGCTGCCGGCGGTGCTGGCCGTCTCGGTGGCGTCGCAGCCGACCGGCCCGCACCATCCGGGGCTGAGCAGCGCGTGGGCCAGCACCACCACCAGCGGGTCGCCGGAGACGTCGCTGGCCGCGGTACGCACCATCATCGGCGCCGACAGCGGTGCCGCCAAGGCGCTGACCGGCAAGGGGGTCGGGATCGCGCTCATCGACACCGGCGTCGCGCCGGTGCCGGGCCTGCCGGCAACGAGCGTCGTCAACGGCCCGGACCTGTCGTTCGAGTCGCAGGCGCCGAGTCTGCGCTACCTGGACACCTTCGGTCACGGCACCCATCTGGCCGGCATCATCGTCGGCGACGACAAGGACTCCGGCGCGAAGGGTGTCGCCCCGGGCGCCAAGCTGACCTCGGTCAAGATCGGGACGTCGAGCGGCGCCGTCGACGTGTCGCAGATGATCGCCGCGATCGACTGGGTGGTGAAGCACCGCAATGACGATCCCGCGAACCCGATCAGAGTGATCAACCTGTCGTACGGCTCCGGCGGGAACCCGCCGAACTGGACCGACCCGCTGCAGTTCGCGGCCGAGAAGGCTTGGCAGGCCGGCATCCTGGTCGTTGCCGCGGCCGGCAACGACGGCAACACCGCCGGCAAGCTCACCAACCCGGCCACCGACGAGTGGCTCCTCGCCGTCGGCGCGACGGCCACCAACGGAACGGTTGCCACCGCCGACGACACCCTGGCCACGTTCACGAACCTGTCCAACGGCGGCAACCAGGTCGACGTGCTGGCCCCCGGCACGTCGATCGCGTCGCTGCGCGATCCCGGCTCCAACATCGACAACACGTATCCGACGGCCCGGGTCGGCACCACCCTGTTCAAGGGCAGCGGCACCTCGCAGGCCACCGCGGTCGTCTCGGCCGCCGCCGCCCTGGTCTTCCAGGCCAAACCCACCGCGTCCCCCGAACAGGTCAAGGACTGGCTGATCAAGGGCGGCACGTTCCTGCCCACCGGCAAGGCCGGCACGATGGGCCTGCTGGAGCTCAACGTCAACGGGGCGCTCGCGCGCCTGGCCACCACCGTCCAGAAGCCGACCTGGAGCACCTCGAGCGGCACCGGAAGCCTCGAGGCGGCCCGCGGCACCAGCCATGTCGTGCTCGACAACATTCCGCTGACCGGCGAACGTACCGTGTGGGGGCCGGTCGCCTCAGCACAGTGGGCGCCGAAGTCCGCGGCGCAGACCTCGTGGTCCGGCGGCACCTGGATGGGCTTCCGCATCGCCGGCGACGACTGGTCCGGCACCTCGTGGGCGTCGAAGACCTGGGCCGGCACGACGTGGACGGCCAGCGCCTGGAGCAGCAACACCACCTGGACCGACCCGGCCTGGTCCGGTCGCACCTGGTCCGGCCGCACCTGGTCGGCCGGCGCCTGGTCCGGCCGCACCTGGTCCAGCGACGAATGGTCCACCGCGCAGTGGCGGTAGCTGCCACATGCCGGCGGGTCGCGGTACCACCCCTCGGGCGGCTACCGCGACCCGCCGGCTTCGCCAGCGCAACTGGTCATCGCCCTGGCGACGTGTTGATCTTCGCCGGTGAGGCGTAAAGGTCAACGACGCGGGCAGCGACGATGTTCGGCTACTCCAAGGGGGAGAGGACATGGTCTCTGCGGCGTTTCCGTACCAGAAGCAGCGCCGGCAGGTTCTCGGCGTCGAGATGGCGTACGTGGAGGTCGGCGAGGGCGACCCCATCGTGCTGCTGCACGGCAATCCCACCTCGTCGTACCTCTGGCGCAACGTGCTGCCGCACCTGCAATCGCGGGGCCGCTGCATCGCTCCCGACCTGGTCGGCATGGGCGACTCCGGCAAGCTGCCGGACGCCGGCCCCGGCTCGTATCGCTTCGTCGAGCACCGCCGCTACCTCGACGCCCTGCTCGAGGCGCTGGAGGTGCGCGAGCGGGTCACCCTCGTCCTGCACGACTGGGGCTCGGCGCTCGGCTTCGACTGGGCCAACCGCCACCGCGAGGCCGTGCAGGGCATCGCGTACATGGAGGCGATCGTGCGGTCGCAGGCCTGGGACCACTGGGACACGATGGGAATGCGCTCGCTCCTGCGGGCGCTGCGCTCCGAGGCCGGCGAGGAGATGGTCCTGCGGGACAACGTCTTCGTCGAGCAGGTGCTGCCGCAAGCCGTCCTGCGCAACCTTTCCGCCGAGGAGATGGCGCAGTACCGGCGGCCGTTCGCCGAGCCCGGCGAGGGGCGACGGCCGACACTGACATGGCCCCGGGAGATCCCCATCGAGGGTGAGCCCGCCGACGTGACCGCGATCGCGGACGCCTACGCGGACTGGCTGGCGACCAGCGATGTGCCCAAGCTGTTCGTGAAGGCCGAGCCCGGCGCGATCCTGGCCAGCGACTGGTTGCTCGACACCGTCCGCGGATGGCCGGCGCAGACCGAGGTGACGGTCCCGGGGATCCACTTCGTCCAGGAAGACTCGCCGGACGAGATCGGCCAGGCCATCGCCAAATGGATGGCAACATCGGGCTGACGGGAGTCATACAGCTCGTCCACGACAGCGTACAGCTTGCGGGTCCCGGAGATCTGATGCTTCCCTGCGGGTGCCCGGCGCCGGGCATGATGGGCGAGTGACGCAGGCGAGCACCGACATGGCCGACTACTACCAGCAACGCGCGTCGTACTACGACAGGGTCTATGAGGTTCCCGAGCGGCAGAGCGACCTGCAGCGACTCCGGGAACTCGTGCCGGCCCTGCTGGCCGGGTGTGACGTGTTGGAGGTGGCCGCCGGCACTGGGTACTGGACCCAGTTTGTGGCGGCTGCAGCGGCCAGTGTGTACGCCACGGATGTGAACAGCGCGCCCCTGGCGGTGGCGGCAGCGCGGGACTACCCACGGGCCAACGTGAGGTTCGCGCACGGGGATGCGTTTGGTCTTGACCGGGTGCCGGGGGTGTTCACCGGGGCGTTGGTGGGATTCTGGTGGTCGCATCTGTTGCGCGGGCAGACCAGCACGTTTCTTGATGGTCTGTGCCGACGGCTGGAGAAGGGCTCCGCTGTGGTGATCATCGACAACCGGTATGTCGAGGGCAGCAGCGGCCCGATCGTCGATGTGGACGAGCATGGGAACACGTTCCAGCGCCGAATCCTGCATGACGGCCGCACGTACGAGGTGGTCAAGAACTTTCCGACCGCCGATGAACTGCTGGCCTCGGTACGTCCGTTCGGCGAGGGCGCTGAGGTGACGGAGCTGGAGCACTACTGGCTGCTGCGTTTCACCACCTGAGCCGGCCTCCGGTCGTACTAGCCTGACCGCATGGAATCGTCCGTTCGGGTCGAGGTCGACGGCGAGGTGTTCGACGTTGCCGCGCGAGCGGATCGTCCCGGCCAGTTCGACTACACCTGGATCTCAGGCCCGAACCCCGGCTACGGCTTCAGCTCGGCGTCCTCCGCCGACCGGGCGACAACCATGGCCGATCATGAGGGAGCGATCCGCACCTTCCTGGCACAGGTCGATCCTGGGACGGGGTACATCGGGTAGGGCCCGGGCTTTGCGCGGCGGGACGCCCCGGCCGTCGGGGGGACGGTCGGGGCGTCGCGTGCTCGCCCGCAGCGGTTCGCTTGATCAGGTCAGCAGGTCAGGTTGCCGCCGGCGGGAACGCCCAGCAGCCCGACGAACTGGTTGTAGAGGTTGACGCGGCTCTGCACCTGCCCTGGGTTGCCCCCGTTGCACTCGATGCTGTTGATCGCCCGGATGGTGACGCCGAAGCCCTGACTGTTCACCATCGCGTTGTGCGAGGTGGTGCCGGCGTTGCCGGTGCCCGTCATCCAGTACCAGAGGCCGGTCTGCCAGGAGATCGACGAGTTGGTCGCGACGAGGTCCGGGTTGTTCAACAGGTCGACGCCGAGCGCGTCGCCGGCCGCCTTGTAGTTGAAGTTCCAGCTGAGCTGGATCGGGCCGCGACCGTGGTACGCGGACTGTCCGGCCGGGCAGCCGTAGGGCTGGCTGTAGTCGCAGTAATGCGGCCAGTTGGCGGTGTTGATCTCGTTGATGTACACCAGCCCGCCGGTCTCGTGCCCGACGTTGGCGAGGAACGCCGCCGCCTCCTGCCGTTTGATCGTGTCGCTGCCGGTCGTCGCGAAGGCGGGGTACTTCTTCATCGCGTCGGTGAGCCCGGCGTAGGTGTAGAACGAGTTCCGGCCCGGAAACATCTGGTTGAACTGTGCCTCGCTGACGACGAAGCCCGATCCGCCGCCACCCGGAGGAGTGGTGCCGCCACCCGAGCAGGAGTACGGCGACCAGAACCACGTGCTGATCGTCGGGTCGTAGCCGGGGTTCTCATGCGTGGCCTGGTAGTACAGCCCGTTCGTGTAGCGCACGATCGCGCCGACGTTGTAGTACTGCCCGGCGACCCAGTTGGGGTAGTTGCAGGTGGTCCCGCCGCCGCCGCCACCACCGCCGCCGTCGCAGCCGCCGTTGTCGGCCCAGACGCCGGAGCCCCCGGTGCTGGGCGCCTCGTACTGCGTCCACCACTTGGCGGTCCAGTTGTGGCTGCCGTAGGAGACCTGCATGCCGCCGGTGTACACCGAGCTGTTGTTGTACGGCGCCGTGCACGCGGCGGCGGCCTCGGAGGCGGTCATCGGCAGGAGCGCGGCGGCGACGGCGGCGACGGTGACTCCCACCGCCGCGACGAGTGTCAGGATTCGCTTCTTGGACATGGGGCGGTCCACCCTCGACTGTTCGTTGAGCGGCGTGAGATGGACGTTCGTCCATCTCTTCCTTTGTAAACAAAGTTTGCTGATTAGGGAAGAGTCTTGACTGTTTCTTAAGAAGCCAGCGCCCCGCCCACACCACGGGCCGGCCTTCGGCGAGGGTCGCGGCATCCCATTGACCGTCGTCTCATCGGTCCTCTACAGTTAAGAAACCAGACATTGAAACGTTCAAATTGCATCCCGCCGCCGACCCGTCAAGGGGCTTCTCCGCCAGAAGCCCCTGGTACGCGTGTGGGTGTTCGGGTTCTACCGGCGCCAGCTGGAGGCGACATGAGCACGACAACGCAGGCGTTGCGGACGCGACTGTGGAGGCTGGTGGTGCTGGCCTGCGTCGCCGGCGGTGTGGGCCAGTTGCCGGTGTCCCCGACGATGGCTGCCCCGCCGGCGGGCGCCCTGGCCGCGCTGAACTACGCACCCACCTCACGCACGGTCGCCCCGACGGCCGTCTTCCGCACCACCGGCACCGTGGCGAATCCCCAGAACGTCCTGACCGGCGCCGCGACCCGTATCAGCGGCGCAGGGTCCGCCCTGTCGCTCGACTTCGGCAAGGAGGTGGGTGGACTGGTGACGTTGTCGTTCGGCTCGACGAGCGACGCGAACCAGCGGGTCGGCCTGGCGTTCAGCGAGTCATCGCTGTACGTGGGCACCAGCAGCGACGCCAGCAGCGGCGGCAACGCGGACGGGGCCATCTACGGCGCCGCCCCGGCGGGTGGTTCCTACACCATGCCGGCGGCGCGGCTGCGGGGCGGATTCCGCTACCTCACCGTGTTCCTCAGTACCGGGGGCTGGGTCGACCTGCGCGGGGTGTCGCTGAACTTCACCGCCGCGCCGGGGATGCCGGACCCGAGCGCCTACGCGAACTACTTCTACTCCAACGACGACCTGCTCAACCGGATCTGGTACGCGGGCGCCTACACCGTGCAGCTGAACACGATCGCCTCGAACCAGGGCCGGGCCTGGCCGCCGCCGTCCTCCGAATGGGACAACGGCGCGACCGTGTCGGTGGGCTCGACCGTCCTGGTCGACGGTGCGAAACGGGACCGCACCGTGTGGCCGGGCGACCTTGGCGTCGCGGTCCCCACGCAGTACGCCTCGACGAACGACCTCGTGTCCACCAGGAACGCGCTGAGCACGATGTTCAACGCCCAGGCCGCATCGGGCGAGATCCCGTGGTCCGGCCCGCCGTTCAACCTGACCGGCTCCGACACGTACCACACGTGGACCCTGCTCGGGACATCGATGTACTACACGTACTCCACGGACCGGGCGTGGCTGGACTCGGTGTGGAGCCGGTACAAGCTGGGCATGACGTTCATCAGCAACAAGATCGACGGGAACAACCTGCTCAACGTGACCCGGACCCAGGACTGGGCGCGCAGCGGGCAGGGCGGCGAGAACATCCAGGCCAACGCCCTGCTGTACGCCGCGCTGGTCGGCGGCGCGAACCTGGCCACAGTGGAGGGTGACACCGCGCTGGCGTCGACCTACTCCGCCCGGGCCGCGGCCATCAAGTCGGCGGCCAACAGCCGGCTGTGGGACGCGAACGTGGGGATGTACCGCGACAACCCGACGAGCGGCCTGTACCCGCAGGACGGCAACTCGCTCGCGGTCTGGTACGGCCTGACCGACACGGCCGCGAAGTCCGCCAGCATCTCCGCACAGCTCGCCACCCGCTGGAACGCCTTCGGCGCGGTGACCCCGGAGTGGGGCGGCGTCCACCCGTTCGCCGGCTCCATGGAGGTCCACGCGCACTTCGTCGCCGGCGACGACTACACCGGCCTGGCGCAGATCCGGCGCACCTGGGGACACATGCTCAACAGCCCGATCGGCACGAAGAGCACGTTCTGGGAAGGCATCACCACCGACGGCGGGCTCGCCTACGGCGGTTCGTTCATGAGCCTGGCACACGGCTGGTCCACCGGGCCGACGTCCGCGTTGACGTTCAGCGTGCTCGGCATCGCCCCGGAAGTCCAAAGTGGACAGTACCGGTTCGTGCCGCATCCGGGTGACCTGACGAGCGTCGAAGGCCGCATCACCATGCCGCAGGGCGCGGTCAACGCGTCATGGTCGCGCAACCCGTCGGCGGGAACCTACACCGCGCGGCTGACCAGCCCCGGCGGCACGACCGGGCGCATCGGAGTGCCGAAGTTCGGCGGCGCCGGCGTCACCGTGACCGTCAACGGCGCGACCGTGTGGAGCGGGGGAGTGTTCACCCCACGTCCCGGCATCGGCGGCGCCACCCAGGACGACAAGTACATCTACCTCACCGGTGTCGCGCCGGGCGCATACGACATCGCCGCGACCGGCCTGGGCAACCCGCCGCCCCCGCCGCCGCCGGCACTCGGCCCCACGGAACTTCCGGACGGGTACACCCGATGCGCGAACGAGGGCGGCCAGTGTACGTTCAGCGGGACCCGGATGGTGGCCTACGGCGCCGGTTCCTACACGTACCGGACGGCGACGTCCAGCACGGCGTGCACGAGCGCGGCGTTCTTCGGCGACCCGGCGCCGAACCTGGTGAAGTCCTGCTACGTCGCCCCACTGGGCGGGCCGAGCGGCTACACGGCATGCGCCGCGGAGAACGGTACGTGCGCCTTCACCGGCTTCGGACGCAACGTCGCGTACGGCGCCAACGGCGCGTTCAACTACCAGGTCCGCTCGGCGAGCACCCCGTGCACCAACGGCCAGTTCGGTGATCCGCTGCCCAATGCCGTCAAGAACTGTTACCTGCCACCGGCCGGCGCACCCGGCAGCGGCTGGACACAATGTGCCACCGAGGGTGCGACGTGCGCGGCGCTCAGCGGCCAGCGGGTCGCCTACGGTGCGTACGGCGCCTTCCGGTACACGACCGCGACCGGCAACGTGTCCTGCACCAACGCGACGTTCGGCGACCCCGTGAGCGGCGAGGCGAAGGCCTGCTACACGAGAGTGGGCAGCCCGCCCGGCTACGGTACGACCTGCGCCGCCGAAGCCGGCACGTGCACCTTTGCCGGGACCCAGACCGTGGCATTCGGCGCCCGCGGGGTGTTCGTGTACCGAACCTTCACCGGCAGCACCGCATGCACCCCGTCGGCATTCGGCGGCGACCCATTGTTCGGCGTGGCCAAGTCCTGCTACCTCACGCCATGACGATGCCGAATTCATCGGGCGCCGGCACGCCGGGCCGGCACCGCACGCGCTCAGGTGGTGGCCAGCCGCAGCAGCTGCGGGGCCAGCCACGGCGCCACCACCCGCCGTACGCCGTCCGGGGTGAGGTGCAGCCCGTCGCTGCGGACCCTCACCCCGCCGACCTGCCACGTGAAGGCGCCGTCCGGGCACAGCACCCGGTTGAGGTCCAGCACCACCGGACGGCTCGGGTGCCCGGCCGCAGCCTCGGCGAGCAGCTGGTTCCACGCGTCGGCGCGGGCCGGGGTGTCCTCGGGCCACAGACCGCCGTCCGGTCGTTCCTGCCTGCGGGTGTACGGCGCGGTCAGCAGCACGACCCGGGCGCCCCGGCCGGCGGTGAGCTCGACGGCCCGCCGCAGCTGAGCGCTGAGGTAGGCGTCATAGGCCGGTTCGCCGACGTGGGTCCACTGGCCGTCGAGCTTTCGGTCCATCAGCTCCCAGCGGTCCAGCAGCACAACCACGACATCGGGATCCTGTGCCGCGGTGGAGCTGCCCCACCGCGACTCCCACGTGGCGCAGTAGGGGTAGTTGGTGTGCGGTGCACCGCCGTACCGGAGCTCCGGCAGCACCGCGATGCCGCAGCCCTGCACGCCCTCGTTGCTGAGGGCGAAGCCGAATTGCGCGTCCGCACCGGCCGGCCAGTACGCGCCGAGGGTCCAGGACACGGAGTCGCCGATGACCATGACCCGTGGCGGACCGGGCCGCCGGCCGGGACGGGACACCGGCGGAGGCGTCGCGCTCGGTGCCGCTGACAGCCCCGGGCCGGCCGACGGCAGCGCCACCGGCACCGCCGTGAGGGCCGGTGGCGCGGCGCTCCGGCCGGACCCGGCGACGACGATCGCGACGACGGCCGCCGCTGCCGCCACCGCGGTCGACGCGGCCACCCAGCGGGTCCGCCGGGCCAGTGGACCGAGTGAGCGCAGCGGCTCCTCGACGGCGAAGAAGCTGACCGCGGCGACGGCAAGCGTCGTGGCGACCCGCACAGCGAACAACCGCGGCCCGGTCAGCCCGGTACGTTCGGCGTCCAGGACCGCGAAGAGCGGCCAGTGCCACAGGTACGCGCCGTAGGAGATCCGCCCCATCCAGGCGAGCGGGGCGGCGCCGAGCAGCCGCGCCGCCGGCGAACCGGGCACGGTCGCGAGCTCGCCCAGCACGGCCGCGGCGGCTATGGCGACCAGCGCGAACCCACCGTGATACAGCCAGGCGTCGCCGCCGCCGGCGAGGACCGCGAACGCACCAAGGAGCACCGTGCCGCCGACCGCAGCGGCCCGCCGCGCCACCGGGTAGCGGGCCACGACCGGCAGCGCGGCCGCGAGCGCGCACCCGGCGAGCAGCGCCGCCGCCCGGGTGTCGCTGCCGAAGTACACCCGCCCGGGCCGCAGCGGGTCATACAGCACGGCCGCGGCGACGGTGGAAGCGGCGAACCCGGCGGCGCACGCCACGGCGATCATCCGCCGGGGCCGCCGTGCCCGCAGCGCGAGCAGGATCAGCACCGGCCACAGCAGGTAGAACTGCTCCTCGATGGCGAGGGACCAGGTGTGCTGCAGCGGCGAGGCCGCGGCCGTCTCGGTGAAATAGTCCCCGCCGCGCAGGATCATCCGCCAGTTCGCCCAGTAGGTGAGCGCCGCGACCGCGTCCGTGCGCAACGCGCCCGGGTCCTGCTCCGGCAACAGGTACGGACCGGCGAGGACAACGGCGACGACCAGCAGGATGAGGGCGGGCAGCAGCCGCCGCACCCGCCGCGCCCAGAACCCGCGCAGCGACACCCCGCCGGTCTGCTCGGCCTCGCGCAACAGCAACGCCGTGATCAGGAAGCCGGACAGCACGAAGAACAGGTCGACGCCCAGGAACCCACCGGGCAGCCAGGCCGGCATCCCGTGCGCGAGCAGGACCCCGCACAATGCGACGGCGCGTAACCCGTCCAGCGGAGGTACGCGACGCAACGACACGTGCGGGCCGCTTCCCGCCGGTACCGGGGGCAAACCTCGCACCGGTATGAACCGGATCGCCCCGTCGGGCAGCGTGGCCTTTGGCGTGTTCGAGGAGGACGGCGGTCTACTCGGACAGCGCGATCCGCAGGATCACCCGCGGCCTGCGCCCACGGGCGACAACCCGTTCGACGAGCATCGTCACGCGGTACTCCAGGCCGTACTTGCGCCGCACGAGCCTCGTCATCCGGTCCACCTCGGCGGGGTCGGTGACGATCTCCGCCGTGCCCTCGACCGGCCGCTCACCCTCGGCGACCTTGCCGGTGCGACCGCACGGCACGAGCAGCACCCGCGGATCGCGGCGCAGCCGCTTGACCTTGTAGCTCTCGGCGGGAGTGGTGACGACGAGGACGTCGCCGCTTTGTGCGACCCACACCGGCGTGGCGACCGCGGAGCCGTCCTTCTTGAACGTGGTGAGCGAGACGAACCGCTGCGCGCCGAGCGCGACGGTCGCCGTGGGGTGAGCGTGAGTCATGATCGCGTCGTACCCACGCCGGCCCAGTCGATGCGAATCGACGCAATCCGCACACCGAGGACCGGATGCACCACCCGTCCGTCGGTGGCACCGGCCGCTGCCCGCTTGGCGCGCCGCGCTGGCCTGCGGGTCACCGTCCTGATGACGGCCGGCCGCGAGAATCCCAAACGTCAGCCCGCGTCGCCCTCGAAGAGGATCGCGTCAATGACCACACCTCGGCTGGTGGCCCGGTACAGGAACTTGAAGATCAGCGCGGGCGGAAACTCGGGATCTACTACCAGGAACTCACACGTCCCCTCCAACGTGGGCCCTACCGCACAACCACTGCCCAACTCGAATTGTTCGGTCGATTTCAGTGGATACTTGTTGCGGAAATTGTCGATCGTGTCCGCTGACGCGTAGCGGAGCATGGTGGGACGGTCGCCCTCCTTCCACGCCTGGAGGAACGTCTGCAGGGCGCGATCGATGTCTGCGGTGGACGTCGCGGTAGGGCGCACCGCGTTCCCTGCGCCCGTCGACGGGTTGGCCGGCGCGGGCGTCTGATGGTCATCACATGCCGCCAAGGCCAGCGTCAGGAGCGTCCCGGCCACCACTCGAAGGAGCAGCGGCATCGGGTCGCGGCGACCGCGCCGGAAGCGTCTGGAGGCATCCACGCTGGTCATAGTTGTGCAACCGGCGATCAAAAGAAACGGCCGAATGGTCGATTCGGCCGCCGTGAGGGCTCTCGCAAACTGTGGTTCTCCCGGCATCGTCATGATCAGATATTGGAGGCTCGGTGGCCCGGCGCTCGGAAGAAGGGCATGCCGACGAGCTGCCCGTCACGGTCGTCGGCGCGGCCGCTGACGCCATGGCGGTCGCGCGCCTCGTCCGCCTCCTGGACCTTCCGGAGGGGCCATCAGCATCCGGTGACCAGCCGATCGTCGTGGTCGCCGTCTCCAGCGAAACGGTCAAGGACGCGTCGCTCGTGGCCCGCCTGGAACAACGCCTGTCGGCGGACGGGCTCGTCATCCCCGTGGCTGTGCACCCCGCGGTCCAGAACCTTCCATCGGAGCTGCAGCAACTGCACCACATCGCCGGACACACGCTGCCCGACGACGAGCTGCGAGACCAGCTGCTCCACACGATCAGGATGGACCCGGCCGCAGCCGCGTCCTTCGGCTCGCTGATGGCGAGCGTCAACGGATGGAACGGCGGCGGGCGACGGCGCCGCGACCTGCTGGACGCGACAGTGCTCCGGCGTATGGACACGCTCTGGCAGTCGTTGCCGTCGGCGGTGACGAGCGGTGACGAGGAGCTGGTGCAGGCCTACCTCAGTGCAGGATGGCGGCACCTGCACCTGGTGCGCCGGGCCAGAGCCGCCGCCGTGGTGGTGGCCGGCCTTGCGGTGCTCGTGACCGCCGTGGTGATCGTTCTCTGGCAGCGTGACCGCAATGCGGCCGCCGATCAGGCGGCCTTGGCCGAGCGGGAGCGGCTCGCCTCCGCCGCCGCGGTCGAAGCGCGATCGGCGATGCGCGCCGGCGACCAACTCGGCTCGCTGCGTGCGGCGTTGCGAGGCCTCGACAGCGCCTCGACGCGCGATATCCGTGAGGCGACGCGTCAGGTGCTGTCGGTGCCGATGCCGGACACTACATTCCGGCTCGGTGCCCGCCCGTCGACATTGGCGTGGTCGCGCACCGGCCGGTTCCTGGCGGTCGGGCTCAAGCCAGGCACGTTGTGGCTGCTTGATGTGGCGAGGCGCAAGCACATCGGCAGCTGGACTTCCGGATCCGGTGCGATAGACGAGGTGCGTTTCGTCGAGCGGGCGGGCCTGGTGCTGCTCGTGTTCAAGCCGCACGACGCTGCGGAGCGGACGGTGGAGACCGGGCTACCGGTCGAGGAGGGGCAAGGCCCGGACGTCCGTGACACCGCCGATCCCCATCGCAGCGCCAGCGGGAGGATCCACGCCGAAGTCGATCAAGGCGGGACGCAGCTGTTGACCGTGGCGTGCCACAGCAAGCAGAACGGATCCTGCTCGATGTGGCTTCCGCCGACGGCCGGCGTTGCCATCGGCGGGGCGTGGAGCCCGGCCGCCGACGTGCTGGCCGTCGCGACATCCGACGGTGACGTCGACGTCGTGGATGCGGCAGCCGTCATGGCCCGCTCCACGGTCCTGGACCTCGAGGTCACCGGTACGCCGTCGCCCGATGACCGGGTCGGACAGCTGGACGGTCATCTGGTGATGATGTCGCCGCGGGGGCGGGTGACGGTGGCGGTCCCTGGAACGGTGCCGACAGACGGCACCGCGTGGTGTCGACGCACCGTGCAGGAAGAAAACCTCGGCCGGGACTGGGATCTGCGTTTTGCTGGCGTCGACTGCCGCGGGGTCGTTGATTGGACTGCTGATCTGCGAGACATCATTGCTGCGATTCCGCTCGCCCAGGACGATGGATCGGCACCGGGCGAACGCCCGGTCAGTGTCGCGGCGTCGGTCGTGGTCAGCCCAACTGGGACCACCGCGGTGGCGTTGGATTCGTCGGGCGTCGCGCTGCTGCTTGTGCGGGCGGAGAGCTGGACCGTGGTCGTCCGGGCGGCTGCGGGTGGGAGCGGGGCCGGCGGGCCGACGGCGGTGTTTGCCGCTGACGGAATGACAGCGGTGATGCTGGTCGGGCAATCGACGGGGGCGACGGATTCGGCGGTCGTGTTCGACGTCGGGCGCCGATCGGCACGGGTCTTTCCCATCGGTCACGGGGAGGCGGAATCGCACGTCGAGTTGCGGCTGGTCTCGAACGACGGCCGGACGGCAGTGATCGGTGGCACCACCGTCGGTGAGAAGGCACGAATCAGGCTCCTGGATCTGCGGTCCGGCCACGAGGTGCCGGCGAGCGACAGTTTCGGCGCTCCGGCGGCGCTGGACGTCACCGGCACGCGGGTCCTGACCGTGGGCGGTGACGTGGATGCCATGCCATGGCCGACGAAAACCGCCGGCAACGGCACCCTCAGTTTCGCGCGGATCTACCAGACAGCGGATGGCGAGCTCTTGTGCCAGGCCCCGTTCTACCAGCCATACAGCGTGCCGGCTGTCGGGACCCCGCTCGTGGCGCCGGATCTGTCGGCGACCGTTACCACCTATGAGGCCGTCGTGGTGCAGCGCACCTGTGATCCCGACCTGGAACTCCGCCCGGCGGTCGAGGCGCGGATTGCCGGTTTCATCGATGTCAGCGTGCCGCGATGACCGGACTCGCCCGTGCCGGCCGGCACCACTCCGACGTGTTCATCTCCTATCGGCGGGACGAACAGACCCGAGCGGAACGGCTCGCGACGCGTCTCATGGACGACGGCTACGTCGTGTGGATCGACCGCGACTTCCTCCTTCCCGGCACGCCATGGCAGCCATCGATCGAATCGGCGATCCGCAACACCGGCGTGTTCGTCGCCATGACATCGGATGCGTATCAAGGCTCGGAGCCATGCAAATGGGAGTACGACACCGCCGCCGCCCACCACAAGTTCGTCGTCTGCGTCGGGGAGCCGGCGTGGAACTGGAAAGGCTGGCCCAAACCGGTGGCAGCCCAGGCGACCCGGGACGATGACCTCGAGCCGGCCAGGGACGTCATCGTGCGACGGCTGCCGCTCGGCAGGCGTCAGGCGCGCCTGTTCGAAGCGGCAGCAACCCCGGATGGCCCGTCGTTCTTCCGCGGCGAGCGGGGCAGCCACGAGGCCGGCCAGACGATCGCAGCCCTGCGCGAAGAGGGACTCTCCGTCCCGGACGATGTCCTGCGGTTCGTTCGTGCCCTCCGGCGTCGCCGCTGGCTCGTTCGAAGCGTCGCCGCCGTCGCCGTCGCGGTCGTGACCGCCCTGCTCGCAGTGACGGTGCAGCACCTCGCTGCGCTCGACCAGGCGACGCGCGGCAGTGAGGCAAAGCGCGACCAGCAACTGCGGACCCGGCAGTCGGAGACACTGGCAGCGCAGAGCATCGACGGTGTTCGAGGTCGTGAAGATGGTGCCCCCGCCTGGTCCCACAGCGTGGAGCCGCTGCGTCTTGCCGCGATGGCGTATGACCGCATGCCCACTGAGGCGTCGGTACGCGCGCTGCGGCAGACTCTGGCCGCCACGCCACACGTCGACGACCTCTGGGCGTACACGCTGCCCGCGGAGGTCGTCGCCACGCGTCTCCTCCCGAACGGCGGGATGGTCGCGCTCGCCGCTGACGGCTCGGTGCTCACCGTCGACCACTCGGACCGGTCACAGACGACGAAGACACATCCAGGTGCGAAGGTTTCGGCTGGATGGATCAGCGCCGACGGCGCATCCGTCGTGACGCTCTCGACGCAACGCGAACTCGTCCGGTGGTCCACGTCGACCGGAGGGCTGAAGGAGAAGTTCAGCACAGACGTCTCGTTCGCCGCGTTCGACGGCACCCTGTCGACATACGCAACCGCGGTGGCCCGCACGGTGACCGTCCGAGGGCCAGCAGCCGACGGCCGGATCGCAGATCGCTGCCAGATCCGGCAGCCCGCCGCGGTGATGGCGATGGCCCTGACGGTTGAGGGCGACGTGATCGCCGTCGGCGACCTCGGCGGCCGCATCGTCATCTATGACGCGCATACCTGCGAGCAGCGGTACTCGGTCTCGTACCCGGACGCTGCCTACCGGGGCTATTCCGTTATCGACCTCGTGGTTGCCGATGCCGGTCGGGTCGTCGGGTTCTGCACCGAGAACTTCTCCGGTGGCGCGCGCCGCGGACCAGACGGCGAGTACACAGCGGATGGCGTCAGGGGACCGCCGAACAGGAGCTGGCTGTCGCCGGACGGGACTGCCGCGTACGGACCCGCCCGCGACGCTCTCGGCGATCCACTGGGCGTCGCGACGCTCGCGGACGCGGGGTCCGTGTGGATGCCCGGCACCGGATCGGAGCGTCAGCGGACGGTCACAGCCGCAAGCCTCGAGCGCGACGAGCGCGGCAATTGGAGCATCGTGCTCGGCACGGCCGGAGGGAGTGTGTTCCGGCAGCGGCTGGATCGCGTCATGTCGGCCGGCAGGTCCGCGGCCGGCAATGCGGAACAGGCACGACTGCATCCGCTCGGCGTGGTCGCGGGTGGATTGCTGGTCACGTCGACCGACCGGCCGGCGCAGCAACCGGTCGACCTGCTTCGATGGGAGCGGTCCGGTGCCGTTGCGCGACTGACGGGACCAGTGGCGTCACTTGCGTGGAAGGACGGAGCGCGATGGCTGACCGCACCTGCCGGATCCGCTGCCGCGCTGACGTACGCCGATCATCGCACCGTCATCGTCGCCGACGGAGGCGTCGTCTCGGAGCTTCACCCCGGCGGCCCGGTCGCGCTCACACCCTCCGGCGGCCTGCTTGTCTCGGTGGCCGGCAACCACATCGACCGGTGGAACCTGACGGGTGGCAAAGCCAAGGCACTCCCGAGCACGAAGGTCATCCGTCAAGGTGGTGGTGCCGCCACGACCGCGACGGCGGTCGCAGCACTCGAAGATCGCATCATCGTCGGACGATCCGATGGCAGCGTCGAGGTGCTCGACCTGACCACCGGCGAGGCACGCGTCACGTACGACGGCCTGGGCGGCATCAGGGACATCGTCGTTGACCCGCAGACCCGCCAGGCCGTCGTCCTGACCGATCACGCGCTGTTCCTTGTGGAGAGCCAGATCCTGCACGTGCTCGCCGAGCATGAGATCAACGACGGCCTTCACGTGCAGATCGCACCGGGCGGCCGCACCATCGTGGTGCGGTCCGCGACCACTGACGCCGTCTATTCCTCGCCGAACTTCCATCTGATCCGCGAGCGCGTGCGATCCGACGCACCGAACGACGAACTCGGCACGACAGCCATCGATCAGAGCACCGTCGTGACGCCCGACGGTGCGATCTGGACCGTCTGTAACGTGTGCGCCACTGACGATCCCGCGGTGCTGCGAGCGGCGGCAGGGCGAATCATCGACGCTGACGCTATCGGAAGCCGATGACGCCGGACCGAGACGCCGCCAGCCGTTGGTGCGCGCCCAGGTTGGCACCGACCCGGGCACATTGCCGTGGTTCCGCGTGCTTCAGCGAAGCGTGCAGGTGAGTGCTGTCAGGGGTTGGTTCTGGCCGTCGACGACCATGCCCCAGCTGGTGGAGCCGGCGGCGGGGATGACCGCGTTGTACGGCTGGTTCGCCGCGGTTACCCGGGTGCCGGTCTGCGTCGCGACGGCGTTCCAGGAGCTGGCGATGCGCTGCGTGCCGGCGAAGGTGAACGACACCGTCCAGCCGGTCGACGCGGCGCCGCCGGTGTTGCGAACCGTCACCTCGGCCTGGTAGCCGCTGCCCCACGTCCCGGTGACGGCAACGGTCGCGGTGCAACCGCCTGCGGACGCACTGGCCGACGCTGACGCCGACGCTGACGCCGACGCTGACGCCGACGGCGACCGGGAGGCGGACGGTGAGACCGAGACCGAGGCCGACGGTGAGACCGAGGCGGAGCGGGAGGGGGAGGCCGAGGACGACGCGCCTCCCGTGGTGTAGGTCGCCCTGGTGTACGCCGCCCCGCACTGCGCGGAGCACGCCTCCGGCAGCGCGAAGCTGTACTCCCGGCCGCCGAACAGCAGCGCGTCCGAAGCGTCCCGCACCCGGATCCGGAACTGGGTGCCGCCCGACGTCGTGCCGCCGATCACGTAGGATTGGCCCATGTCGCCGTTGAGCTGTGCGGACTTCCAGGCGCCGTCGGCGTAGTACTCGACGCCGTGGATGCCGTTGGGCAGGCGGGACGCGGCGATCGCCGGCCACCAGCGTTGCGCGCCGCTGAGGAAACCGATCTGGATGTCGCCGGAGTAGCTGGGCGCGGGGATGAACGACCAGTCCACGTGCCGGTTGTTCCAATGGTTGGGGAACAGGTCGCTCAGCGGCGCCCCGTTCTTCACGAACCGGTTCAGCGAGGGCTTCGACAGATCCAGATGGTACGGGTCGTCGCGGCACCATGAGTTCGCGTCGCCGCAGCTGTCCGCCACGATCATGTTCAGGACGCCGCCGTTGTACGCGTCCGACGCCCACGACCCGTTGCGGCAGAACGGCTGGCCGAGGGCGCCGTCGTTCGTGCCCGAACAGTAGTCCGCGATCTTGACCTGGACCCAGCGTCCACAGTTGCGGCCGTTGTTCCACAGTCCCATCTTGTCGGCCATCGACGCCGGCAGGGGGCGGGTGTAGAAGGTACCGTCGCCGGGGGTGTTGAAGACGTTGAGCGCGACGAAGTCCTGCGTCTCCAGCTCCGCCTGAGGCATCCCGCAACCGCCGTAGGGCGAGCCGAGGGCGTCGAAGTAGGTCGCATTGCCGGTCACCGGCGCGGTGGGCTCCGGCACCGTCGCCTGGGCGCTGGGCTGCAGGTACAGCACGAGCAGGGCGGCGCACGCGCCGATCGCACCCAGGACGGCCAGCCTCTTCGTCATACCGGCAACGGTTGAGCCGCCCGCCCCCGCCCGTCAACGATCGAGCCCCGGCACCGCGCTGACCTGTACCCCCCGCCGAAACTTCCACGCGCCGGGTCGCTCCCGTCGGGTGAGGCTGTTCGCCGCTTGTCTGCTGGACGGTTGGCGCAGGTGGACCAGATGGAGATCGTGTGAGAGGTAGGCCTGATGTTGCCGGAGACGCCCGCGGTCGCGGCCGCCATGTCCGTGGCCGAGCGCTATTTCCCGCCCGCGTTCTTCAACCATTCCGTGCGCAGCTACATCTGGGGGGCCATGTACGCCGAGGCGCACGGGATCCGCTGCGACGAGGAGCTGCTCTGCGTGTCGGCGTTGCTGCACGACATCGCGCTGGCGCCGTCGTTCGACAGCTACACGGTGCCGTTCGAGGAGGCCGGGGGAGACGTGGCCCGGGTGTTCGGCCTCGCGGCGGGCTGGCCGGCCGACCGGGTGGAACGGGTCGGGGAGATCATCATGCTGCACATGCGCGATGACGTGTCCGCGGACGTTGACCCGGAGGCGCACCTGCTGCAGGTCGCGACGAGCTGGGAGATCGTGGGACGGTGGCAGGACGAGTTCCCGCCGGAAGCCAGGGCGGCGACGCTCGAGCGCTATCCCCGGCTGGGGTTCGGCGATCAGTTCCTCGCCTGCTTCGAGGACCAGGCGAGGCGCAAGCCCGGCAGCGCCGCGGCCGATTCGGTCGCCAGGAATCTCGCCGCGCGGATCGCCGCGCACCCCCTCGATACCGTTTCGGCCGGCCGTGGACCCGGAGCGTCGGGCCCGTACTCCTGAAGGCTCCCTGACAGGGATTGGTCGCTGCTGGCGGTGGGGTGTTAGCGCGCTGTCAGTCCGGTGTCAGAGCGGCTCGCGATGGTCTGTGGGCAAGCCGGACCGGCTTGGCGCCGAAGCAGACCAAGGAGTGAGCAGCATGCAGACCTTCGACACCCCCGCCCCGATCTCTGCGATCCTGGACATCCCCGCGGGTCGGGTCCAGTTCGTCGCCGCCGACCGCGTCGACACCACCGTGGAGGTGCTGCCCGCGGACCCGGCCAAGAGCCGTGACGTGAAGGTCGCCGAGCAGACCACGGTCGTGTACGGCGACGGTGTCCTGCGCATCGAGGCGACCGCGAAGCATCAGATCCTCGGCAGCTCCGGCTCCATCCAGGTGACCGTCGGCCTGCCGGCGGGTTCGCGGGTGGAGGTGAAGGCGGCCAGCGCCGACGTCCGCGCCGTCGGGCGTCTCGGCGACGTCGCCTACGACGGCGCGCACGGCGACATCAACCTCGACGACGTCACCGGGGTCCGGCTGACCACCCTCGCCGGTGACGTCTCCGTCGGGCGGCTCAACGGGCCGGCGCAGATCAGCACCGCGAAGGGTGACATCCGCATCGTTGAGGCGGTCCGTGGTGCGGTGGTGCTGCACACCCAGGCCGGTGACGTGTCCGTCGGTGCCGCCGCCGGGGTCGACGCGTCCCTGGACGCCGGCACCAGCTACGGCCGGGTCCACAACGCGCTCAAGAACGCCGGCGGCACCGCCGAGCTGACCATCCACGCGACCACCGCCTACGGCGATATCGCCGCCCGCAGCCTGTAACCGGCACCTCCCGGATCGCCACGGTCGCCCTGACGGACTCAGAAGGGCGACCGTGGCGTGGTGGGGGACCACGCCGAGGCCGCCGTGACGGCGGGCGGCCGCAGGTCAGGGTGACGGCACGGCGCGTGTCCGCGTCGGTCCTAGATCTTGCTCTCCACCGGGCGGCGCAGCGGCGGGCCGCCCCGCACCGCGAGCTTGGTGTGCAGGCCGGCGGCGTGCGGGTGGCCGAGCGCGGTGAGCAGGCAGGCCGAGTGCCGCCACGCCGCCCGCGCCGCCTCCGCGTCGCCGAGTTCGGCGTGCACGTCGCCGAGGTGCTCGGTCACGACCGCCTCGTAGTACCCGTCGGCGGCGTCGTGCAGCAGCTGTGCGGAGCGGCGGTAGCAGTCGACCGCGTCGCGGTGGCGCCGGTCGCCGCGCCGGATGTAGGCGAGGCTGTCCCAGGTCATGCCCTCGCCGACCCGGTCGCCGATGCGCTGCTGGATCGCGATCGCCCGCCGGCACCAGTCCGCCGCGTGGTCGTGTTCGCCGAGGTGTGCGTGGTGCCAGCCGATCGCGTTGAGCACCTGCGCCAGCCCGTACTCGTGGCCGGCCGCCGCGAACAGCTCCAGCGCCCGGTGGTCGTCGTCCAGGGCCCGGCGCGGCTGCCCCTGGCGGGCCGAGACGCGGGCCAGGCCACGCCGGGCGGTTCCCTGGCCGATCCGGTCGTCCAGCCGTTCGAACGCGGTGAGCGCGCGGCCCAGGTGTTCGCGCGCCTCGTCGAAGCGGCCCAGCCAGGTGTACCCGCGGGCGGCGCCCAGATGCGCGTGGGCCTGACCACGGTCGTCGGCGAGCCGGCGCGCGGAGCACAGCGCGACCCGGTGGACATCGACCTGGTCCTGCCAGTCGCCGCGCTGGTCGAACAGGTACAGCAGGGCCCACGCCAGCTGCCAGGTGTGCCGGTCGAACCCGTTCGCGGCGGCGTGGCGCACCGCGGCCGGCAGCGTGTGCCGTTCGGCCGCGAACCAGGCCAGCGCCGCGCGCCGGCCGACCGGGGCCGCGACCCGCGCGTCCGCCACGGCCGGCGCCAGGGCGATCGGAGGGCGCAGCGGCTGGAGCCGCCGGTCCGCCGCGTACGCCGTGTGCAGGTAGTGATCGAGCAGCCGTTCCAGGGCCGCGTGTCGCCCGGCCTCGTCCCCGGCGGCGGCCCGCTCGTCGGCGTACAACCGGACCAGGTCGTGCATCCGGTACCGTCCCGGCGGGTCCTCGGTGAGCAGGTTCGCGTCGATCAGCTCACGCAGCGCCGGGCGCAGCGCCTCCGGGGCCGTGCCGTCGAGGGCGGACAGGGCGGCGATCCCGATGTCGGGGCCGGGCGCCTGGCCCAGGCGGCACAGCACCCGCTCGGCCGGGCCGGACAGCGCGCGGACGGAGCTGTCCATCACCGCGCGCAGGCTCAGGGTCAGCTCACCGGTGTCGAGGGCGTCCAGCCGGGCCCGCCGGTCGTGCAGCTCGGCGGCCAGCGCCGCGAGCCCGCCGGGCCGGTCGCCGGGCGTGCCGGTCGCCATCCGCGCCGCCACGATGCCCAGAGCCAGGGGCAGGCCCGCGCAGTGCGGCAGCAGCGCGTCGAGGGCCGCCGGCTCCGCGGCGAGCCGGGACTCGCCCAGCCGGGCGCGCAGCAAGGCCCTCGCCTCCGCGTCGCTCATCACGTCCAGCCGCACGGGCCGCGCGCCGTAGGTGGCGACCAGCCCGGTGAGCCGCCGCCGGCTGGTGACCAGGACGGCACAGCCCGGCGCCCCGGGCAGCAGCGGCACGACCTGGGCGGTGTCACGGGCGTTGTCCAGCACGACGAGCATCCGGCGACCCGCGACGAGGCTGCGATACAGCGCCGCCCGGCTGTCGGCGTCGGCCGGCAACGCGTACCCCGGCACACCCAGACCCTCCAGCAACGAGCGGATCGCGGCGGCGGGGTCCACCGGCTCGCCGGACGGGTCGAAGCCGCGCAGGTTGACGTAGAGCTGACCGTCCGGGTAGCGGTGCTGGTGCTCGTGCGCCCAGCGCAGCGCCAGCCACGTCTTGCCGACGCCACCCGGCCCGCCGATGGCGGAGATCGCCACGGCGGGGCCGGCGCCGGCGGCGGGTGCCAGGGCGGCGGAGAGCTCGGCCAGCTGCCGGGCCCGCCCGACGAACGACCCCGGCGGCGGTGGCAGCTGGCGCGGTGCCGGCCGCGGCTCCGGCTGCGGGTCCGGCCGCTGGTTCGCCGGCGGTTCGGGCCCGGCCAGCTCCGGGTCGGCGCGCAGGATGCGTTCGTACAGGCAGCGCAGCGCGGCCCCGGGCTCGGTGCCCAGCTCCTCGGCGAGCCGGCGCCGGACCCGGTCGTAATGCGCGAGTGCCTCCGCGGACCGGCCGCAGCGGTACAACGCCACCAACGCCTGCCCGGCGAGCGCCTCGTCGAGCGGGTCCTGCGCGGCCCTGGCCACGAGCCGGTCGACGACGACGGCATGCCCACCCACCCGCAGCACCAGCTCGTCGCGCTCGCGTTCGGCGCGGCGGCGGGAACGGTCCCGCTCGTCGCGGACCGCATTCAGCCAGGGCGTGTCGAGCGCACCGAACGGCTCACCGGCGCACAACGCAAGCGCCTCCTCGACCAGGTCGAGCGCCTGCCGGTCGTCGGCGGCCGCGCGGGCCTGCCGGACGAGGTCGTCGAACCGGTGCAGGTCGACAGCGAGCGGGTCGACCCGGATCAGGTACCCGGCCCGCTGCCGCTCCAGCGTGGCGCCGGTCGGGGCGAGCACGTGCCGCAGCCGGGAAATGTAGCTGTACAGGGCGTCCTTCGGCCGGCGTGGCAGCCGCTCGCCCCAGGCCCGCTCCATCAGCGTGTCGGCCGGGACCGCCCGGCCGGCCGCGACCAGCAGGACCGCCAGCACGCAGCGCTGCCGATCGTGGCCGAGGTCGACCGCCGCGCCCTCGTGGTCGCGGGCCGTAACGTCCCCGAGCAGCCGGAACAGGATGTCGCCCATGCGGGTGAGGGTCGGCCGGTCCCGGCCGCGCATCCACGTCGAAGTACCGGTTCGCCGGTCGCTGTCGGCAAGACGACGCGGGCGAACCCGGACCCTCAACCGACCTGTTCGGGTGGCGGGTCGACGAAGCCGAGCCGCCGGTTCATCGCGATCGCGGACGTGTTGCGCGGGTGGTGGAACGTCAGCAGCCGCCGGTAGCCCGATGCCCTGACGAAACGGATCGCGAGCAGCTTCAGCGCCAGGGACAGGCCCTGCCCGCGGTGCGGCGCGAGCACGCCGGTCATCTCCGCGAACGCGTACCCCTTGTCCGGGTGCAACGAGGTCGTGGACATCCCGATCCAGGCGTCGTCGCGGGTCGCGAGGACGACGCCGCTCGGGTTGAAGGTGGCCACGTCGATGCGCTGGGCGAGGTACTCGGCGTACGTGTAGAAGGTCCCGCGGTCCGGGATGTCGGCCGAGCACGTCTTGTTCAGCTCGTAGAGCGCGCGCCGGTGCGGCGCCGTGTCACCGAGCTGCGCCATCGTCGTGAACGCGGTGCCCGCCGTCCGGGCCCGTTGCAGGTAGGGCTCGAACTCCGCGTCGTTGAACTGCTCCACGTCCAGTTCGAGTCGCACCCAGTCGGTCATGGCACGACCGTACCCACGCCGCCGTGTCGTACTTTTGAGAGCCACCGGTGGTTAGCGGCAGCTACCGACCTCCTCGCTGCCCCGGTCCCACCATGAAGCCCGTACCAACCCAACCGTTCAAGATCTGCGAACGGCCGCGGCACCCGTGTCGGTTGCTTACCCGCATGACGAGACCAAACATCCAATGGGCGGCTGTTGTTTGGCCGCCCGCTGCGCAATGATGTGCGCGACGACGGCTAACGATCAACGGAGGAAATCAGTGGGCGATGCCGACGACATCAGCGTGGCAGAGGTCATCCGGCAGCTCCGTGGCGACCTGTATTACGCGCAATGGCAGGGCGAAGATAAGACACTTCGGTTCGAGCTCGGCCCGATCGAGTTGGAGTTCGCCGTCGTGGTCGACAGCTCGCGGGGCAATGGCGCCAAAGCAAAACTGTGGGTCGTCGATGCTAGCGCCGAGAGCAAGCGGTCGTCGCAACATACGCATCGTATCAAGCTGACCCTCCAACCCATGGACGAGCACGGCGTGAAAACGACCGTGGCCGGCAGACCGATCGACGGCGAGGAGGTGCCGGGCAGCGGTTTGCGCTGACCCGGCACTGAGAGCTGATCGTTGTGCAGTCCAACGGCTGGATCCCGTCACGGGTCGCGCAGGTGATTGCGGTCGACCGTCACGGCGCCGCTCTGTGTGGCGCGGGCTACCTGCTAACAGGGACCGCTGTGCTTACAGCCTGGCACATCGTGGCCGACGCCGCAGTGATCACGTGTACGTTCGACGCCGGGATGGCGACGATGTGGACTGTGACCGGGACACGGGCGGACCGCCTCGGAGATTGGGACCTAGCGACGATTTCGATCGACGAGTCTGTCGACGTGGAGCAACCCGCTATCGGTACATTCGGCGATGTCGGCGTCATTATCGATGGCATGGCGGCCGGATTTCCGAGATGGAAGCTCCGCCGCGAAGACGGCTTTGAGCCAGTCGATGGTGACGGCGCTCCGAAGTATCGCGTAATGGCGCAGGTCCCGGCAACGATCACCGCCGGATCCAATCGGCGGGACGGCGCAATCGAATTGATCGTGCCGCCGCCCGCCCCAGACCCGGATCACCCCGACCGGTCGCCCTGGGAGGGCATGTCGGGTGGCCCTGTGTTCTGTCAAGGAGTACTCGTCGGTGTTGTCACGAGTCATCACAAGAGGGAGGGTCTGGGCCGACTGGCGGCGTGTCGGCTCGATGCCGTCCTCGACGTCTTGACGTCCCGAGGTATCGCCGATCTGGGCCGGGCCCCCTGGCCCATGATTGCCGGCCGGTACCGACATCTCGACATTCCGAATCTGGCGTTGACCTGGTCGGCATACCGAGAGCAGCTGCAAGACATCGCTCCACCGGACGGGCTGCGTGACCGGGAAGTTGAACTGCAGGCGATGGCAGAGTTCTGTGCCGGCGACGAGCCGTATATGTACTGGGAAGGCCGGCCTTGGGCCGGCAAGACCGCACTCATGGCTACATTCGCCCTGCACCCGCCTGCGGGTGTCGTCGTCGTTCCGTTCTTCATCACCGCGCGGTTCGCCGGCCAGACGGACAGCACAGCATTCACCGTTGCCCTGCTGGACCAGTTCTCGGCCCTGACTGGCGAAGAGATGCCGCATGGCAGCCCGTCGGTTCTCGACGCGCATCGCCGTCGTCTACTGCGGGCGACTACAGCCGCACTGCATCGCCGGAGTCTTCGCCTGGTTCTCCTGATCGACGGCCTGGACGAGGATACCGGCGCCCGGCCCGGCTCCGGTATGCCGAGCATCGCGTCACTGCTGCCGCGAGATTGCCGCGACGGACTCAGGGTAATTGTGTCCGGCCGCCCGCATCCCGACCTTCCTACTGACCTGGACCTGGATCATCCGCTGCGAGGATGCACCCATCGGATGCTGCACCCATCGAGCCACGCATCAAGGATCGCCGAGCGCGCTCAGTTCGAGCTCGGCGAGCTTCTCGCCCGCATCCCGGAGCCATTGCACCGCAACATCGTCGGCCTCATCGCCGCCAGCGGTGGTGGTCTGGCGCTTGGGGATCTGGAAGACTTGACCGGACGGCCTAGGTATGCAATTGCCGCACTCCTCGGCAGTGTCTTTGGGCGGACGATCGGCGGCCGGGCCGATCCGCTGTCGACCGCCCAGCAGAGCGTGTACATGTTCGCCCACGAGACACTTAAACAGCAAGCGGAAACGTCACTCGGCCCAAACGAAATCGAAAAACATCGCATGCGGATCCATCACTGGGCCGAGCAATATCAGATCGCTGGCTGGCCCGAATCGACGCCGAGGTACCTGCTTACGGGCTACCAGCAGATGTTGGACGCCGCACACGACGCGGACCGGTTGACCGTTCTCGCACAGGACGACCGGCGTCACAGCAGGATGTTGGATCATACTGGGGGCGACCACGCAGCATACGGTGAGATCGAAGCGGCGATCCGTCGGTCGGCGGAGCAACCGGATCCGGATTTGCGAACGCTGGTCCGACTCGCGCAACGCCGACTCGTCATCAGACGGCGCAATGTTCACATTCCGGATCGGCTGCCGGCGTTGTGGGCGTTGCTAGGAAAGCCGCACCGAGGCGAAGGGCTCGCCCGGAGCAGTCCCGACCTTGGCAAGCAGGGGCGAGCGCTCGCGGCGCTTGCCGCGGTCGTCGCAGGCGGCGATGCGGTGAGGGCCGAGCAGATCGTTGCCAGCATTGCAGATGCCGAGTGGCGATCCAACGGTGCGATCGACATCGCTCGCACGATCGCAGCACGAGATGTTGTCCATGCAGAGAGCATCGCCGCAGCGATACCCGACGTTTCGCGCCGCTCACGTGCATACGCAGCGATTGCAGACAGCATCGCCGATCGCGATCCTGAGCGCGCGGAGCGATACCTCGCTGACCTCGCCTACTCCGCCGACCGCGACTCGGCCATGACCTCGGTAGCAGTTGCGACTGCTCCTCGGGATGCTGGCAGAGCACAGGCGATGATCTACACCATAGCGGACGACGGGCGGCGGGCGGCAGGACTCGCGCGACTTTGGTCCGCGCTTCAGCAGTTGGCACCAGCGGACGCGCAGACTTGTATTGAGGAGGCCAAGCATCTGGCCTTGGGTCTCGTTGATGCCGGCCGAAGCTGCGAGCCTCTGCTGACGATTGCGGAGGTGATCGCCGAGCATGCTCCCCGCGAGGCGTTAACTTTCCTACGGTCGATTAACGACCTGTCGCAACGTGCCGTTTGCCTGGCCCAACTGGCGTCGATGCTCGCGCGACGGGCTCCGAGCGAGGCCAAAGTGGCGATCGACGAAGCCGAGAAATTGCGCCGTTTGATCCGGAGCCCCGCGGTGCGGAGCCGGGTCTCGGTGTTGCTCGCGCCGCCTTCCGCCGCGCTTGATGCTTCGGATGCCCGGCAAATGATGCGGTCCGGTGGAAATTTTGAATCTGTCGACGTGTCGGTTGCGATCATGATTGCAACCGACACGCCGGATGTCGCCGAACAGATCGCCCTGGCGGCGACGAACCCCGTCGCGCGGGCAGCGGCACTTGTGGGCGTCGCGTTGGCACTAGCGCCGGTCGACTTGGAGCGCAGCATTCGCTTGGCGCACATGGCGGAGGAAACGTCGCGCGGAGCGGTCGACGTTTCCGAGGAGGAGCGATCGCTCGTCACCGTCGTTCAGGCGATCGTCGAATACGACCCCGAGCGCGCTCGCCGACTACTGTGGACAATCACAGATCCACGCCGTCGCCACGAAGTCCGCTCGGCAATCGCGAAGGCAGAGGCGCTCGCGATGGAACGAACCGCCGCGAACGACCCTGTGCAAGCGGAGCAGCTCGCGCTCGCGATCGCGGACGCCAAGCAGCGCGAACGTGCAATCGGAACCGTTGCTATAGCCCTCGCTGCGGTCGCACCGGAACGCGCAGTCGATCTGGCAATGGCCATCACCGACGTGCACCCCCGCAACGACACGCTCGCGGCGGTGGCCAAGCGCCTAGTGGCGACCGCGCCCGATCTGGCGGCTCGTGCCGCGACGTCGGTCACCGACTTGCCGGTCAAGTCGGATATTCTCATGGCCGTCGTCGTCACGTTGCTCGAGACTCGCCCAGATCGAGCTATCAAGGTCGCGGCGTCGATCCCCATCACGGTAGTCAAGCAACGGACGATGGCTCTGGTCGCGGCGAAACTCGCCGAGCGTGAGCCGGACACCGCGCTCCAAATACTCGCGTCGGAGATCGAATCCCCTGTAACGCGCGGGCTTGCGGCGGCGGAGGTCGCCCGCGTCGTGGCGGCTACCGATCTTGGGCAAGCGCTGCGGATTGCCGACAACATCGGACCACAGAACGGGCGCGACCGCGCATTTGGCAACATCGCGACCGTACTCGTTGCGCATGATCCAAGTCAGGCATGGACATTGGCTGGGCAAATCTCGGATGCGACGGCCCGCGTGCAGGCTCTTGTAGCGGTGCTACACGGCATTGGCGATCGGGACAGAAGTCTCGCGGAACGCCTAGTGCTCGCCGTTGGTGATGCGCTACTCCGGGTACGTCTGCTGACCGAGCTTGCCACCGCGGCGGCGTCCCAGGACCGGCCATGGTCCAACCATCTGCGCGCGCTCGCTGGCTCCGCAGCCGAGGTTATCGACGACTCACAGGAAAAGCGGCAATTCCGGACCCTCATCCAACAGTTCGATGCCGACGAACGGCGCAGAAATGCAGGACCCCCGCCGCGACCGAACGGGCCAGAACGCGATCCGGCTGCCGTCAGGGAATGGCTGCAGGACGTCACACAAGCGTCACGCGGCCCGATCGAACACTCCCGTGCTCTGGCGGAGGCGGCACGCGACGTGGCACCGGGGGACATCGACTCGGCGTTGTGGATAGCCGAGAAGATCGAGCATCTGCAGACCCGGCATGAGTTGCTCGAATGGCTTGCGCTGATGGTGGCCGTCGAACACCCGCGGCGAGCCGAGCAGATCGCCCGGTTGATCGTCGACCGGGTGCGCCGAACACGAGCGATGGCTGGCGTGGCCCGGGCAGTCGCCATCACGGCTCCGACGACTGCGGAGCGCATTGCGCTGGATCTCTGGCCCTCCTCCGAACAGGTCCAGGCACTGCTGGCGATTGCTGAGAGCGCCTGCAAAACCGCATCCGGACGACCGTTCGCACGCCGACTGGTGGCCACCACCCTGCTGCTCAGCACGGATTGGTCTGTCTGCGCGCGGGTCATGGGTCAACTCGATCGGTCACTCCTGGCCGAAATTGTCGATGACCTTTGCGAGAGCAGGCGCGCATGATGGCGTATCTGCTCGGCAGAACTCGATGCCGCTGTCGAGTGAGCCACGACGATGAGGCGGTGCCCCTGGAAGGCGGCGTTGCCCGTGAGGCAGCGTTCAGCGGCAAGGAAGTGCTCCTCTGGCGGCCGGCCGGTCCGGTGTGGAACGGGACCGGCCGGGCCGGCTCAGCGTTCGATCACCTGCATCTGCTCTTCGGTGTGGTGGCCGCCCTCGGCCGGTGGCAGCGCGGTCAGGGTCGCGACCTGCTCGGGCGTGAGCGTGACGGCGTCCGCGGCGGCGTTCTCCTCCACGCGGCTGACCCGCTTGGTGCCGGGGATCGGGACGACGTCGTCGCCCTGGGCCAGCAGCCACGCCAGCGCGACCTGGCCGGAGGTGGCGCCGACCTCATCGGCGACGGCCCGCACCTGGTCGGCGAGGCGCAGGTTGTGCCGGAGGTTCTCGCCGGTGAAGCGCGGGTGGTGCTTGCGGAAGTCGCTGTCGTCGAGGCGTTCGACGTCGGCCGGGGTGCGCAGGGCACCGGTGAGGAAGCCCCGGCCGAGCGGGGAGTACGCCACCAGGCCGATGCCCAGCTCACGCAGCACCGGCAGGATCTGCTCCTGGTCCCGCGTCCACAGGGAGTACTCCGACTGCAGGGCGGTGACCGGGTGCACGGCGTGTGCGCGGCGGATGGTGCCGATCCAGGCCTCGGACAGCCCGACGTGGCGGACCTTGCCCTCCTTCACGAGTTCCGCGAGGGCGCCCATGGTGTCCTCGATCGGGGTGCTCGGGTCGACGCGGTGCTGGTAGTACAGGTCGATGTGGCCGGTGCCGAGGCGCTTGAGCGAGCCCTCGACGGCGGCGCGGATGTTGCCGGGGCTGCTGTCCAGGCCGCTCGGGACGCGGCCGTCGTGGGAGATGAGGCCGAACTTGGTGGCCAGCACGACCTGATCGCGGCGCCCCTTCAGCGCTTTGCCGACCAGTTCCTCGTTGACATACGGTCCGTAGACCTCGGCGGTGTCGATCAGCGTGACACCCAGCTCGATCGCCCGGTGGATGGTGCGGATCGACTCCGCGTCGTCGCTGCCGGCGCCGCTGTAGCCGTGCGACATCCCCATCGCGCCCAGGCCGATGCGGGAGACCGTGAGGTCGCCGAAGTTGGTGGTACGCATGTTCGCCCTCCGTGTACTTCGTAGGAACGCAAGCCCGCGACGCGGGAGAGCGAGATCAGGCCTCGGGGATCGGCCGGCCGAAGCTGGCGAGGGTGATGGCGTCCGGCTCGGGGCCGCCGCGCTTGCCGGTGTCGAGGCCGTCGATCGCGGCGAGCTGCCCGCCGGTCAGCTCGAAGTCGAACACGTCGAGATTCTCCGCGATGCGCGCCGGCTTCGTCGACTTGGGGATCGCCGAGCGGCCCTGCTGCAGGTGCCAGCGCAGCATGACCTGCGCGGGTGACTTGCCGTGCGCCTCGGCGATCTTGCCGATCACCGGGTCCTGCAGGGTGCTGGAGTGCCCGCTGTCGCGGTAGAACGTGACACCGCCGATCGGCGACCACGCCTGGGCGAGGATACCGTGCTGGGCGCCGTACTCCTGCACGTCGCGCTGGGCGAAATACGGGTGCACCTCGAGCTGGTTCACCGCCGGCACGACCGTGGCCTTGTCCAGCAGCGCGGTCAGGTGCTCGACCATGAAGTTGCTGACCCCGATGGCGCGGACCTTGCCGTCGGCCAGGAGCGTCTCCAGCGCGCGGTAGGCGCCCAGGGTCTTGGCGAACTCCGACGGCAGCGCCTGGTGCAGGATCAGCAGGTCGATCTGGTCGACGCCGAGCTTGCCGGCGCTCTTGTCGAAGCCGTGCAGTGTCTGGTCGTAGCCGTAGTCGCTGATCCAGATCTTCGTCTCGATGAAGACCTCGGAGCGCTCGACGCCGGACTTGGCGATCGCCTCACCGACCTCGCGCTCGTTGCTGTACGCGGCGGCGGTGTCGATGTGCCGGTAGCCGGCCGCCAGCGCGGCGTCGACCGCGGCGCGGGTCTCGTCCGGCGGCGTCTGGAACACACCGAACCCGATCGCGGGAATCGCGACGTCGTTGTTCAGCGTCAACTGCGGGATGGTCAGCATGAGCGTTTTCCTCTCAGTTCCGGGGAAGCAGCGATCGTGACCTCGCGGGCACCCCAGTCGTGCTTCCAGCTGACACCTACCCACGTCCAGCCGGGAGACACCGGGCAAAGGGGTACCGGCAGGGACCCCCTCCCGCCGGGTGAGGCACCTGGCCTGGGAATGTGGACAATCGCAGCGACGTCCGAGCGTTGCCGACCTCCCGCCGGGCGAGGGTGGGCCCGGAGCAGGCCGGCATTCCCGCATACGGCAACCGGCGCGTCGCCGGGCTGCGCTGTGGGGAGGTCGCCGCGCGCCGCGTTGGTGTCTGGTCTACTGCCGGTATGGATAGATCCAGGCTGCTGCACTGCCTTGACGCCGAAGTCGCCCAACTTCGCGCCGCGGCCGCACGTGATCTGACTGCACCGGTCCCCACTTGCCCTGAGTGGACGGTCGAGGAACTGGTCCGTCATGTTGCGAACTTCTATCTCAATGTCGTGGTGCGGCGCCTGCACATGCCCGAGGATGTTCCGAGGGTGGAGTTGCCTCCAGACGCACTGGCGGCCCTCGACCGCGGCTACACCGCGGTGGTGCAGGACCTGGCCGGGCGCCCGCCCGACGAGCATGTGGGCCAGATGCCGCATGAGACCGTGTACTACTGGACCCGGCGAACAACACACGAGACGGCCATCCACCGCGTGGACGCTGAACTGGCAGTGGCCGGCCCGGTCGTGCCGATGCCCCGCGATCTGGCGATCGATGGGATCGACGAGATGCTGACGGGTTTTCTCGGCGAACTTACCCGGCTGTTTCCCGAGGAGTTCGCCGCTCACCTGAACGATTGGGACGGCAACGTGGTGGCCGTGTCAGCCAGAGACACCGCCTGGTGGATAACTGTGCGACCTGACGGCGCCGACGTCTCCCGGTGCGATCCCGGGCAGGTCCCCGACCAGGCCACCCGGGCACGTGTTCAGGGCGAGCCGGCCGAACTGTTGTACTGGCTCTACAACCGGGCCGGCAACGACCAGGTGCTCACAAGCGGCGACGATCAACTGGTCGCACAGCTCAAGCGGCTGCTGACGGCCGTCACCAACACTGCCTGACGCGTGTTGGCGTGAAGCGCGTCGCGGCGCACAGCCCAGGCTGACCGCACCGGCCGGCGGGTGGCTGTCCCGGTCCCGCGCAGGCGCGGATTCTCAGGTGGCGGCCGCGCAAAGTCAATCATGAGCGCGGTGGAGGGCCGTACACCGCCGGTGGTCGGCCGATCGGGTTGATCTTTCGAGGCGTTTGCCGTGCGGCAAAGACGTTCGATGTGACGCAGGCATCGAGGCGGCAGGTGGTGCCGCCCCGGCAGCCTGACGTGCCGCGGCCGAAGGTGCTGACGTCCGCACGGAGGCCGTGACATCGACGATTCGGCCGCTAACGTCTACCGCGCCGACCGGCCGCCGCTGCGTACCTGTGCGCTCACGCTCCGCTGGGCAACGGCATCGCGGGGCAAATTGGTCGATACGTCGGACGGGAGCACTGCATGGCGGGTATGTCCGGTGCTGATGCGGACGAGCTGCAACGGCTCGGCCTGCGCATGCAGGAGGCGGCCAACCGCCTCGAGGGCATCCGCAGTGAGGTCAGCGCGGCGTTCGCCCGGACCGCGTGGGACGGCGAGGACGGTCAGCACTTCCGCGACCTGTGGCAGCACCGGCTGTCCGGGCTGCTGCTGCAGGCGGCCGGCTCGACCCGCGCCGCGTCGGTCGTCGCGGTCCGCAACGCGCAGGAGCAGCGCATCGCCAGCGGCGCCGACGGCACGGGCGGCGGCGGTGGGTCGTTCCCGCCCTCGTGCACGCTCAGCGGCCCGGTCGACCAGAACGGCGGGTTCCTCAAGGTTCTCGGCGACCTCAACACGGTCGTCATCGGCGGGATCGCCACGGTCCTCGGCCAGCTCGACGCCAAGAAGTTCGGCAAGGTCGCCAAGGCGGTCGGTGGGGTCGGCGACGTCGTCGGCGGTGCCATCGACGTGTACACGCTCGTCAACGCCATTCAGCACGGCAACCGGACCGGCAACTGGGACAGCACCAAGGTTGCCACCGCCGACGTCGTCGCCGACGTCGCGTTTCCGCTGCTGGAGCTGGCGACGATCGGGTTCCCGCCGGCCGCGATCGGCATCTTCGTCGCGGACGTCGGCTGGAACCTGCTGGTCCCCGATGACGCGAAGCTCGCCGCCGTCAACGGCGTGATCGACGCGGGTCATCACCTGTACGACGCCGGCGGCCACGTCGTCAGCGCGGTCGCGGACGTCGGCCGTGCCGTGGGCGACGTCGGTGGGGCGGTGGTGGACATCGCCGAGGGCGGGTTCAACAACGCCAAGAAACTGCTCGGCTGGTAACGCCGGCTCATGACTGACGAAGGAGCGGACCCGGCCATGGCCGAAGGCACGTTGTTCACGTTCGCGGAGCTCGAGTTCCTGCTCCGGTCGGCCGGCGCGCAGCCGGCCGATGCGGTGCGCGAGCGGCTGAACCTGCAATCCGAGGCGAGCAGCGACATCGTCGTCGCCTCCGGGATGGCGTCGCTGCTCGCCCGCGGGCTGTGCACCGAGGTGAACGGCGACGTGGTGCCGGGAGACCTGGTCGTCGCCGCGATCGCGGCGCTGTCGACGCGGCACACCGTGTCCGAGGCGGCCGGCTGGATCGACGGCCGGCCCGTCGTGGTGCACCTGTTCAGCGGCACCGCGGCCCGCATCGCCGTCTACCCGGGCTCGTTCGGGCTCTACCGGGTCGAGGCCGTCGACCCCGCCGAGCCGCTCGCCCGCCCGCTGGTGCGGTTCCTCGACCTGTGCACCGCCGGCGACGGCGAGGCCGCGGTCCTGTTCCGGTCCACCGCCGGTGACGGGCCCGAGGTCGGCGTCGCGGCGGCGCGCAACGCGGAAGGAACGTGGCTGCTGTCCGACACGGCCGACAGCCCAGACGTGGGGCGGCCGTCGAGCCGCGACGCGATCGCCGCCCGGCTCGAGGAGCTCTTCGGCGAGAAGGTCGGCGTCTGATGGTGCTGACGCGGGTCGGCGCGGCCTCCGACACCGGCCGGGTGCGCAGCCGCAACGAGGACAGTGCGTTCGCCGGCGCCGGGGTGTACGCGGTTGCCGACGGGATGGGCGGGCACGCCGCCGGTGACGTCGCCAGCGGCCTCGCCGTCGCGGCGCTGCGCCGGCTGGTGGAACGCCCCGACCGCGGGCCGCAGGACGTCCGCGCCGAGATCGCCCGCGCCAACCGCGACATCCTCGCCTCCGCCGTCGCCGACCCGGCGCGCACCGGGATGGGCACGACGGTGGCCGGGGTGAGCCTGGTGCGGGTGGCCGGCACGGAGCACTGGGCGGTGTTCAACGTCGGCGACTCCCGCGTGTACCGGTTCGTCGACGACGCGCTCACCCAGATCACCGTTGACCATTCGGAGCTGAACGATGCGGTCCGCCAGCACGTGGTGACCCGGGCGCTGGGCACGGATCCTGGTCCGGACGCCGACCTGTGGGTGTTCCCGCCGACGCCGGGGGAGCGGTTCCTGATCTGCTCCGACGGGCTGCCCCGGGAGCTCGCCGACACGGAGATCGCCGCGGTGCTGCGGGCCGAGACCGGCGCTCAGGACGCCGCGGATTCGTTGGTACGCCGAGCCGTCAGCGCCGGCGGCCGCGACAATGTGACCGCCGTCGTGGTCGACCACGTCGCGCCCGCGGATCCGGACGAGGACGTCCACACGACACCACCGAGGCGGCGGGCGTGACGGCGGCGCATCCGGTCATCGGCACCGGCTACACGCCCGGCGGCTGGCTCGCGATGGCGGGCCCCGACCTGTGGCTGCTCGCCGACGCGGCCCCCGGCGACCCGGTCGTGCGGGAGTGCTGGCCGCTGGTCCGCGCCGGCGCCGACCTCACCGAGCTGACCCTGGCGCTCAAGGCCGCGGGCGCGCCGCAGGCGTTCGCCGTGGCGCACCACCGCGCCGGCGGGGTGCGGGCCGTGGTGTGCGGCGCCGCCTGGGCCGAGATCGTCGGCGTCGACGGCCACGTCACCGCGCTGCGCCCGGATTCCGGCACCGGCACCGCCGAGGTCGAGTTCGACCGGCCGGTCGCCGCCGTGCGTCTCGGCGGCGGCGTCGCCACTTCCGCGGACGCGGCAGACCCGCTGCCGCTGGACTCGGGTGTGGTGCTGGCCGCCGACCTGACGACCCGCCTGGCGCCGCTGGCCGAGCACCGGCCGCAACCCACCGAGCTGCCGCCTCCGGCACCGGTCGAACTGCTGGCGGCGCCGGTCGAACCGCTGGCGGCGCCGGTCGAGCTGCTGGCGGCGCCGGTCGAGCCACCGAGCCAGGTGCCCGTTGAGCGACCGAGCCAGGTGCCCGTCGAGCCCGCCGACGGCCCGGAGGAGGATCCGACCCGCTTCTTCGCCATGATGGGGCTCACCACGGCCGCCCCGGTGCAGACCGAGGAGTTCGCCGAGCCGCCGCCCGTCCCGGCGCCGCACGTCGAGCCGCACCCGGGAGTCCACCAGGAGCCGCTGCCGGAGCCGATCGGCCTCACCACGGTCCGGCCGAACGAGACCGGCCCGGCCGGCCGCGGCGCGACCACCGACGACGTCATCGACCTCGACGACCTCGACTGGCTCGTCACGCCCCCGCCGGCCCGCCCGACCCACACCCCGCCGCCCCCGGCCGTCCCGGCGTCGCTCACCCAGACCCCACCCCTGATCCACACCCCACCGCTGATCCACACACCGCCGCTGCCGGTCCAGCCGCTGCCGGTCCAGCCACCGCACGCACAGCCACCGCAGATCCAGCCATTGCACGCGCAGCCGCCGCAGGTTCAGCCGCCGCACGTGCAGCCGATGCCGCCCGTTGTGGCTCCGGGCGCCGAGGAGGACGACGCGCTCATCTTCACCACGGTGCGCGCCGGCCGCGGCGGCACCGGGCAAGCGCCGACCGTCAGCGCCGTACGCTGCCCCGCCGGGCACCTCAACGACCCGGCCGCCCGCGACTGCCGGGTCTGCGGGCAGCCGCTGCTGGTGCAGTCGCCGGTGCGGGTCACCCGGCCGCCGCTGGGCATCCTGCGGCTGTCGACCGGCGACACCATCCTGCTCGACCGCGACGTGCTGCTCGGCCGGGCACCCGGTACCCCCTCCGGCAGCGGCGCCGACGAGCCGCATTACGTGAAGCTGTCCAGCCCGTACAACGACATCTCCCGCAGGCACGTGGAGGTCCGGCTCGACGGCTGGGACGTCATCGCCGTCGACCTCGAGTCCCGCAACGGCACGTTCGTCGAGCAGCCCGGTGAGGCGCCCGCCGAGCTGCCCCGCGGCGGCGGCCAGGTGCTGCGCCCCGGTGCGGTCGTCGGCCTCACCGAGGACGTCTCGTTCCGCTTCGAGGTGACCGGGTGAGCGGCGTGAGCGGGCTGAGCGGCGTGGGTGTGCAGCCGCCGGTCATCGCCGGGTACGAGTTCCGCGGCCGCATCGCCGGCGGCGGGCACTCCGTGGTCCTGCGCTACCACCAGGTCCGTGAGCAGCGCGACGTGGCGGTGAAGGTGCTGACCCTGCGCGGCGCGGAGCGGGGCGCGTCCGCGCGGGTCGTCGCCGAGGCCAACAAGATGGCGAAGCTGAGCAACCACGGCAACATCGTCTCGGTCTTCTTCAGCGCCGAGGACGGCGACCGGCCCTACATCGTGATGGCGTACTGCCCCGGCGAGGACCTGTGGACGCTGCTGAAACGCGGCCCGTTCACGGTCCGGCGGGTGCTGCGCATCGGGGTGCAGATCGCCGACGCGCTGCAGGCCGCGCACGCCCTCGGCATCATCCACCGGGACATCAAACCGGCGAACATCCTCACCGACGAGTACCGCAACCCGCGCCTCACCGACTTCGGCATCAGCGTGCTGAACGAGGATCCGGGCGACGAGGACGGCGGCATCGCCGTGTCGGTGCCGTGGGCGCCGCCGGAGGTGCTGCGCGGCGAGCCGGCCGACACCACCGCCGACATCTACTCCCTCGGCGCGACCCTGTGGAACCTGCTGACCGGCCGGATGCCGTTCGCCGTGTCGCCGGCGCGGCCCGGCGACAACTCCCCGGAGGCGATGGAGGCCCGCATCCTCGCCGGCCGTGCCCCGCGCACCGGCCGCGCCGACGTCCCGCCCGAGCTGGAGCAGTTCCTGGCGAGGATGCTCGCCCCCGCGCCCGGTTCCCGGCCGGCGGCCGCCCTGGACGTGGTCCGCGAGCTGCAACGCATCGAGGCGGCGTGCGGCGGCCCGGTCCGCGCCGACGATCCATGGCACCAGCAGCCCACCACGCCCGCCGCCATGCCCGCGACCGCACCGGCGAACGCCTCCGTCACCGACAACGACGAGGCACTGCTGACCCGCACCCGGATCCGGCGCCCGAAACCCGCCGAGCCGGGCGTGGAGACCCGCACCCAGCGCCGGACCGCGGCGCCCCCGGCCACCCCGGTCGCGGCGACCGAGCCGGAGGAACCGCCCCGCAACCGCCGCTGGATGCTTGCCGCCGCAGCGCTGGTACTGGTCGCCGGCGCCGTGGTCTACGCCGCCATCGGGGGAGACGACCCGCCGGCCGAGCGGACCGGGCAGGCCGGACAGGAGACGGCACCGGCGCAGGACGCGGGCGCCGGCGGCGACCTGGTCCCGCCCGGCATCCCCACGGTCGTCGCCGAACGCACCGACCCGGCGCACCTGCGGTTCACCTGGACCTATTCGGCCCCGTACGACAGCGACACGTTCGCCTGGCAGACCAAGGACGGCGCGAAGACCGGTGTGGTCGACAGCCCCACCGTCGACGTCGAGGCGCCCGCCGGGACCGAGGTCTGCGTGCAGGTCAGGGTCGTGCGCGCCGACGGCGGCAACGGCACCGTCGACTGGTCCCCGGCCGGATGTGGCCGATGAGGACCCCCGACGCCAGGGCGATCCTCAGCCAGGTTCGCCGCCGCTGGACCGAGCTGGCCTCCGTGCTTGTCATCGGCGGCGGCGCGCTCATCCTCATCGTCTCCGCCGTCTTCGCCGCCGGGTTCCCGGTGCGCCGGGTCGAGCTCAACGACGGCGGTATCTGGGTCACCAGCGACAAGGACGGCCTCTTCGGCCGGCTCAACAAACCGGCCGGGTCCCTCGACGCCGCGCTGTACCCGCCCGGCGGCGCGCAGCAGGCCTACGCCCTCGACGTCGTGCAGGACGGCAAGGCCGTCGCCGCCTGGGACAAGGGCACCGGCCGGCTCATCCCCGTCGACGTGCAACGCGGCGTCACCGTCGGCGACCGTGGCATCCCGGTCGCCGCGGCCCAGCAGGTCGGGCTGGCCGGCGGCACCCTCGCCGTCCTGGACCCGCAGTCCGGCAAGGTGTGGGCGGTCCGCGTCGACGGCGCGCACGGCCTGTCGTCGCTGACCGAGCTCGACCAGGCCGGCACCCCCGTCGCCACGGTCGGGGAGAAGGCGGTCCTCGCCGTCGGCGTCGACGGCACCATCCACGCGCTGTCCGCCGACGGCCGCCTCGCCACCGTCACCCCGGCGGCCGGCGGGTTCGCCGCGGCCACCTATCAGCAGCTCGGCCCGATCGGCCGGCCCCTGCTGACCGCCGTCGGCGACCGCGCCGTCGTGCTCGACGCCGTCTCCGGCCGGCTGACCGCGATCGACGGCGGAGCCGCCCAGCTGACCGGCGTCGACGACAAGACCGTCCTGCAGCGTCCCGGCCCGGCGGCCGGCACCGTCGTCGTCGCGACCGGGAAGGCGCTGCTCGCCGTCGACGTCGCCAGCGGCGCCGTCACGACGCTCGGCGCGGCGCCCGGCGGCGACCCGGCCGCCCCGGTCCGGCTCGACGACTGCGTCCACGCCGCCTGGTCCGGCACCACCGGCGGCTACTTCCGCGCCTGCGGCGGCGGGCCCGCCACCAAGGGCAACCTCAAGGACGCGCAGGTCCTCGAACGGCCCGTGTTCCGGGTCAACCGCGGCGCGATCGTCCTCAACGACCTGAGCACCGGCGCCGTGTGGGACCTCGCCGACCAGCGCCGGGTCGACAACTGGTCGTCGGTGCGCCCGCCGCCGGTCCAGGTCGACGACGACAAGACCAAGAAGAACGAGAACGACGTCCCGCTGCCGGACCGCAAGCCGAAGGCCGTCGACGACACCCTCGGCGCCCGGCCCGGCCGCACCACGCTGCTGTACGTGCTGGACAACGACTCCGACCCGTCCGGTCAGATCCTGTCCGTGACCGCCGTGACCACGCCCGACAACCCGGACGTGCGGGTGGTCATCGCCGCCGACGGGCAGTCCGTCGCGCTGACCGTGCCGACGCAGGTGAAGCCCGGCGCGGCGGTGCACTTCCGCTACACCGTCGACGACGGCACCGCCTCCGCCGACGCCGCGGTCACCGTGCAGCTGCGCGGCCCGAACGACAACACCGCACCCGCGCTGCGGACCGGCTTCAAACCGCCGCCGTGGACCGTGCCGGCCGGCGGGCAGCTGTCGCTGCCGGTCCTCACCGACTGGCGCGACTTCGACGGCGACCCAGTCGCCCTCACCGGCGCCACCGCCAAGGCCGGCACCGTCACCACCACCCCCGACGGCTTCCTCGACTACACCGCACCGGCCGACGGCGGGCAGCAGCGCCTCACCTACCAGGTGTCCGACGGCATCGCCCCGCCCGTCGCCGGCGCCGCCGACGTGACCGTGCAGGCGGCCACCGCCACCAACGCGGTCGCCGCGACCGCCCAGCCGGACGTGGCCCGCGGGCAGGTCGGGCAGCCGATCACGGTCCGCCCGCTGGACAACGACCTGCCCGGCTCCGACCCGGCGAACCCGGCCGCGCGGCTCGCCCTCGCCGGTGAACTGGCCAGCCCCGCCAACAGCACCGTCGTGACGAACCTCAAGAACGGCACGGTCGTGCTGACCGCCGCGAAACCCGGCCCGTACCTGCTGGAGTACAAGGTCGCCTTCGGCAACGCCCCGTTCGCCAAGGGACAGATCCGCGTCGACGTCGTGCCGGTCCCGGCGTCGCCGACGCCACCGGTCGCCATGCCCGACTACGCCGTCCTGCGCGGGCAGCTCGCCACCACCGTCGACGTGCTCGCCAACGACTTCGCCGCGTCCGGCGGGGTGCTGCTGGTGCAACGCGCGTCCACTGTGGACGACAAGGCGCAGCTCAGCGTCGCCATCGTCGACGGGCGGTGGCTGCGCATCGCCGCGCTGAACGCGGCCACGTCCGCGCAGCCGCAACTGGTGCGCTACAGCGTCACCGACGGCACCACCGCACCCGTCACCGGCGAGGTCAGCGTCACCCGGCTGCCCGAGGCACCCGACATCAGGCCCGCCCCGAAGGACGACGCCGTCACCGTCCGGGCCGGGGACGTGGCCACCGTCGCCGTCCTCGACAACGACACCAACCCCGGCGGCGCGCCGATGTCCCTCGCCGCCGACGTCCCCGGCACGCCCGGCGCCGGGCAGCTCACCGTCACCTCGGCCAAGGGCAACGACCCGGACGTCAACGGCCGCGCCTACGTGACCGGCGACCTCGTCCGGTACGTGCCGCCGCCGACCGTGACCGCACCGCTGCAGGTGAGCGTCGCCTACGTGGTCCGCAACACCGCCGGCGACCAGGCCACCGGGCAGCTGCGGGCCACGGTGCTGCCGCTGCCGGGCGCCGCCAACGCCAACCGCCCGCCGGCGCCGCTGCCGGTCGAGGGCCGGGCCGTGGCCGGGCAGACCGTCCGCATCACGATCCCGGTCACCGGCGCCGACCCCGACGGCGACGCGGTCACCCTCGTCGGTCTCGGCTCCGCGCCGACCCTCGGCCGGGTCCTGAGCGTCAACGCCACCTCCCTCGAATACCAGGCGTACCCGACCAGCGCCGGCACCGACACGTTCACCTACCGCGTCACCGACCGCTTCGGCGGCGTCGGCGAGTCGACGGTCCGCGTCGGTGTCGCCCCGCCGGGCGCGCCGCAGCCGCCGGTCGCCGTCGACGACGAGGTCACCGCCGCGCCCGGGGCGAAGCTGCACGTCGACGTGCTCGCCAACGACATCTACGCCGACACCGTCAGCATCGAACCCCTCGACGGCAGTTCGCCGGGCGTCAGCCTCAGCGGCCCGGACGGCCCGATCGACGTGGTCGTGCCCGAGCTCACCGGCAAGCCGCTCGTCGTGGTGTACACCATCACCAACGGCATCGGTGAACCCTCGGCCGCCACGCTCACCGTGCGCGGGCAACGGGACTACGACATCCCGCCGGTGGCGTTCGACGCCTACCCGGCCGTGCCGGCCGGTGGCCGCACCGTCACCGTCGACATCGCCAAGCAGTGCGTCGACCCGGACGGCGACGCCGCCGACCTCGTCGTCACCCGGGTGTTCGACCCGGCCGCGACGCAGGCCGGCGGGCGGATCACCGTCCCCGTCACCGACGTGCCGCACACCGTCGCCTACGAAGTGAAGGACCCGGGCGGGGCGACCGCGATCGGGCTCATCCACGTGCCGGTCCCCGGCGCCGGCGCCCCCTACGCCACCCCAGGCAAGACGATCACCGTCGACCGGGACGGCACCACCCGCGTCGAGCTTCCCGGCTACGTCACCGACCCGGCCGGCAAGACGGTCCGGCTCACCACCACCGACCGGCTGTGGGCGTCCCCGGCCGCGTCGCTGACCGCGAAGGCCGACGGCGAGCACACCATCGTGCTGACCGCGAAGGGCGGCTACAGCGGCCCGGGCGCGCTCACCTTCGAGGTCACCGACGGCACGTCGCTCACCGACCCGGCCGGGCTGCTCGCCGTCATCACCGTCCCGGTCCAGGTCGGCCCGCCGACCCCGGTCCTGCACTGCCCCGACGACCCGCTGCCGGTCGTGGAGGGCGGCGCCCCGCTCAGCCTCGACGTCACCGCGATCTGCCACGTGTGGGCGCCGGACCGCGGCACGCTGCCCGCGCTCACGTACACCTTCGGCTGGAAGCAGCAGCCGGCCGGCAACGTCACCCTGGCCGGCTCCGGCGAGCACGTCGGCACGGTCACCGCCGCCGCCGGTTCGCCGCCCGGCTCGACCGGCGTCGTCACCGTCGGCGTGAACGGGCACGACGGCGTCACCGCCGAACTGTCCGTGAAGGTCCTCGCCGCGGCGCCGCCGTCGATCAGCGCGGTCACCGTCGACGGCATCAAGGCCGGCGAGGCCACCACCGTCGACCTCACCCGCTACGTGCGCTCGCAGCTGCGCGACCCGCAGATCAGCGTCGTGTCGGTCAGCAAGACCGGCGGGATGAACGCCACCGTCGCCAGCACCGGCGCGACCGTCCAGCTCACCCCCGCCGGCGACGCGCACGGCACCATGACGTTCGCGGTGACCGTCACCGACGTCGCCGACAAGGCCCGCACCGACCGGCACGTCACCGGGCAGATCACGCTGCACGTCCTCGGCGTGCCCGACGCACCCGGCACCCCCGCCATCGACCGGACCGTGCTGAGCAAGTCGGTGGCGCTGTCGTGGGGCGCTCCGGCGAACAACGGCGCGCCGATCGAGCAGTACGAGGTCGCCTGGTCCGGCGGCACCCAGGCGTGCGCGGCGTCGCCGTGCCTGATCACCGGCCTCACCAACGGGCAGAACTACACGTTCACGGTGCGGGCCCGCAACCTCGTCGGCTGGAGCAAGCCCAGCGCCGCGTCGGCGGTCGCGCAGCCCAACACCGTCCCGGGCGCGGTCACCGCCCTGGCCACCGCCGACCCGCAGGACCACACGCTGCGGCTGAGCTGGACCGCGCCGCCCAACGAGGGCACGCCGGTGCAGCGCTACGACGTCACCTGGACCGGCGGCGGCCGGCAGTCCTCGCCCGGCACCGCCCTCACCGCCACCGGGCTGGACAACGACACCGTCTACACGTTCACCGTCGTCGCGGTGAACGCGAAGGGCCCCGGCGAGGCGGCCACAGTGGACGGTCAGTCGGCGGGCGCCCCGGCCACGCCGCCCGCGCCGGCGGTCACCTCGGTGGACTCCGCGGACAAGTCGTCGCGGGCGGTCACCGTGTCCTGGTCGGCGGTCGGCCCCAACGGTCCCGGTCCGACCACGTACACCGTCAACCGCTCCGGTGGCGGCGGCAAGGTGGTCTGCGCGGCGGTGACGGCCCGGTCCTGCGCCGACGACGGGCTCGCCAACGACGGCACCGTCTACACGTACACGCTGACCGCGGAGAACTCGGTCGGGCACGCGTCGCCGGCCGGCCCCGGCACCCAGATGGAGGCCGCGTCGACTCCCGACGCCATCACCAACGCGTCGGCGACCCCGACGGGCGCGGACGGGCAGGCGACGCTGCGGTTCGACGCGCCCGCCTCGCACGGCGCCACCAACACCGTCACGTGCACGTGGAGCGGCGGCAGCTGCGGCACGTGGACGTACCCGACCGGCGGGCAGGGCGGCGCCACGCAGACCGTCAACGGCCTGCCGAACGGGCAGAGCGTCGCGCTGAACCTGCAGTCCTGCAACGGCAGCAGCGGCGGGGCCGGCTCCGGCAGCCCGTGCAACACCGCCGTGGCGGCGAACGTCACCACCTACGGGCCGATGAAGGACCTGACCATCAACACGTTCGCGAGCGGGCCGAACGCCAACTGGGTGGTCAGTGTCGACCCCAACGGCCGGCCCGCGACCGTCACGGTCCGAACGAGCGTGCGGACCGACACGTACACCACCGGCCCCGGCTACTGGAGCTACTCCGGCAGCGACGTCGTCGGCTACAACGCCTCCGACACGATCAACGTCACCGTGACCGACGCCGGTCGCACGACCCTGACCCAGTCGCACACGCAGACGACCGGCCCGGCCCCGGCGACGGTCACCGTCTCCCGGGGCGCGCGGTGCGGCGGCGGTGGCGGCGCGGCCTGCGCCGGCGGGACCTGCTCCAGCACCTCGTGCGGCTACATCCGGGTCACCACCGCGAACTTCCCCGGCAACGTCACCTGCACCTTCAACAGCCAGCACGGCCCCGGCGGCTTCTTCAGCGGCACCTGGACCGCGAACCAGACCAAGGACTCCGGCAACTGGTACGGCTACCCCGGCGAATGGGTCACCGTCACCTGCGGCGGGGTCAGCGGGACCTTCACATGGCCTGCGTAATCACGGAAGGACCCCCCTCATGAACGTCACCCCTGAGCAGGCCGCGAAGTTCCGCGAGACCTTCGACCGGCTGGTCGCGAACGTCAACGCCGCGATCCTCGGCAAGGACCACGTCGTGCGGCTCGCGTTCACCTGCCTGCTGTCCGAGGGGCACCTGCTGCTGGAGGACTACCCGGGCACCGGCAAGACGTCCCTGGCCCGGGCGCTCGCCAACACCGTCAAGGGCACCAGCTCCCGCATCCAGTTCACCCCGGACCTGCTGCCCTCCGACGTCACCGGGGTCCAGGTGTACGACCAGAGCACCCGCCGGTTCGAGTTCATGCCCGGCCCGATCTTCCACTCGATCGTCCTCGCCGACGAGATCAACCGGGCCTCGCCGAAGACCCAGTCGGCGCTGCTCGAGGTCATGGACGAGAGCCACGTGACGGTCGACGGCACCCGCTACCCGGTCGGCAAGCCGTTCATGGTCATCGCCACCCAGAACCCGGTCGAGCAGGCCGGCACCTACCCGCTGCCGGAGGCGCAGCTCGACCGGTTCCTGATGAAGGCCGGCCTCGACTACCCCGACCACGACGCGATGGTGGCGCTGCTGCGCGACGCGGCCGTGCGTGACCGGGCCGCCGACGTGCGCCCCATCATCGCCGCCGGGGTCCTGGAACCGTTGAGCCGCCTCGCCGACCACGTCTACGTCCGCGACGAGATCCTCGCCTACGTCAGCCGCATCGCCGAGGCGTCCCGGCAGCACAAGCACGTGAAGCTCGGCGTCTCCGCCCGCGGCTGCCTCGCCTACGTGCGGTGCGCGAAGACGTGGGCGATCGCGCACGGCCGCACCTACGTCACCCCGGACGACATCCGGATGCTGGCCCAGCCGCTGCTGTCGCACCGGGTCCTCGTCAACGCCGAGGCCCAGTTCGACGGGGTCACCGTCGACCAGGTCCTGCGGGAGATCTTCTACGAGGTGGCGCCGCCGCTGGAGCGGGCCGCATGAAGCTGCCCACCGGGGTCGTGCAGGTCGTGACGCCGCTCGGCCGGCTGGTGCTGGCTGGGTCGGTGCTGGTGCTGGCCGCCGGGGTGTACGCCGGCTGGGCCGAGGCCGTCACGGCCGGCCTCACCGGCCTGTTCGCGCTCGGGATCGCGGCGCTGTTCACGATCGGGCGGACCGCGATCACCGTGGACGTCGCCCCGCAGCGCCGCCGCATCGTCGCCGGCGAACACGCCCCGGTGACCGTGACCGTCACCAACGTCGCGCCGCGCCGGCTGCTGCCGTTCACCCTCGAGGTCGGCACCGGCACCGCGGTGGAGGCGTTCGCCGTGCCCGGGCTCGCCGCCGGCGCGACCCACGCCAACGCCTTCGAGCTCCACGCCCGGCGCCGCGGCGTCATCCCGGTCGGCCCCGCGACCAGCGTCCGCGGCGACCCGCTGCGGCTGCTGCAGCGCCGGGTCGAGTGGGCCGGGCTGCAGGAGGTGTTCGTGCACCCGGCGACGGTCCGCCTCGAACCCGTCGGCCGGGGGCTGCTGCGCGACCTGGAGGGCCGCACCACCAACGACGTGTCGATGAGCGACCTCGCCTTCCACACGTTGCGGGAGTACGTGCCCGGCGACGACCGCCGGTACATCCACTGGCGGTCCTCGGCGAAGGCGAACACGTTCCTGGTCCGGCAGTTCCAGGACACCCGCCGCACCTGCCTGCTCGTCGCCGTCGACGACAGCGAGGCCGCGTACGGCGACCCCGACGAGTTCGAGACGGCGGTGTCCGCGGCCGCATCCGTCGCGGTCCGGTCCGTCGACGACGCCGTGGACGTCACCCTGCTGGCCGGGGCGCACTGGACCGGCAGCGACCTCGCCTCCCGCCGCAACCGGCAGAAGGTCCTGGACACCTGCGCCCGCGCCGTCCTGAGCCCGGCCGGCGGCCTGCCGCAGCTGGTGGCCCGCGGGGTCCGGGCGGTGCCGGAGGCCACCTACGCCGTCGTCGTCACCGGGTCCCGGCCCACGTTCGCCGACCTGCGCCGCGCCTGCGCGCAACTGCCCGCCGGGATGCCGGCCGTGGCGGTGCGGGTCGAGCCGGGCGCCCGGCCGCGGCTCGCCGCGCACGCCGCCCTCACCGTCGTCACCCTGTCCGAGCTCGCCGACCTGCCGGGGCTCATGCGATGAGAACGACCCGCACCGATCTCACCGACGCCGCGTTCGTCGCGGTCCTGAGCACCCTGGCGCTGCTCGGGTTCGCGACCACGTTCGCCGGCTGGACCTACCTCGGCGTCGGCGCGGCCGGCGTCGGCGCCGGGCTGGTGCTCAGCCATGCCGTCAGCGCCGTCCGCAAACCGGTGCTGGTGCTCGCCGCCGCGGTCGTCGCGGTGTTCTTCGCCGGTGGCGTGCCACTGGTCCTGCCGGGGGCACCGTTGTCGGCCGGGACCGTCCGGACCCTGGCGGAGTCGGCGGTGTACGGCTGGAAGCAGCTGCTCACCACCCTGCCACCGGTCACCGAACCGCGGCTGGTCGTCGTCCCGTGGATCCTGGGCCTGGCCTGCGGGGCGGCCGCGTCCGCGGTGGCGCTGCGGGTGACGGCGGCGCCGGGCCGGACCGCCGCGCTGCGGGCCGCCGCCCCGGTCGCCGTGCCCACCGGCACCCTCGCCCTGGTCATCCTGCTCGGCACCCACGAACCCGCCGCGCAGGTCGCCGACGGCGTCGGCTTCGCCGTCCTCGCCCTGCTCTGGACCGCCGTCCGGCTCGGCCGCACCACCGGCCGCGCCGCTGCTGGCAACAGCGGCAGCGCCGCCCGCCGTGGCGGCCGGGCCGGTCGCCTGCTCGCCGGGGC
>NZ_JBFAPO010000019.1:0-188301 GCF_040676755.1 Dactylosporangium sp. NPDC049525 | reverse complement strand
CGGGGGGCGGCGGGGTGGGGGGGGGGCTTGTGCGGGGGCCCCCGGCGCCCCCGGGCGGCCGGCCGGGACGCACGGGGCGCCTACCGATCCACCCGCACCTCGATGCGGTGATCAAGGCTGGCCGCGAGAGGCCGAACAGCCTGATGCGCAGCCATCGCTACTCGGCGGCGGGGCCGCCGCGGTGGTGCTCGTGCAGCCAGGTCAACACGTCCAGGACGGCCTCGGCCTGCAGGGCGGCGAGCCGCCGGCCGTGCTCACCGCCGACCACCGTGATGTCGAAGTCGACCTGCAACGGCGCCTCGGCCGGTGGGGCGCCCGGGTCGTGTTCGGCCCGCTCGACATCGCCTCGGGTACCACGCGACCGGGACCTAGCCACGTCTGCGCTCCGGACCGCCCGCGCTCGACTGGAACACCAGCAGATCCTCGTGCTGAATGAGCCACTGCGGGTCACCGGCGGCGACCGCCTCCCGCACGTTCTTCTGCTGGAAGAACGAGGCCCGCGGTACCAGGACCCCGTCGCGGACCCCGGCGATGAGCGCGACGAGTTCCTCGACCAGGGTCAGCCCGGCAGCGAGCCCGGCGGCGGCGACCATACCGGGGATGTCGATGAGTTCACCGCGTCGCCGGTACGGGCGGGCGGTGACCGCGACGTAGCCTCCGGGCCGCAGCACGGCCGCGCAGCCGGTGAGGATCTGCGTGAACCCCTCGGCCAGTTCGGCGTGGTCGGTGTAGGCGAGGTTCCCGGCGTCGGTGCCGTACCGGTGATTGATCTTCCCGACCTTGCCCCTGCGCGCGCCGGGGGTGCGGGCGTGGCCGTGGGTGGACGGCCCGTACGGCGGTGAGGTGATGACCAGCGAGATCCGGCCGTGGACCTCGGGCGGCAGGAGGGCGGGCAGGCGGCGGGCGTCGCCGGTGTAGATCTCGCCGGTGCCGGTCGCGCCCTGGCTGGTGGCGAGGCGGATGTTGTCGGCGGCGTGCTGCGCCCACCGGTGCTCGTATTCGACGCCGATGCCGTGGCGGCCGAGGTGCATCGCCTCGACGATGGTGGTGCCGATGCCTGCCATCGGGTCGGCGACCTGGTCGCCTTCCTCGGTGTAGGTGGCGATGAGGTAGCGGGGGATCGTGGGCAGCATCTTGCCGGGGTGTTCCATCGAGGCGGGCGTGTACCGGCCGCGTCGCATGTCGCGGGAGAGGATCTGACCGGTCAGCAGGACCGAGCCCTGGACCCCGTCGGCGATGAGCTCGAACAGCCGGGCGACGTCCGGGCCTGCGCCTTCCGCCGGGTCGATCCCGAGCGCGAACGCGTCGGTGGACGAGATGGGTTCACGCATCTGCGGCCTCCTGATCGGTGCTGGTCGTGCCGAACGCGAGGACGTCGAGATGGATGGGAGCATGCCGACCGTGCAGCAGCGCGGGCCGGGTGCTGGCGGCGGTGGCCGGGTCGGTGCGCGACTCGATTTCCGGGAGCGGCACCAGCAGCACGGGGAGGTGCTGGTGGTAGCGCAGCCCGGCGACGCGGGCGGCGGTGATGACGGCGCTGCGCCGGGAGATCCGGCCCGGCTCCGGGGTCCGGGCGGGCAGCACCGTGAGCACGAACCCGCCGGGGCACAGCAGCCGCCGCCACTGCTCCATGACGTCGGTCAGAGCCCGCAGGCCGAGGCGGTCACCGCCGGGCCGCGGCAGCCCGGCCAGCAGCAGCGAGACGCCGCCGTCGGTGAGGCTCCGGATGCGGGCGGGCCGGGCACGGATGCCGGTGAGCCGGATCCGGCTGGTGTCACCGTCGGTGACGAGGGCGGCCGGGTGGCGGCGCAGGTAGCGGGCGGCGCGGGCGACGGTCGGGTGCGCGTCGAGGTCGAGCACGACGTCACCGGCGCGGGTGTAGTGCCGGATCAGCCAGGCGAGGCGATGCGGGTCGAGCCCGTACCAGGATTCGGCGTCGGCCACTGTCCCGCACCGGGTTTGATGGAGACATTGTCGTAGCCGCTGACCGAGGGAGACTCTGGCGGACTACGTGTCCGAGCCAAGCGACCCGCGGGTGAGTTTCGGCCCCAAAATCCCTCCTCTTGGTAGGTTCCTTCGGTGCCCCCCGAACTGGAATTAGTAACCCGCCCTCGCCGCATCGATCCCAAGCTGACAGCAGCCAGCTGGTTGGCCACGCCGAGCGAGGGACTGACTGGCGATCAACTGTTCCATGATCGTTTGGCAGTCGACGGGAATAACAGTGCAATTAGGACAAAGATGCATTATAGCGCTAATATAACCCTACCCTCCATTACCTTGGCGCAACCGAGGGACTCGGCTGTTGCGGGCGAGGAGTGCGGCTCATGGCGCTAAAGAAGTCCGACCTCTACAGCTCGCTCTGGAAAAGCTGTGACGAGCTACGGGGCGGCATGGACGCCTCCCAGTACAAGGACTACATCCTGACGCTGCTGTTCGTGAAGTACGTGTCGGACAAAGCCAAGGCCGATCCCCACAGCCTGATCGACGTACCCGCCGGCGGCTCGTTCGACGACATGCTCGCGGCCAAGGGCGACAAGGAGATCGGCGAGAAGATCAACACAATTATCGGCAAGCTGGCCGAGGCCAACGGGCTCCAGAAAGTTATCGACCTAGCCGACTTCGACGATGAGGAGAAGCTCGGCAAAGGCAGGGAGATGCAAGAGCGGCTTTCCAAGCTCGTGACGATCTTCGCTGACTTGGACTTCCGTGGCTCGCGCGCCGAGGGCGATGACCTGCTCGGCGACGCCTACGAGTACCTGATGCGCCACTTCGCTACCGAGTCCGGTAAGAGCAAGGGTCAGTTCTACACCCCGGCCGAGGTGTCCCGCGTCCTGGCGAAGGTGGTCGGCATCGGTCCAGATACCCGCCAGGACCAAACCGTCTACGACCCCACGTGTGGCTCTGGTTCGCTGCTGCTCAAGGTCGCTGCCGAGGCGCCACGCGGTGTCACGATCTACGGCCAAGAGAAGGACAACGCCACCTGGGCGCTATCGAAGATGAACATGATCTTGCACGGCAACGAGATCGCCGACATCCGCAAGGGTGACACGATCACCGACCCGCAGCTCACCGACGGGACCCGGCTCAAGACCTTCGACTTCGCCGTCATGAACCCGCCGTTCTCCCTGAAGTCTTGGAACAACGGCCTGGAGAACGAGTACGGTCGCTTCGAGTTTGGCCGGCCGCCGGAGAAGAACGGTGACTACGCCTTCCTACTGCACGCCTTGAAGTCGCTCAAGAGCACCGGTAAAGCAGCGGTCATCCTGCCGCACGGCCCGCTGTTCCGCGGCAACGCCGAGGCCACCATTCGCAAGGAACTGCTGCGCCGCGGCTACATTAAGGGCATCATCGGCCTACCGGGGAACCTGTTCTACGGCACCATCATTCCGGCCTGCATTGTGGTTCTGGACAAGGAGAACGCCCAGGCCCGCACCGGCGTGTTCATGATCGACGCCTCTGAGGGCTTTATGAAAGACGGTCCGAAGAACCGCCTGCGGAGCCAGGACATCCACAAGATCGTCGACGTCTTCAACAAGCAGATCGAAGTTTCGCGTTATTCGCGCATGGTGCCGCTGGCCGAGATTGCCGATCCGAAGAACGACTACAACCTCAACATTCCGCGCTACGTCGACTCCTCTGAACCCGAGGACATCCAGGACCTGCACGCCCACCTGCACGGTGGCATCCCCAACCGCGATCTCGATGCGCTTGGCAGCTACTGGGATGCTTTCCCCCAACTCCGGGCGCAGCTCTTCAAGGCAAATCGGCCCGGCTACAGCGACCTGGCCATCGACGTCAGCGATGTGCAGCAGGCCATCCTTGACTCGCCGGAGTTCCAGAAGCTCACGGGCGAGGCAAAGAGCCTGGTCGCCGACTGGTTTGCCGCGCACCGGGCGGCGCTCGAAGCCATCCACGCCGAGACCAAGCCAAACGACCTAGTCGCCGTGCTCGGCGACGACCTGCTCGCCCGCTTCAAGTCGGTCCCGCTGCTCGACGAGTACGACGCCTATGAACAGCTCCTGACCTACTGGCACAGCACTATGCACGACGACGTGTTCATGCTCATGAACGATGGCTGGGTTGACGCTGCCCGGCCGCGCAAGACCATCGAGGACAAGGATCGCAGGCTGTCCGAGATACCCGACCTGGCGATCGGCTCTGCCCGCAGCGCCGTCAAGTACAAGATGGACTTGATCCCGCCGGCTTTCATCGTCGCCCGATACTTCGCCGACCAGCAAGCCAAGCTGGACGAACTAACTGCGCGTTCCGAGGGAGCCACCCGAGCTATCGAGGAGTACACCGAGGAACACGCCGTTGAGGATGGACTTCTCGCTGCGGCGATAGACGATGACAAGATCAGCAAGGCTCTCGCCACGGCACGGCTCAAGCAAGCCAGGTACGAAGGCTCTGACCGCGACGAGATTAATGCCTTGCAGTATCTGATCGACCTGTACAACGCCGAGGCTATCGCCAAGAAAGCGGTCAAGGAAGCCCAGGCCGCGCTCGATATCGCAACCCTCAAGAAGTACGGCGAACTCACCGAAGTCGACGTGAAGACCCTCGTACTGGACAGTAAATGGGCGGCCACCATCAGCGGACGCATAGTCGGTGAAGTAAATGCCCTAACCCTTTCACTGGTTGGCCGCATACAGCAGCTAGGCGAGCGCTACGCCGAGACGCTCGCAGAGCTCAACACGCGGTTGTCCGTGATCGAGGCGAGTGTCGAGCGACACTTGGCAGAAATGGGGTTGCAGTGACCCCGATTCCTGCGGACTGGACACTTAAGGCCCTCGGCGACGTTGCGCGTGTGTACTCGGGGGGAACTCCTAACCGTATGGTGCCATCCTACTGGGATGGCACCATTCCATGGGTAAGTACGGCAGAGATCGGTACATCTGCGATCATGACAACTAGGGAAACAATTAGCCGCTCAGGATTGGAAAACTCGGCCACCAGAATTGCTCCCGCGGGGACGTTGTTGATGGCGATGTATGGTCAAGGTAAAACGAGGGGCAAGACCTCCATCCTGGGCATTGACGCAGCGATGAATCAGGCATGTGCGGCAATTGAGCCTGGCAGTGAGGTCGACTCAACATATCTCCTCGCATACTTACAATGCAACTACGACTTTATAAGATCTCTTAGCAATGCTGGTGGGCAGGAAAACTTAAGCGGAGAGATTGTTAAGAGGATCCCGGTAATCCTTCCGCCGTTCCGTGAGCAGGTGGCCATTGGCTCTGCGTACCAGTTAGCTGCTAGCTTAGTCGACGGTCTCGAAGGTTTGCTTGCGAAGAAGCAAGCGATCAAGCAAGGCATGATGCAACAGGTCTTCCGCAATCGAGCCGACTCGGAGCTATCACCAATAGGTTCTGTAACCTCATGGATGTCTGGGGGCACGCCCGACCGGTCGATTGAGAGTTACTGGACGGGGACGATCCCATGGATCAGTGCCGCCACCTTGAAAAAGGTAGAGGTGTCCGACTCGGATCAGAAGGTTTCTGCCCTTGGTGTCCAAGCAGGGAGCAAGATGGCGCCCCTGGGCTCCACCTTGGTTCTTGTGCGCGGTAGCGCCCTGCATTCCGAAATCAGAGCATCGCTTGTGATCGCTCCGGTTTGCTTTAATCAAGACGTCAAGGCTCTTGTGCCATCGGCGAAGGTTGTGCCGAAGTTCCTGACCTACTCGATCCACGGCAACGCAAATCGACTGCTGTCTCTCGTGACGTCCGCAGGCAACACAGCTGGTGTCCTTGACACGGGCGTACTAAAGTCGTTCAACATTTGGTTACCCGACTGTGACGAGCAGAAACGGGTGGTTGCAATGTTCGACGATGTTACCGGAGACCTCGATTTGCTGAGCAAGCGACTGATAAAAGCCAAGAGTATCCAGCAAGGCATGATGCAAGAGCTGCTCGCCGGTCGCACCCGGCTGCCCGTTACAGGGGCCACCGCATGAGCAACGTCGGGCAGGTCGAACGCAAGACACAGGACCGTGTCGTTGAGCTGTTCCGCGATTCGTTGGGCTTCGACTACCTCGGCAACTGGGAGTACCGCGAGGGCAACTCCAACGTCGAGGTTGACCTGCTGACACAGAATCTGCGCGCCCGCGGTTACGACGACACCCTGATCAACAAAGCGATCGCCAAGCTGAAGAGTGATGCCTCGCTCGGCGGTGGTCGTGACCTGTACGAGGCGAATCGCGACGTCTACGGCCTGCTCCGCTACGGCGTGAAGGTGAAGGCCGGCGTTGGCGAGCACTACAAGACGGTCTGGCTGGTCGACTGGGCTACGCCGGAGGCGAATCACTTCGCGGTGGCTGAAGAGGTCACCGTTGCCGGAAACCACACCAAGCGGCCTGATCTGGTGCTCTACGTCAACGGCATCGCCTTCGCGACGCTGGAACTCAAGCGCTCCAAGGTCGCGGTGTCCGAGGGTATTCGTCAGACCATCGGCAACCAGAAGACCGACTTCATCCGGCCGTTCTTCACCACCGTCCAGCTAGCGCTGGCCGGCAACGATGTCGAAGGCTTGCGCTACGGCGTGATCGATACGCCGGAGAAGTACTGGCTGTCGTGGCGCGAGGACTCCGACATCGCCGAGCCACTCGACCGTGCATTAACCCAGCTGTGCTCAAAGGAACGGCTGCTAGAGATCGTGCACGACTTCATGGTGTTCGACGCTGGCATCAAGAAGACCTGTCGTCACAACCAGTACTTTGCCGTCAAGGCCGCGCAGGGCCGGATTGCCCAGCGCGAGGGCGGCATCATCTGGCACACCCAGGGCTCGGGCAAGTCCCTGATCATGGTGTGGCTCGCTAGGTGGCTATGGGAGCATCAAGCCGACGCACGGGTTCTGCTGATCACCGACCGCACTGAACTTGACGAGCAGATCGAGAGGGTCTTCAAGGGCGTCAACGAAGGCCTCTACCGCACCACCAGCGGCGTCGACTTGGTGGCCACACTGAACCAGGGCTCGCCGTGGCTGATCGGTTCCCTGATCCACAAGTTCGGGGCATCCGGTGACAAACCCGACAAAAACAACGCCGACAGCGAGTTCATCCGCGAGCTAAACGCGAAGATCCCGAAGGGCTTCCGAGCCAAGGGCAACCTGTTCGTCTTCGTTGACGAGGCGCATCGCACCCAGTCCGGCAAGATGCACAATGCGATGCAGGCCCTCATGCCCGGAGCGATGTTCATCGGCTTCACCGGCACGCCGCTGCTCAAGTCTGACAAGGCCACCACCATCGAGAAGTTCGGCTCGTTCATCCACACGTACAAGTTCGACGAGGCCGTCAACGACGGCGTCGTCCTGGACCTGCGCTACGAGGCCCGCAATATCGACCAGGACCTGACCTCGCCCACGAAGGTTGACGCCTGGTTCGACGCCAAGACCAGGGGTATGACCGACCTGTCGAAGGCTGAACTGAAGAAGCGTTGGGGCACGATGCAGAAGGTGGTCAGCTCCGAGCCGCGGGCCAAGCAAATCGTCAGCGACATCCTGCTCGATATGGACACCAAGCCGCGGCTGATGGACGGCCGCGGCAACGCCATGCTCGTCGGGGCAGGCATCTACCAGGCTTGTAAGTTCTACGAGCTGTTCTGCCAGGCCGGGTTCAAGGGCAAGTGCGCCATCGTCACCTCCTACGCGCCGCAGCCCGGCGACATTTCCAAGGAGGACTCAGGCCAGGGCGCGACGGAGCGGTTGCGACAGTACGAGATCTATCGCCGGATGCTGGCCGACCACTTCAACGAGCCGGCCGACGTGGCGATGGGCAAGGTCGACCAGTTCGAGAGGGAAGTCAAGGACCGCTTCATCAACGATCCGGGCCAGATGCGGCTGCTCATCGTGGTCGACAAGCTGCTGACGGGCTTCGACGCGCCGAGCGCCACGTATCTCTACATCGACAAGAAGATGCAGGACCACGGGCTGTTCCAGGCCATCTGCCGCGTCAACCGGCTCGACGGCGAGGACAAGGACTACGGCTACATCGTCGACTACCGTGACCTGTTCAACTCGCTGGAAACGGCCATCACCGACTACACCGGTGGCGCGCTGGACGGCTACGAGAAGCAGGACATCGAGGGGCTACTCACCGACCGCCTGGCAGGTGCCCGCGAGGACCTGGACGAGGCGCTGGAGCGCATCCGAGCACTGTGCGAACCGGTCGCCCCGCCGAAGAACACGCTCCAATATCAGCAGTATTTCTGCGCCAGCGAGTACGGCAACGCCGACCAGCTCAAAGCTAACGAGCCGAAGCGGGTCGAGCTGTACAAGGCCGTCGCCGCCGTGACACGTGCCTACGGCAACCTGGCCAACGAGATGACCGCCGCCGGCTACACCGACGCCGAGGCAAGCGCGATCAAGGCGGAGATCGCCCACTACGCCAACGTCCGCGACGAGGTGAAGCTCGGGGCTGGCGAAAACGTCGACTTCAAGCAGTACGAGGCAGGCATGCGGCACCTGCTCGACACCTACATCCAGGCCAAGCCGTCGGAGGTCATCTCTGACTTCAACGACACAGGGCTTGTCCAGCTCATCGTCGAGATGGGGCCGAACGCGATCGACAAACTGCCCGAAGGGATCAAGAAGGACCACGAGGCGGTTGCCGAGACGATCGCCAACAACATGCGCAAGCTGATCGTCGACGAGCACCCCACCAACCCGAAGTACTACGACAAGATGTCGCAGCTGCTCGACGCCATCTTGGAGGAGCGGCGCAAGGGCGCCCTGGAGTACAAGCAGTACCTCGCCCAACTGCTGGAGGCGGCAGCGAAGCTGGGCAAGGGCGAGTCGGACACCGCCTACCCGGACTGGGCCAACAACGGCGCCCGCCGGGCGCTGATTGACTTCTTCCATCCGACAACTGAGTTGGCCGTCGAGATCGACGTCGTCGTCCGTCACGCCAAGCCGGACTCATGGATCGGAAACCCGCTCAAAGAACGGAAGGTAAAGCGGGCCGTGGCCAATGCCCTGCCCGCCGACTTTGACCGGCTCGATGAGCTGTTTAACCTCGTGAAGGCCCGCCGTGAGTACTGGTAGTACCTACCTGACCGTCCGCGGCATCGACATCGACGTCGTCTACAAGGATATCAAGAACCTGCACATCGGCGTCTACCCCCCGATGGGCCGTGTCCGGGTGGCTGCCCCGACCCGCCTCGACGATGACCGTGTCCGCTTGGCCGTCGTGCAACGCCTGCCCTGGATCAAACGTCAGCGTGATCTACTCCAAGCCGCGCAGCGGCAATCCGAACGGGAGATGGTCACCGGGGAGTCTCACTACGTCTGGGGTACCCGCCACCGCCTCAAAGTCATCGAGCGGCCAGGCCACGCACACGTTGAACCGGACGGTGAGCGCCTGCTCCTCTATGTTCCTCAGGGAACCGCCGTCGATCGTCGCCGAGAATTGCTCGACCGCTGGTATCGCGCGCAGCTCCGAACTGCCCTTCCGAGTCTCATAGCCAGGTTGGAGCCCGTACTAGGGGTCTCCGTTCCACGCTGGAGCGTCCGCCGTATGAAGACCAAATGGGGCTCATGCAACCGCGAGACCGGCCATATCTGGTTCAATGTCGAACTCGCCAAAAAACATCCATCATGCTTGGAGTACCTGATAGTTCACGAGATGACGCACCTGATTGAACGCAACCATGGTGCACGATTCATAAAGCTCATGGACAAGTTCATGCCCGACTGGCGGAGCCGTCGAGATGACCTCAATGGCGCACCCTTGGCCAGTGAAAGATGGCCAGACTAATACTCCAGCCGCATTTCAAATAGGCCGAGACTTCGCTGGTTGTAGCTGGTGGGACGGCGCAGTTTCTTTTAGTGCCCGGCCAGAGATGGCCCTGCGCCCATTGAGGCGGCCGGCGGCACCGTGAGTAGCGACGATTTAGCCTCCGACCCGTGCGTTGATGTCGCTGGAGTGGCGCAGGTTTGTGCCCCTTCGCCTCGCCGCCGCCGACTGTTGCTGAGTAGCGCACCAGGGTCCCAAGAACTGACTCGTGCCGGGCCGATCAGGCCGCGTTGGCACGCAGGATGTCGTCGACCACCCGCTGCGGTAGATCTTGGCACGTATTGGTACGCCGGTCCTCGGTGATGATGCGGCGGAGGAGTTGTGGTTCTTCGGCATGGCCGTGCAGCATCGTGACGGTGTCCGTACGCGCATTGCTGTATCAGCGCTGCGCGGCGTCGGCTTGCTCGGCCCCCTCAGGCGTCCGGAACCCCGCCGTGGGCAGGAACATCCTCCAATGCCGCGCTTCGTCAGCGAGAAGAGGACATGACGACCCGAGCGCTGGCAGTACCGTCACCACGCCCGTAACGCAAACCGTCCGTTGGCCCTGCTTGGTGACAACTAACGACTTTGCGGGGTCCTGTCGTGCCTCCGGTGGGTGGGCGCTGGCTGGCGTGTCACCGGTTTCCGAAGGTGACGCCGCCGCTGATGTCTCGTGCCTGAACGGCGTTGCCGGTGATGGCTCCGGTGATGTGGTTGACGGTGCCGGGGTCGGGGACGTCAATGTGGGCGATCGCCTCCCGCCACGCAACCCGCAGCGCCTCGGCGAAGTCGGGGTCGGTGGCCGCTGCCGCTCGGAGAGCGGTGCTGAGCGCTTGGATCCGTCCGGGGTCGCTCGGATCGGCTTCGGCGGCATCGAGCGCGGCCTGAGCGTCGGGTCTGAGTTCGAACCGTCGTCGTACCACTGTCACCAGGGCGGCGATCGCGGATTTGGCGCCTTCAGCGAGCGTCTCGGCGGTCCTTGTGGCCAGCGCGAGGGCGACGGGCGTCCAGAACTGTTCATCCATTGTCGACGTCCTCTCGTCCCCTACAGCAAGGTGATGGTAGCATTACCGAGGGTCAATGTCGTTCCAGCGAATCCTCGGAGGTGGCTGTGCGCGTCGGTTGGGAGCCGGACACCGCGGCGAGATTCTTGCGCCGCTGGGGCAGATCCCCCGAAGAGTTGAACGCGACTGGTGGGGACAACGGCTGCCCTGACATTTGGGAACTCGACAACGGTGACATTGCGGTTGTCGGCCGTGACCTGACTGACCACTACCGGCAGCTGTTGCCCGCCGACGCAACTGTTGGTCCGGGTGAGCGCGTGGTGGTCATCCCGCGCCGCACGATGCTGGCCGCGCGTGCCGACATCCCGGATGCCTGACCTTCTTGATGGCGTCAACAGCGAGCTGTTGACGCTAGACGACTACTTCCCTGATTTCGACCGAGACTTTTGGTCGATCGAAGAGGGAGATTTCTGGAAGCTGGAACGCCAGCAGCATTTCCGCGAACCCGGCGACGACAGCTGGCGGGCGTTCGCCGAAGGCAACTGGAGCGAGGCGCTGCGGCTGCTGGAGGCCCGCCGCGACGACCTGGCCGACTACTACCGAAAGATTGTCGCGCACGGCTTCGCCACCTACCGGGTCCGGGTGGTCGAGCAGCCGATCATCCCGTACTTGCAATGGGAGCTGCACCTTTTGCGCGCTCGTGAGCGGGCCGGCGCGTTGATCCGGGTCATCGGCCCGGACAAGATCGCGGAACTAGAATCAGACGGATTGTTGCCGGAGTTCGCCACGCTCGGCTCGACGCTGCTCTACCAGCCCGTCTACGACGAACACGGTGTCCTGTGCGCGGGCCGCCGGTTCCGCGACCGCGGCCTGGTCGAGCGCTGCCGACTGCTTACCCGAACGCTCTACGACGAGGGTGAACCCCTGGCCTCATTCTTCGACAGGGAGGTCTCCCCACTGCCCCCACCGACGCCCTGACCCCCGTCGCCATATGCCTGCCACATCCCCAAGTCCTTCAGCGGAGCCGCCGGGTCATCTCAACCGAGTGGATGCCAACGGACCTTCAGGCGACATCGTGCAGGCCCGTGATATCCACGGTGGCGTGCACGTCCACCACCATGAGCCGCGGTCCTTTGCGGTCATCCCCTCACAGTTGCCCGGTGACGTGTCCGCGTTCGTCAACCGGCACAACGAACTGGCCACGCTCGACGGGGCGCTCATCGCAGAGCGGCACGAATCCCACGCGACGATCGTCACGGTCATTACAGGTACCGCTGGAGTCGGCAAAACATCCCTGGCGCTGCGGTGGGCGCACTCCATCCGGCACCGGTTCCCCGACGGCCAGCTGTACGTCAACCTGCGTGGCTACGACCCGGGAGCGCCCGCCACAGGCGATCAGGTCCTCACCCGATTCCTGCGCGACCTGGCCGTCCCCCGGGGGCGATCCCTGCTGAGCTCGACGACCGGGCGTCCCTATATCGGTCGATGCTCGCCGGCCGGCGTATCCTGATCGTCCTCGACAACGCCGCGACCTCTGCCCAGGTGCGCCCGTTGCTGCCCGGTACAAACACCTGTCTGACCGTCGTGACCAGCCGGGACCGCATGTCCGCGCTTGTCACCCGCGACGGCGCAGTCCGCGTCGGACTCAACGTGCTGCACGAGGACGACGCCGTTGCTTTACTGGGCATCATGACCAGCCGCTACCGTACCGACGACCGGCGCCACGAACTCGTCGAACTGGCACGGCTGTGCGCACGCCTGCCCCTCGCGCTGCGCGTCGCCGCCGAACGCGCGGCAAGCCGGCCGATGATGCGTCTCGATGAGTTGATCGCCGACCTCCGCGACGAGTCAGCGCTGTGGGAGGCACTCACCCCCGGCGACGATGACGACAGCGACGCCGTACGTACGGTCTTCGCCTGGTCCTACCGGGCATTGCCCGAACCCGCCGCCCGCCTATTCCGGCTACTGGGCCTGCATCCGGGCAACCAGTTCAGCGCGGAGGCCGCAGCTGCGCTCGGCAGACACGATCTGCGCACCGCCCGCCGATACCTGGATGTCCTCGTCGGCGCGCATCTGCTTGACCAGCGGGCACCAGACCGATACGAGTTTCACGATCTGCTGCGTGCCTACGCCCACGACCAGGCGCGCGACATCGACGACCAGACAGAGTGGACGGCCGCGCTGCGACGAATCGTCAGTTGGTACCTACAAGCTGCGGCCACCGTGTTGCACCACCTAACCGGGTTCGACACCAGCGCGTTGATCCACTCCATCCCAGCAGAAGTCGCCCCGCTTCTGCCGATGCTGGCGACGTCCGACGCCGCGCAGCATTGGTACAACACCGAATGCGACAACCTCGCTGCCGCGACCCGCGCCGCTGCCGACGCGGATCTGCACCCACTCGCATGGCGACTCGCCGTGATTCTCGGCCGGATCTGCGCTCTGCAGAACGCCTTCGACGACTGGCTGGTCACCGGCCACATCGGCCTCACCAGCGCCATTGCGGCCGGTGACCTTGCTGGTCAGGCGTGGACGTACGCGAATCTCGGCGCTGCGTACCTGCAATCTGGCCGCCTCGACGACGCCGCGACGAGCCACCAGTCTGCGCTGGATATCAGGCAACGCCTCGGTGACCGTCGCGGCGAGGCGATGTCCCACAACGCGCTCGGGCTGGTCGCGTTGGGTGCCCGACGCCTCGACGACGCTGTGGCGGCCTTCACTGAGGGACGACGCATCGCCGCTGACCTCGACGACGGGTACTGGATCGGGAACCTCGACGCTAACCAAGCCCAAGCGCTTCTGGAACTGCATCGGCACACTGAGGCCACGCTGCCGCTGGAGGAAGCGCTGCGGACGCTGCGGCGGTCCGGCGACCGTTTCGGCGAGGGCAATGCCCTGTATCTCCTGAGCCGGCTGCGACGGGAGACCGGCGATCTCGTCAGCGCCTACGCCAATATCGGCGCCGCGATCACCATCGCCGAGAATGTTGACAACCAGATGTGGCTCGGGCACTGGCTCGTCGAACTCGGCCATATCCAACGCGCCGACGGTGAACCCGGCCAGGCACTGGAGTCCTACCAACGCTCCGCCACGCTCCAGCGACGCGTCGGCGACCGGATCCGTGAAGCCATCGCCATTGCCGCCGCCGGCGATGTATACCAGGACCTCGGCCGATTCGAAGAGGCGGTCGACTTCTACACCGTCGCCGCAGCTGCCCAGCGCGACATGCGCAGCCGATGGCACCACGCGTGCACGCTCGCGTCCTGGGCGGATGCCAGCCAGCGACTTGGCGACACCGATAGTGCACTGGCCCGCCGCACAGAGGCCCTGGCGCTGTTGGAACACTTCCATGACCCTGCTGCGACGGCGCTGCGTGACCGGCTGCGGGGTCAGGCCCCGGACGGCTGATCCGCCTCCGGGGCGGACTCGATTATCCAGATCGGGGCGTCGGCGCACTCCATGCGCAGCCCGTCAGCCTCAGCCAGCGAGGTGCGCACCACGCGCAGCCTTACACCGTGTCAACGACGGTTTAAAGCTGAGCAGGTTGCGACGGTTGAAAACTGAGCAGCCGGGTTGATGGTTTGTCCTACTTGTTGCGGTCTTTGGCGAGCAGTTCGCGGCGGGCTTTGGTGCGGTAGGAGTCGCCGGCGAGGGTGAGGACTTCGGCGTGGTGGACGAGCCGGTCGATCATGGCTGCGGCGACGACTTCGTCGCCGAAGACTTCGCCCCACCGGCCGAACGGCAGGTTCGAGGTGACCAGGATCGAGGCCTGTTCGTAGCGTGAGGCGACGAGCTGGAAGAACAGGTTGGCTGCGTCGGTGTCGAACGGGATGTAGCCGACCTCGTCGATGATGATGAGCCGGTAGCGGCGGATCTTCTTGAGCTCGGTTTCCAGGGCGCCGCTGTGGTGGGCCTTCGACAGTCGGGTGATCCAGTTCGTGGCGGTGTCGAACAGCACGGAGTTGCCGGCTTGGGCGGCTTTGATGCCCAGGCCGACGGCGAGGTGGGTCTTGCCGATGCCGGGCGGGCCGAGCAGCACGACGTTGTCGGCCTTGGGCACGAACGTGGCGGTGGCCAGGTGCGCGAGGACGTCTTTGCGGAGGCTGGGCAGGTGCTCGAGGTTGAAGTCCTCGAGGGTTTTGATCGACGGGAAGTGTGCGGTGCGGACCCGCATCATGTTCCCCGCCGACTCGCGGTCGGCGACCTGGCGTTCCAGGACCGCGGTCAGGTATTCCTCGTGGGACCAGTTGGCGTCGCGGGCGGTGTCGGCGAGGTCCTGCCAGACCCGGCCGATCGTGGGCGTCTTCAGCACCCGGGTCAGATAGGCGAGCTTGGAGTCCAGGTGGTCCGGTCGGTGGCGAGCAGCCGCGGCGTTCCCGCGGCTGCTCGCCGTTGCGGTGGTGGCCATTTAGATCCTGTCTGCAGCGGTGGATCCAGCGCCGGACTGGTCGTCGGGCTGGACTTCGGGTGTGGTGTCGAAGTCGACGCCGTAGAGCGCGTCGTAGTCGGGCAGGGCTCGTAGTGCCACGACATGGCCGTCGGGGTGGCTGCGGGTGCCGGGGCGTCGGGTGGCGCGGCGTTCGGCCAGCTCGACGCGCAGCACCTTCGCGGTGGCCTGATGGTGCGGGTCGGTGATCGTGGCTGCGTTCGTCCAGGACCGGTCGTGTTCGGCCACGACCTGCCCGGCGCAGGTCGCCACTACCCGGGCTGGGGTGGCGATCCAGTCGACGAACCGGCCGATCGCCCGCGGGTCGACGCTGTAGTCGTTGGCGTCGATGCGCAGGTAGTAATCCCGGCCGAGGCGGACCCGGCCGGTCAGCCCGATCACCGGTGACATGGGTGGCAGAGCCACCATCGCGGCCCGGTCGGCGGGCCACAGGTCGACCGGCCGGGCGCCGATCGCGCGCAGATGCCGCACGTTCGCCCGCTCCGCCAGCCACTGGCTGATCTGGATGTTGAAGTCCACCGGTGACGTGAACGTGCGCCCGGGCAGGAACGACGTCTCGAAGAACCCGTTGCGTCGCTCCACCAGGCCCTTGGACTCCGGATCCCGCGGCGGGGCCAGCCTGATCCGGACACCGAGTGTCCCGGCGAACGAGGCGGCCTCGACCGTCAACCGGCCGGTCCCGCCGATCGCGGACTCCCGATCCCACAGCAGCGTGCGCGGGCACGCGCCCCAATCGGCGATGACCTCCCACATCCCGGCCAGGATGTCCCCGCCCCGCCGCGACGGGATCATCACCGCGTCGGTGACCCGCGAATGCCCGCACGTCATCGCCAGGACCGGCAACACCCGCTGCTGGCCGGCGCCCACCGGCACCGGCAGCGGCGGGAACCACAGATCACACTGCGCCACCTCGCCCGGCGCATAACTGATCCGGTCCGCCGGGTCCACACCGGCGAACAACGGCCGCAACTCACGCACCCGGTCCTTGAGCACCGTCAACGACCTGGTCCACCCGATCCGCTCCGCGATCACCGTCGCCGGCATCGTCGGCCACTCCGCCAGCAACGACCGGATCCGGGCATCGAACGCATCCACCACCGACCCCCGCGGCGCCCGCTGATACCTCGGCGGCCGATCCGACGCCAACGCCCGAGCCACCGTGTTCCGCGAAATCCTCAACCGGCGGGCAATCGCCGCCTGACTCACACCCTCAGACCGGTGCAGCCGACGGATCTCGGCCCAGTCCTCCACGCTGATCACACCCCAAGCCGTACACAGGGTGCTCAGATTTCACCCGTCGACTACGGCTCAGTTTTCACACGGCGCCGACACACCGTCAACCACTCCGACCGGCGCCCGCCCCAGGTACGCGAACATCCGCACCTGGTGGTGAATCTGCGCGGCAGTGCGGCCCCAGTCGATGGCGGAGAACTCCGGCTCGATGAACCCGGCGTAGCTCGCTCCGGCGTCGCCCTGCGGCTTGCCGGGCGCCCCGCCGGCGACCATCGCGAGGGATTCGGTGAGCGCCTCCGCCAGCACAGGCCCCACTCGCGACCACAGCAGCGCCGGTGTGACCCACTCATCAAGGACGATCCGATCGCGTTGTACGAGGACCGGGCCAGTGTCGAACCCCTCGTCCATCCGATGCACCGTCAAACCGATGCGCGGGTCGCCCGCACGGATCGCCGCCAACACCGGCGCGGGCCCACGATAATTTGGCAACAACGACAGGTGGATATTGACCGCCCCATGCGTCGCCATCTCCAGCACCCGCACAGGCAGCCGCCAGTTGAAGCCGTGGACAACCACCAGATCCGGTCGGTACCCGACGAGTTGACGGGCCAGTCCATCGCCGCTCGCCGGCACCAGAAGGTCAATCCCGTCCGGCAGTTGGGTCACGATCTTCGAAAGCGACGCGGCCATCCACGCGTCAACAGGCGAACGGGGACGCATCGACCGCGACACCACGTACGCAACCGGTTCGTGGCCCGCCGCCAGGCAGGTGTCACGCAGTACGTTGAACTGCTCGGCCCCGCTGGCGGCGAGCACCACGCGCATAGGTTCGGGCATCGGTTCACCATACCGGGCCGCGCCGGCCGGCCATTGTTCATACAGGCCGCACCGGGAGCCGCTCTGTAGCTCCAGCCGACCACTCGCTGGAGCCCTGTGTCAGCCCTCGTACTCGGACTTAAGGGAAGCCTGTCGTACGTGGCTGGCACCATGTCGATATGTCTATCCCGCAGACCCAGCCAGTCGACAGAACGCTGCTGCTGCGCGTGTTGGGCAAGGTGGCGCCGTGTCCACGCTGCGCGCATCAGATGCTGTGGGTCTTGGCCCTGCTGCCCGTGAACCGGCCGGCTGTCGGTGAGTTCGTCAAGGTCGACCAGGACGGCGCTGTCGCGCTCGCGGAGGAGATCCTGCGCGGTGCCGGCCAGGACATCGTGGCGCGGCGGTTGCGGCCTCGGCCGTTCGGTGCGCGGGGCGCGAGCTACAACCCGAATACGTGCACCGGCTGCGACATGCAGCCGGACTGGCATGACTTCGACGCCGTGGTGGACAGCGCGATCTACGGTGGGCGTGTCGAGATGGCGCGCGGACGGGTCGGCGTGCGCGAGTCTGATGACTGAGGTCACGACCCCCTACAAGGCTGTGACCTCACCGGAAACAAGCTGCGGGATCAGCGCGTCTCGGAGTTGGCGTGCGGCTTGGATGACCTGTTCGTGCGCCTGGATCTTGTCGTGAATGGCTGTGGCGACCTCGACCACGCTGTTCTGGATCTCCAGCGGGGGTAGGGCGAGGGGTAGCCTGCTGACGATTTCGCTGGTGAGGCTGGGCACGAGGCCTTGCTGGATCTGGCGGGTGAGGAACTCGTGGACCGATGGGTGTCTCAGGTAGCAGTCGAGGTAGCGCGGTAGGAGAGCCGAGCGGGCGGCGTCGGTGACGCGGATCCGGATGGTGGAGCTGCCCATCAGCCACCGCGATTCGGCTGTGGTGATAAGGGCGTGGCTGGTGGTGGCGCGGAGCCGGGCGAGCAGGATGTCGTCTTCGGCAAGCTCGTACCGTTTGAGGTGTAGTTCTGCCTTGTCATGGCTCACCATGTAGGTCGGTGTTGGCGTGATGCGGCCGTCGCTGATGTCGGTGGTGTTGACGACAGGGATGCCGGAGGGGACCCGGTCTGTGGCCTTCAGGACTGACCCGCCGGGTCCGGTTTGCACGGTGCATACCTCGTCGAGTCGCCGATGCTGCCAGTTGGCGGGGGTGGGGCTGATCAGTGGTTCCATGGGTGCAACCGATCGAGATGGTGGTCCAGGGCGCGGTCGGCGGCGGCGGCCGCGATGTCGAGCGTTCGGAGGTTGGCGCGCAGGTCGACGACGGTCGTCGCTCGCGGTTCCTGCGCGGTGTCCGGCACGGCAGGGCGGAGGTAGGCCGCGGCCCGTAGGTCGTAGCCGGTCGGTTCGAGTCGGTCGAGGGCGACCGCCGTCGCGGTCACGTTGTTGACCCGCTGGAGCAGGTCGCCGCCGCCTTCGAGCCATTCCTGGTAGAGGTCGACGATGGTGTCGCTGCCGAGGTCGGTTAGGACACGGTGTGTGGCGCCGTCGGGTTCTGTGGCCGCTTTCCCGTCGATCAGCAGGACCTCATGGTGCGGTCGCTCCTCGGGACGGCCGAGAATCCACAGCGTGATCGGGCTCGCTGTCTCCCGGAACAATCGGCCCGGCAGTTCGATGACGCAGTGCACGGCGCCTCGCGCCACCATGGTGGCGCGGATCTGCTTGTCCTTGGGGTTCCGGCTGGAGGCTGCGGTGTTGGGCATGACGACGACGGCCCGGCCTGCCGGAGCCAGGGCCGTTACGGCTAGTTGCAGCCAGGCGAAGTTCGCGTTGTGGCGGGGCGGCTCGCCGTAGGACCAGGCTGCCGCCGGGAAGCCTGCCGAGGGCTGCCAGTCGTCCATCTTGAACGGTGGGTTCGTCACGATGACGTCGTAGGAGCCGACACCCATGTCGATCACGGTGGGGTGGTCGGGCGGCTGGTCGCCGAGGTCGATAGGCGCGCCGTGGACTGCGGCATTCATGACGGCGAGCCGCCAGGTCCGTGCGGCTAGGGCGCGACCGCTGACCCAGCCCGGCGACATTAGGCCGAGTCCGGACCGTCGCTGATGTGCCAGCACCGCAGTCAGGATCTCGCCGGAACCGCAGCACGGGTTGTACACCCGGTCGACCGGCTCGGGATCAGCGAGCCGCGCCATCAGCCGGGCCACTTCTGCCGGGGTCAGATATTCGTCGGTGCTGCGGTGGCGGGCTTGCGCGAACCGGTCGAGGAGGAAGTCAAACGTGTCTGGCGCTGTCATCCGGCCGGCCTTCTCGAGCGGTTGCGGATCAAGGCCGGGCAGGACATGCCTCCGCAGAGCGTTGACGATGGCGCTGAGACGGTTTTGCCGCCACCCGTCCTCCGTAATCTTCTTCATCATGTCGGTGCGCATGATGTGGGCAAACGGCTGCGCATACCACACGTGACGGAAGTCCTCAGAGATCCGCTGCGCAGGCGCGGTCGCGATCCGTGCCCATCCCTCCGGAGTGACCGCCTGCACGCAGACCAGCGACATGACCAGTTCCTGGTACATGCCGGGGTCTTCGCTCTGGTTGTAGCCGGATTCCAGGAGTTTCCACAGGCCAGCCTTGAGCCCGGCGACCGGTGTGCGGACTGCGGGTTCCGCGCGGAGAACGGCAATATGAAGGCCGGCCGCGCCGCGGAACCGGTGACCATACGTCACGCCGGGTGCCTCGTCCGCCCACAGGTCACCCTTCTGGACCTTGCGGCTGTCCAGCCATACCGCGACGTCGACGGCGGGAAACGCCATCTGCTGATCTCCCTGGATCGGCTTGGGAAAGTCGGGGTGCCGATGCGCCCAGTTGCTGACGGCCTGCTCCTTGACCCCGGCCGCCTGGGCGATCTGCGCCCGGGTCATCAACGGCTGTTCTCTGGGGTTCTCCGGCACGCGCCGGCTGCGGTCAGCCATCGTCGCTGTCTCCCTTGTTCGGACCTCGGAAGGCGCGGATCAGCCGCTCCAGGCGGTGGGTGCGACCCTCGTTCAAGATCACCCACCCGAGGAAGCCGACGAGCAGCACCACCATCGGGACAACAGTCCGTGCGTCAACGGTCCCCATCACGTCGATCAATCTGGCAACCATGCCTGGCTCCTCCTCTGATGTGCTTGCCACGGAGTTGACCGTAGGCAAAGCAGCCTCACGCGGCGAGCGCGCAGCCATAGTACGCGGCAAATCTGTTTCCTCACCGAGCCGAAGCCGAGGCCGTTCATTCCAGTCGCCGTCTGTGCAAACGGGCGTTGATGCACCCAGCTGCGGCAGTTGGGCGCAGCTGGGTCAGGTCATTCGCCGATGACCCTCACGGTGATGTTGCCTCCGTTCGGGCCTGGGAAGGCTGATTCGACGATCAGCTTCCCAGTGCTGGCCGGCGGCTGTACCCGCGCCCGTCCATCCGGGTAGACGATCAGCGTCCAGCCGTCGAGCCGGACTCGGCGGTTTCCTTGGGGAGTGAGCTCAACATCGCTCGACTCCTGACGCAGTTTTTCGGTGTCGACGAGCTTGACAGGGTTTGCCTGTCCCTAACGTCGACGAGGGTGAGGCCGAGCCGGGTGTGGAAGACAGTGAGCCCCGGGCGCGGCGGGTTCGAGCGCGCGGCAGACCCGCGAACCTCTGCGGAATGCTCCGGATCATGAGGCAGGCGCGAGGATGCCCCGGGATTTCTCCCGGGGCATCCTCGTTCGTTAGTTCATATGATCGCGAACGCTGCTTCTACGATTAGTGATTTACCAGCTACGTTGTGCGTTTGCAGTTCTGTGACGTGCCCCCGGCAAGAGACAAACCTGCACCAGTCAAGCGTGCCCTGAGTTGGTCTGAACTGCACTTTCAGAGTAGATGGCCTGCGATTTCAGCGTTTCTAGCGGTTGCAGGTTGGTCCTTCTGGTCGTCTTGTCTCCGATTTTTGAAATTTGACCCCTTTTGGGTCTACGGTCTGGTAAGACGGCGGGTGAGGCCCGCTATAGCGGTTGTGGCGAGGAGCCAGCCGGTGAGTGTGCTGGCCCAGGCGACCCATTGTGTGGCGCCGACGGGTACGAAAGCGCGTTCTTGGCGTAAGTCGAGGACGGGCAGGATGAGGTCCAAGGCGTAGACAACTGGCTGGAACGGTGGTCCGCTGGGCTGGGCCGGTTGTGGCGGATTTGCGGCGAACACGACGGTTACGGCTGCGGTGAGTGCCGTGAGCCAGCCGAGCGCACGGTTGGCCCGGTATCCGTAGCCGATGGTGGCGTCTTCGATGTAGCCCCAGAAACGCCGTATTGGTGGAAGGCCGTTGCGGCGGCGCTGGTGGCGGGCGACGGCGGTGGTTCGCGCCTCGTCGTCGTGGCCGATGCGGCGGTAGTGATTGGCGAGTTCTTCGTAGGGCTGCGGGTGGTACGGGTCGGCTGTTCGTTGCAGCCAGGTCAGTCGCTCCGTTGCCGGCAGCATTGGGTGCAGCGTCTGGTAGGTGCACATGGCGAACCTGATGTGTGTCGGCCAGGCGGTCGGATCATCGTCGATGGTGCCGACAGCGGCGTTTCTGAGGTCCAGGACGGCCGGTGGAGGGCTGAGCGCGGTCATGTCCAGCTTGCCGACGACGGCGTGGCGGAGGTCGACGGTGCTGTCCTCGGTGAATTCGACGGTCGCGAAGCTGAGGGTGCCGTTGATCTCGCTGCGGGAGAGGGTGACAGCGCCAGCGATGCGGGAGCGGTCGTCAAGGGACATCCGTCCGCCAATTCGGATGGCGGGTGCGCTCAGCGCTTGCCGGTGTTGACCTGTCAGGGTAGCTGCGGGGAGTTCGATGGAGGCGCCGATCGAGGCGCCAGCCAGATCGATGCCGCCGTCAGCGGTCAGGCCGCGCCCGTAGATATTGCCGCCTACGGTGAGCATGGGGGCGTGGACGGCCCAGCCATTCGCGTTGCGAAGGGCGGCGTGTTCGAACCGTAGCTGGCCGCCGATCTTGGCGCCGAACAGGTCGACACCGCCATCGGTGATGCTCAGGTGGCTACCTTCGAGGTTCTGTTCGAGTTGGATGCCGGTCGTCCGTAACGCCAGGCCGTCGTCGGAGGCTAGCGACGCGTGGTCCAGTTCAAGGGTGAAGGCGCGTGCGCCCCAGAGGTTCACTCGTCCTCGGGCGTTCATCGATTTGGCGTAGATGCCGCCTTTGACGGTGAGTTGCGGACCTCTGAGGGGACCGTCGATGTGTGCGCCGGTAAGCCACAGGTTGCCTGCGACGTTCGCGCCGAACAGCGAGACCAGACCGGTGTTGACGTGGTGGAGGGTCAGGTCGCCGTCAATCCGGAGCCCGTCAGCTTCGAGCGCTGGGAACTGGCTGCCGGTGAAGTCCATGGCCCGCACCGTGGCGCCGTCGAGCTGCACCGGCTGGTCGAACCGGCAGTTCGCGATGGTGACCGGCACATCGATCGACGCGTAACGCATGCACAGGTGCCCGGTGACATGCGCACCGATGAGATGGAGTGCTCGGACCGCGCCGGGGACAGCGGTCGGTGGTTGAAGGACCAAACGCATCAGAACTTCCGCGGCGATTTCGACGGCGCCTTCGCCAGGACCGGTCGGGCCCGCTTCACCTGTCGTCAGGTCGAGTGAAACACCCTCCCGCATGGCTTGCCATAGCCTGCCTTCGGCAGCGGACCAACCTGAAGGCGGAGATGAGGGCATTGTCCTTCTGTACACCGCCCGCGGCCGGGTCACAATCCGTTAGCCCGCTGCTCGTCACGCACAGAGAGGCTTCACGTGCGACGGCGCAGTGACGCGGGCACTCCGTTTGCTGCTCAAGAGCTAAACGTGAGGATAGCTCGGAACCCTATTTTGCCGTGCAAGGCCGCCGGCGCAAGATCGTAAGCCCGCTCGTGGGGGAGCGGAATGGAGCCGAACTGCCGAAACCGACCATCATCCGAGCGTGGAAGCGAGCGCGCGAGCGCGCGTTCACCGAGTCAATCGCGGCAACTCCATTGGCGAAGACCCCATACGACCTTCGTCATGCGGCGGTGTCGACATGGCTCAACGGGGGAGTGCCTGCGACCCAGGCGGCCGAATGGGCCGGCCACTCCGTAGAAGTCTTGCTAAAGATCTACGCCAAGTGTCTGGATGGAACCGGGTATCAGCTTCGACAGCGGATCGAGCAGGCGCTTGGCTCCTAGGTTGGTACGGAAACGTTCCTAACGTAAGGGTCGAAGTTGGGGGCGTCTAATGGTGTCGTAAGTACATTCGCATGCCGGTACCCTGTCCTGGGTGCGCCTGGCGTCGTGGGGTGCCGGTTGAAGGGAACGCAGCGTGTATGAAGATGGCGGCGAGGTCGTCGGCGACGAAACTGTTGTCGTGGGAACGCCCCTGGCCGGCGATTCCCGCGACTCCAGCACCAAATCGCGGCGATCCTCTGCAAAGAAGAAATACGATCTTCCGAGCACGGATGGACTTGATTCTGCACGCCGAGTTGCCGCGAGTAGTGCAAGCTTGAGTGTCGGTCGCGATGCTCAGTCGGCGGTGGCCAATCTGGTTCGGGTGAGTGGGCCAACCTTTTCGCAGAGTCTGATGAAAACCCTTGGTCCGAGTGTATCTCTCTTCGCTCAGTTGGCCGTAACCGATCTACTTCGAGCGAATGGCACGAGTTTTTCGCAGAGTTTGATGAAGGCAATTGGGGCAAATGCTTCCAGCTTTACTCAGTCGGCGATGGTTGATCTAGTTCGGATGGGTGCGCCCATAATTTCACAGGGTGTCATTGAGGCGTTTCGTCTGAGTGCCTCCCGCGCCATTCAGCCTTCATTCTTGCATGCATCTAGTGAGCATCAAGACCGGATTTCTCGGATGCTCGCCCCAGGGTTGACCGCTGCGCTCGCTCTACAGCAACGCCAGCTCGGTGGGATCGTAGAGCCTGGCTACGATGTTTGGCGCAATAACGAGCAGCAACTTGCCGGCCTCGTCAGTGCGGGCCTAGGGCAATCTCTCTTGCGGCATCAACCTGGCCTGGTTCGTTTGGCAGAATCTGCGGGTACGGTTTCTGCCTCCGGTCTTGCGATCCAAAACGCCTACCTGGCATCGCAAATGTTTGAGCTAGGAAGAGTTGATCACCTGCGGCTGGCTCCGCGGGTGGTACAAGCAGCAAAAAGCTGGTCTGTCGGGACTCGCCCAACTCGGTTAGAGCGCGACGGTGCCGACTCTGAATCGTTGCTACATCTTGGTTTCAGCGCGCAAAGTGTGAATTCGGCCGCACGTGTGATCGAGGACGAAGATAGCGACGATGAGCGCCCTCCGTGGGTACTTGCGCGTATTCAAGAGACGAATTTGCTACTTGCCTGGCTTGAAGAGTTGGACCCAAAGCTTCCTCGGAAGTACAAGGGTGCTTGGCATGCAGTAAGCCAGCGAGGGCCGGACTGGATCTCGCAAGCTGCTAACTCGGGCGTCGAGGCACTCGACTGGTCTTTGAGGAGTCTGGCGCCACCGGACCGCGTTTTGGAATGGCAGGCAAGCGTAGGCAACTATGCGAAGGAGATCGTGAATGGGAAGCCGACCCGAGCGCTGAAAGTTCGCTTCATCGCCCACGACCGCGGGTTGCCAGCGTCCTCGGTTGACCTGATGGTCAAGGCGGTCAATGGAACGCTTGGGGATCTTCAGAAGCTGAAGCATGCCGACGATGACCGCATGGCTGAAGCGATGACCGCCGCCTTGGTGGCTCTTGAGCACTGCTTGATGATGTTGTGGCGCGGCCTGTAGGTCGGTGCTGCTCTCGGCAGGAAGACATGCACCAAGCAGGCGGGGGCAGCTGTGGCTCCTTGGGCACGCACTAGGCACAGACGGTCGGTGGCGGCCGATCGGAGTCGCCGACAGCCGTACACAGCAGCGAAGCCCTGGGCAGCGTAATCGCTGGTCCAGGGCTTCGCTTTGGCTGGTGAACCGCTGTCTTGCGGATGGTGCCCCCGGCTAGAGACAAACCTGCACGGCTTGACCGTCACGTTGCCTGGGTTGAGCTGGGTCAATGCGCGGGTTGACCTCGTGTTCGAGCTGCCAAGGCGGTTGCAGGTTGGCGGTTCCGAACGGGGCTTCGCGCGCTGACGACTGGCCCGTTGCCAGTGCTCGCACCATGCCCTCACCGTGATGGTCACGTACTCACTCATCTGCCGAATTGAGCGCACTCAAGCTCGGCGAGAAAGTGCACGGAATCGATCCCTTCCGGCCGCGCCGAGGTGGGGGTCACTCGACAGTAGTTTTTAACCCTGCGCAACTCAGGGCCGTTTCGGCGGCCAGCCGATTACGCGCTGAAATTCGGCAGCGTCAGACAGTTCGGCCACAATGTAGTCAACATAGGCTTGCGAGTAAAGATAGTCATCATGAGCCTCGTCGTATCGGCAATACTTCGCGTTCGTTTTGTTTCGCTGCTTTCCAGTGGAATTCCTGTCTGGGCGAACTCGGTAGTGCCGCCAAGCACGGGGGAACTCTGCGGAAGGACTGAATCTAAATGAAAGCCCTGTCTGGATAGCAGTCGACGCGACGGATGGCTTCATCCACCCGAAATTTGCGACATCGCGGTCTTTGTCCCGCAGGATCACCCGCCCCACGCGCTCCAGCTGTTTATATGCCTCCAACTCTTCGTCGGCCAGATCGTCTTCACGAACGAATGAGACGGCCAGATCTGCCTCGGTCTTAGGGGAGCGCTTCTGGACAATCTCGATGCGCATCTCGAATGCCTGGTCGTTAAGAAGGCTGTCATCCAGGCGTGCCCTGTAGTCAATAAAGAAATCACGCAAACGTTTAGGCAGAAGCAACTGGCTGCTTGCCATCGCGGCCGCACCTTCACGAGAGAAAGTGCTTAACGCGACGGGAATGTGCACACGATCCGCGATAGAGTAGCCGGCGCCAAAAATGCCTACTAACTCGGCTTCATAGTTCATTATTAGCGCTTGCGCGAATCCCGAAGCTGCTACCATCAGGCCGCGCTCGAAGCGGTGCTCGATCTTATTGCGCAGTTGAACCGTAAGTTCGAGATTTTGGCGCACTGGCTCTTTGATGGATGGCCATCGCACTTCAATGCATTTCTGAAGCTCCCAGCTCTTCTTCTCGCCGTCAACCCGAACATATCTTCCAGTCTTCGGATCCTTATAGTGATAAGGCGTTTTGGCCTTATCAAACGTGGCGTGAAGAAGGTAAAGCCAAGCGACATGCATATGGACGAGGAAGCCCTCTAGTGGCCGCAGTGAGGTGGGGCTGTTGTAGATCTCAACAGCAGTCAGCGCCTCGGCTTGCGCTGCGGTCAGCGTGTGATGCCAGCGAGGTCGCGGTGCCATGGATAAGAATATAGGCCGACGGCGCCGCCTGACGCTTGCAATTTTGCGTCGTGATACCCGATGGAACGAAAGGGCTCGATCGGATGTCGATGATCGTGTGCACTCATCTGCGGTCCGCGCGGCGCGTGACCGTCTGTGGGCACCGGTTATTGACGATGGCTGTCACGCTGTCGTCGCGGACCTGACGACTCGAAGCCCACCCATGCGGTCAGGTACACCTCAAGGAGGCGGCTGCTCGGGGAAAACGGCGATGACGGCTACGGAAGGGTGCAGACATGATCGAGGTCGTCGTCGCGCTCATCTCGACGGGCGGGGCGCTTGCGGGGGTGCTGGTTGGCGGATTGTTGTCAGCCCGCGCTCAGGGACGGGTATGGCAGCTACAGGAGGGCGAACGGTTCGTCTAGGAGCGGCGTCGGGTCTACGCTGACTACCTTGCCTCTGCACGAGTCTGGCGCGCTACCACCATGAATCCTCAGGTTGTCATCGTCGATGCATCAACCTTCTCGACGAGGCCACATGCTGAGGCCGGCGACGTCGCCCTCAACGTGCTGCGGCTGAGAATTGAGATCGGTCTCGTCACACAGTCCCATAGCACCGCCGTGTGCGCCGAGGACGTGCTTAGAGCGAACCGAAGTCTTGCGGAAGCTCGGGCCGAGCATGCCGCTGGCCGGATTCCGGACGAGTTCGTCGACCGGTGCCGGAGCGCAGAACGTGCGTTTGCGGCCGCTGCACGGGCCGAACTGAGTGGCACAACCTTGGAGTGGGCAGGCTGGCCCATCGGTGGCACCGACGCGCCTTGATCGGCTGCGCACGCATGCCGCGATCAGGGCGCGTTCAGTGCCGGTACATCGAGCCACGACAAGGATGGCCCCGGCCGCTCGGCCGGGGCCATCCTCAATCGTCTACTCGAACGCGAAACTGGCTTCGACGATCAGTGATCGGCCGGTCGCGCTGCGCATTTGCAGTTCTGTGACGTGCCCCCGGCAGGATTCGAACCTGCGCCCCCGCCTCCGGAGGGCGGTGCTCTATCCCCTGAGCTACGGGGGCCTTGCGGCCTCGCAAAGGATAACAGATCGGCTGTGGCGCCTGAGTCAGGAGGGGAGGGGTTGCGCGCCCAGGTCCTGGAGCTTCTCTGACAACGCCGTGATGTCGTACTGCTGGGACACCCGGATCTTCTCGGCGGCGTCGCGGACCTCGCTGGTGGAGGCCTTCTCCGCTGCTGTCTCGGACATGTGGATGCCGCCCAGGTGGTGGCGGAGCATGAGCTGGCACCACATGGTGTCGAAGTCCTTGCCGGTGGCGGACTTGAGCTTCTTGAGCTCGTCCTGGGAGGCCATGCCCGGCATGCGGCCGTCGCTCTGGAGGGCGTTCTTGCCGTCGGGCATCCAGGCCATCGGGGTGTTGTCCGTGTTGGGGGACAGGTGCCACTGGGTCAGCCAGGTCTGCATCTGGCCGATCTGCCACTGCTGGCTGGTGGCCATGTCGTAGCCCAGGGTGCGGATGTCGTCGGTGGAGCCGAGGCGGTACGCGAACATCGCCATCTCGACGGCCTGGGTGTGGTGGACGCTCATGTCGCGGGCGAAGCCGGCGTCGACTGAGTCTTCGCCGGGGGCGCGCAGGGTGGGGATGAGATACCCGACGGAGACGCCCACGGCGAGCAGGAGAACGGCGGCGAGCACGCCCAGGGTCAGGCGTGCCCGCGCCGAGAGTTGTCCGAACATCGTCTGGTGCTCAGCCGCCCGCTGCCGGCTGCTGCTGCTGGCCGTCCTTGCCGAGGTCACGCGGCGTGGTGCCGGTCTCGGTGATGATGTCGCCGCTGGAGCAGGGGGTGCCGGGCTCGAGGCTGGCGTTCTGGCGGAGCGCCTTGATGAACTCGTCGATGCGGCCGTCGCTGGCCTTGTCGACCTTCAGCTGGAAGCCCCAGGCCTGCAGCGAGATCGGCTTGTCGAGGCCCTCGTAGGGGCTCATCATCATGTAGTCCTTGCCGCGGACCTTCTTCGCGAGCGCTTCGACCTGGTCGGCCGGCAGGTCGGGGCGATACGTGATCCAGACCGAGCCGTGCTCCATGGCGTGCAGGGCGTGCTCGGTGGCGATCGGTGCGGTGTAGACGTCGCCGAGGCAGCGCTGCCAGTTCTGGTTGTGGTTGCCGGCCACCGGCGGGTTGGCGATGCTCAGGTCGTACTTCTGCGGGCCCCACACGTGGCTGCGCTCGTCGGTGTACGCCTTGTTGATCTTGAAGTAGTCCTTGATGCCGTCGATCCGGTCGGCCCGCTCGCGGACGGTGAGACCGTTTTCGTTGACCTGGTAGACGGCGAAGCCCACGATGCCGAGGGCCAGCAGGCCGACCACGGAGAACAGGATGATCGGGCCCCATGCGGCGCCCTGCTTCACCTTCACCGGGGCGACCTTGCGGGCCGCGGGGCGACCCGCGGGGGCGCGCTTGCCGGCCGGCGTGGTCTTGCGGGCCGGGGCGGACTTGCGGGGGCTGGCCTTCGGCTTGCCCAGGGAGACCGGCTCGGCCTCCTCGACCTCGGTCTCCTCGACCGCGTCGATGTCGACCTCGTCCTCGTCGCCGCCCTGCTTCGGCTTGGCGCCGGCAACGGGCCTGGTCGATGGCTTGCGGTTACCGCCACCGTGCTGGGTGCTCATGCTCATGTCGTCGCCTCGCAACGCTCAGCGTTGTGCTCGCTCATCGGGCCTCGTCTGGTCAACGGTCGGGGGTCGGGCGGGACACGGCGAGGCCAGGGGGCCACCGGAACGGTCCGTCCCGCATTGTGACCAGCAGAACGGGCCGCCGCCAAGTACCGGAGTCTACCCCCGATAGCATTTGTCGGTGACTCCCGCTGAACTCGCCGTAGCAGTCCTCGAAGCCGCCCGGGCGGCGCTTACTGAGCGTGACCTCGACGCGTCCGTTCTTCCTGCGACGACCAGCGTGGAGCGACCGCGAAACCCGGAGCATGGTGACTATGCGTCGAATATCGCCCTGCAGGTGGGCAAGAAGGTCGGGCTGAGCCCGCGCGAGCTCGCCGCGGCGGTCGCGAAAAACTTGCAGGAAACTCCCGGGATCGATGCCGTGGAGATCGCCGGTCCGGGGTTCCTCAACATCCGGCTGTCGGCGGCGGCGGCCGGTGGGCTGGCGCGGATCGTGGTGGAGGCCGGCCGCGCGTATGGGCGTAGCGAGACCCTCGCCAAGGAGAAGGTCAACCTGGAGTTCGTCTCGGCGAACCCGACGGGGCCGATCCACCTGGGGCACACCCGGTGGGCGGCGGTCGGTGACGCGCTGGGGCGGATCCTGTCCGCGGCCGGGGCCGACGTGACCCGTGAGCACTACATCAACGACGCCGGCGTGCAGGTGGCCCGGTTCGGCGAGTCGGTGCAGGCGGCGGCCAACAACCAGCCGACGCCGCCGGACGGCTACCCTGGCGAGTACATTCAGGACATCGCCCGGCAGATCGTGACGAACAACCCCGAAATCACCAGCAAGAGCCCGGAAGAGCAGACGGCAGCCTTCGAGCAAGAGGGCTACAAGGCCATGCTCAAGGAGATGCAGGACAGCCTCGAGCGGTTCGGCGTGCACTTCGACGTGTGGTTCTCCGAGAAGACGCTGCACGACGGCGGCGCGGTCGAGCACGCCCTCGACGAGCTGCGCAAGCAGGGGCACATCTTCGAGGCCGACGGCGCGATCTGGCTGCGCACCACGGACTTCGGCGACGACAAGGACCGGGTGCTGATCCGGTCCAACGGGGAGAAGACCTACTTCGCCGCCGACGCCGCGTACTACATCAACAAGCGCGAGCGCGGCTTCGACCGCTGCATCTACATGCTCGGCGCCGACCACCACGGATACATCGGGCGGTTGAAGGCGATCGCGGCGTGCGCCGGCGACGACCCGCAGCGCAACATCGAGGTCCTGATCGGGCAGCTGGTCAGCCTGCTGCGCGGTGGCGAGCCGGTCCGGCTCAGCAAGCGCGCCGGCACGCTGATCACGCTCGACGAGCTGATCGAGGTCGTCGGGGTCGACGCCGCGCGGTATTCCCTCGCGCGCTCCTCGACCGACTCGCCGCTGACGCTCGACATCGAGGTGATCACGCGGCAGAAGAACGACAACCCGGTCTTCTACGTCCAGTACGTGGGTGCCCGCACCGCCTCCGTCGCCCGCAACGCGGCGGAGCTCGGGCTGCTCAGGACCGACGACTTCCAGCCCGGGCTGCTCGTGCACGAGAAGGAGCTCGACCTGCTCAAGGCCCTCGGCGACTTCCCCGCGGTGGTGGCGACCGCGGCGGAGCTGCGCGAGCCGCATCGCGTGGCACGCTATCTGGAGGAGCTGGCGGGGTCCTACCACCGCTTCTACGACAACTGCCGGGTGTTGCCCCAGGGCGACGAGCCGATCACGGAGACCAACCGGGCGCGGTTGTGGCTCAACGACGCGACGCGTCAGGTCATCGTCAACGGGCTCGACCTGCTCGGCGTCTCAGCACCGGAACGGATGTAGGCAATGCGTGCACATGAGGCCGGAGCGCTGCACGGGGACCTGGGCTTCAGCGGTCCCTCCTGGCTGCGCACCCCGCAGGACGTCAACGCTCTCGTGCCCCAGCTCTGGTCCAAAACGGTCCAAAGGCGGGCAGATGGCGAAATGACCGTCGGTGAGGTGAACGTTCGAAAGATCGCCGACGAGCACGGTACCCCGGCGTACGTGCTCGACGAGGCGGACTTCCGCGCCCGCTGCAAGGCGTTCAAGGAGGCCTTCGGCGGCGCCGAGGTCTTCTACGCGGGCAAGGCGTTCATCGCCACCGCCATCGTGAGGATCCTCGTCGAGGAGGGCCTGTCGCTGGACGTCTGCACCGGCGGCGAGCTCGCCGTGGCGCTGCGCGGCGGCATGCCCCCCGAGCGCATCGGCCTGCACGGCAACAACAAGTCCGTTGCCGAGCTCACCAGGGCCGTCGAGGCGGGCGTGGGCCGGATCATCGTCGACTCGTTCGACGAGATCGACCGGCTGACCGCGATCGCCCAGGAGAAAAACACCCGGCCGAAGGTCATGGTCCGGGTTACGGTCGGCGTCGAGGCGCACACCCACGAGTACATCGCCACGGCGCACGAGGACCAGAAGTTCGGCTTCTCGCTGTCCGGCGGCGCCGCCGCGAAGGCAGTCGACAAGATCCTGACCGAAGACGTCCTCGAGCTGCGCGGCCTGCACTCGCACATCGGCTCCCAGATCTTCGACACGTCCGGGTTCGAGGTCTCCGCCCGGCGGCTCCTGTCACTCCAGGCCGCCATCCACGACAAGCACAAGATCGAGCTGCCCGAGCTGGACCTCGGCGGCGGCTTCGGCATCGCGTACACCACCCAGGACACCCCGGCCGAGCCGCGGGACCTGGCCACGGACCTGATGCGGATCGTCAAGCAGGAGTGCGCGGCGCTGCAGCTCAGCGTGCCGCACCTGTCGATCGAGCCGGGCCGGGCGATCGTCGGGCCGGCGATGTTCACCCTCTACGAGGTCGGCACGGTCAAGGACGTCGACGGCATCCGCACGTACGTGAGCGTCGACGGCGGCATGAGCGACAACATCCGCACCGCGCTCTACGACGCGGCCTACTCCGCGACCGTCGCCAGCCGCGCGTCCGAGGAACCGCCTATTCTCGCCCGCGTGGTGGGAAAACATTGCGAGGCCGGGGACATCATCGTGAAGGATGAGTTCCTGCCGGCCGACGTGCGGGCCGGAGATCTTCTCGCGGTGCCGGGCACAGGGGCCTACTGCCGCAGCATGGCGAGCAACTACAACCACGTCCCCCGTCCGCCGGTCGTGGCGGTGGTTGACGGGGAATCGCGGGTCATCGTCCGCCGGGAGACCGAGGACGACCTGCTCAAACTGGACGTGGGGTAACCATGAGTGTGAAGGTGGCGCTGCTCGGCTGCGGGACCGTCGGGGCGGAAGTGGTCCGGCTCCTCCACGAGCACGAGCGGGACCTGACTGCCCGCATCGGCGCGCCCCTGGAGCTCGTCGGGGTCGCCGTGCGCCGCGCCGGCCGCACCCGTGACCTGCCGATCGACCCGGCGCTGTTCACCACCGACGCGCTCGGTCTGGTCAAGCGCGACGACGTCGACGTGGTCGTCGAGGTCGTCGGCGGCATCGAGCCGGCCCGCACCTGGCTGCTCGAGGCGCTGCACGGCGGCAAGAGTGTCGTGACGGCCAACAAGGCGCTGCTCGGCGAGGACGGCGCGACCCTGCACAAGGCCGCCGCCGAGGCGGGCGCCGACCTGTACTTCGAGGCCTCCGTCGCCGGCGCGATCCCGCTGCTGCGCCCGCTGCGCGACTCACTGCACGGCGACCGCATCACCCGGGTCACCGGCATCGTCAACGGCACCACCAACTTCATCCTGTCCTCGATGGACAGCACCGGCGCCGGCTTCGCCGAGGCCCTGGAAGAGGCGACCGCGCTCGGCTACGCCGAGGCCGACCCGACCGCGGACATCGAGGGCTTCGACGCCGCCGCCAAGGCCGCGATCCTGGCCTCCATGGCGTTCCACACCCGGGTCACCGCCGCCGACGTGCACCGTGAGGGCATCACCGAGGTCACCGCCGCCGACATGGCCAGCGCGAAGGCCATGGGCTGCACGATCAAGCTGCTGTGCATCGCCACCAAGCTCGACGACGCGGTCTCGGTGCGCGTACACCCGGCGATGATCCCGCGCACGCACCCTCTCGCCGGCGTCGGCGACGCGTTCAACGCCGTGTTCGTCGAGGCCGAGGCCGCCGGTCAGCTCATGTTCTACGGCCGCGGCGCGGGCGGCGCGCCCACCGCGAGCGCGGTGCTCGGTGACCTGGTCGCCGTGTCGCGCAACCGGCTCGCCGGTACCCACGCCGCCTCGGAGTCCGCGTATGCCGACCTGCCGATCCGCCCGATCGGCGACGCGCTCACCCGCTATCACATCTCGCTGGACGTCGCCGACAAGGCCGGCGTCCTCGCCGCCGTCGCGGGCGTCTTCGCCAAGCACGGGGTCAGCATCGCGACCGTGAACCAGTCGGGCCGCGGCAACCAGGCCGTGCTGGTCATCGTCACGCACGCCGCCGCGGACCGCGCCCTCGCGGCCACCGTCGCCGAGCTGCGGGCCCTGGACATCGTTCGCGCCGTGGCGAGCGTCCTGCGTGTCGAAGGGGAGTAGCGCCATGTGGCGTGGATTGATCGAAGAGTTCCGGGACCGGTTACCGGTCGGACCGCAGACCCCGGTCGTGACCCTGTATGAGGGCAACACGCCCCTCCTACCGGCGCCGGAGCTGTCCTCGCGGACCGGCTGCGACGTGTACCTCAAGGTCGAGGGCGCCAACCCCACCGGCTCCTTCAAGGACCGCGGCATGACCGTCGCGGTCTCCAAGGCCGTCGAGGAGGGCGCGAAGGCGATCATCTGCGCCTCGACGGGCAACACGTCGGCCTCCGCCGCCGCGTACGCCGCCCGCGCCGGCATCACCTGCGCCGTCCTCGTCCCCACCGGCAAGATCGCCCTCGGCAAGCTCGCCCAGGCCCTCGTCCACGGCGCCCGCCTCCTGCAGGTCTCCGGCAACTTCGACGACTGCCTCGCCCTCGCCTCGAAACTTTCCCTCGACTTCCCGGTCTCCCTGGTCAACTCCGTCAACCCGGACCGCCTCGAAGGCCAGAAGACCGCCGCCTTCGAGATCGTCGCCGGCCTCGGCGACGCCCCGCACATCCACTGCCTCCCGGTCGGCAACGCCGGCAACATCAGCGCCTACTGGATGGGCTACCAGGAGGACTTCGCGGCCGGCAACGCCACCCGCCGCCCGCGCATGTTCGGCTTCCAGGCCTCCGGCGCCGCCCCCATCGTCAACGGCGCCGTCGTCCGCGAGCCCTCGACGATCGCCACCGCGATCCGCATCGGCAACCCCGCCTCCTGGACGAAGGCCGTCGACGCCCGCGACGAGTCCGGCGGCGTCATCCAGGCCGTGACCGACCGCGACATCCTGCAGGCGTACCGCCTCCTCGCCCGCTCCGTCGGCGTCTTCGTCGAGCTGGGCAGCGCCGCCTCCGTGGCGGGCCTGCTGCAGGCCAGCGCCCAGGGCCTCGTCGAACAGGGCCAGACCGTCGTCTGCACCGTCACCGGCCACGGCCTGAAGGACCCCGAGTGGGCCATCTCGACCGCCCCGGCCCCGACCACGATCCCCGCCGACGCCCTCGCCGCCGCGAAGGCGCTTGACCTGGCCTGATGCAGGCTCGGGTCCGCGGTGGTCCGGACCGCCGCTCCCGCCAGACACCGGGCCGGGGCCCAGCTCGCGCTGGCCCTGGCCCTGCCAGGCCCGCCGATAGTTGCGCGGCCGCGACCTGCGGCCGCGACAAGCCCGCGGCCGCAGCCGGCCGCGACGAGCGCGCCGGTTGCTTTGCGGACGTGGCCGGGCTCGACGCAGTTGACCTTGGAAGATCCGACTGGTCCTGGGCAGTCAGATCTTCCAAGGTCAGCTGCAACCCCGCTGGGACCGTCAGGCCGTGAGCACCGCCGCCAGCAGCCCGAGCAGGCCGATCGCCAGCGTGGCGAACGCGATCCGATCCGACGTGGACCAGCTCGCCCAACCCGAGCGCGGCAGGACGCCGGCGATCCAGATGACCGTGCGGTTCCGCGCCGCGCGGCTGCGGCCTGCCCCCGCCGTGCAGGAGCATCTGCCGGATCTGCTCGGCGCGCCCGATCGCCCACGCGCTGTCGATCGCCTCGAAAAAGTTGACCTTGGAGACTTTGGCCCGTTGGAGCGAGCCGAAGTCTCCAAGGTCAACTGGCGGAAGGGTCGTCGAGGTCGGCATCAGAGGGATCGGCAGGGTCGGCGGGGGAGGCGCGGGCGGGGCGGCCGACCTGGCGCAGCGCCAGGCGCAGGGCGAACTCGATCTGCGCGTTGACGCTGCGCAGGTCGTCGGCGGCCCAGCGGGCGACCGCGTCATAGACCTGCGGGTCGAGGCGCAGCAGCAGCTTCTTGCGTTCGGCCACGGCTGCGATCCTCAGCTGTACAGCGAGCCGGTGTTCACGACCGGCTGCACGTTGCGGTCGCCGCAGAGCACGACGAGCAGGTTCGCGACCATCTGGGCCTTGCGCTCCTCGTCGAGCTCGACGACCTCCAGCTCGCGCAGGCGCTCCAGGGCGATCTGCACCATCCCGACGGCACCCTCGACGATCTTGAAGCGGGCGCCGACGATGGCGCTGGCCTGCTGGCGGGCGAGCATGGCCTGGGCGATCTCCGGTGCGTACGCGAGGTGGGTGATCCGCGACTCGAGGACCTCGACGCCGGCGAGGGCGGCGCGCTCGCCGAGTTCGGTGGTGAGCTCCTCGCTGACCAGGCTGCCCTCGCGGAGGCTGGTGCGGCCGTCGTCGTGCGACTCGTACGGGTAGCTCGTCGCCAGGTGCCGGACGGCGGCCTCGGCCTGGACGGCGACGTAGGAGATGTGGTCGTCGACGCCGAAGGACGCCTTGAACGTGTCCACGACGCGCCAGACGACGACGGCGGCGATCTCGACGGGGTTGCCGTCGGCGTCGGAGACCTTGAGGCGGGCCGTCTCGAAGTTGCGGACACGCAGCGAGACGCGCCGCTTCGAGCTGAACGGGACCGTCCAGTGGAACCCGGCGGTCTGGACGGTGCCGATGTAGCGGCCGAAGAACTGCACGACCCGCGACTCGTTCGGGTTGACGACCGTGAAGCCCGTCATGGCCAGGACGGCGATGGTGATCGCGAGGGCGACGAGAGGACCGGCGGTGTCCTCGGGCTCACCGGCGACGACGGCGACGGTCGCGCCCACCAGGACGACCAGCAGCAACAGGATCAGGAACCCGGGCACGCGGAACGCTCGTCTTTCCATGACAGCCTCCAGCTATCGAAGTGATATCACTACGATAGCGCACGGCGCTGTCGATTGGTGACCGCCGCCCAGCCGGCCGCGTAGACGAGCGTCACAGCCCCGCAGACGGCGATCAGCAGGCGCGGATCGACGCTGTCGACGAACGCGCCGACGATCAGCTGCGACACCCCGACCGACAGCAGGGCGAGCATGACGTCGGTGGCGAAGACCCGGCCCCGCAGCTCGTCGGGCACCTCGGTCTGCAGCGCGAAGTTGGACATCATCCAGTTGCCGCCGGCGGCCAGGTGCGCGAGGACGACGCCGGCGAGCACGAGCGGGAACCACGGGGCGGCGCTGACGGCGAGGTAGGTCAGGCCGTAGACCGACATCGACACCGCCAGGCCCGGCAGCAGCCACGACGGATGGGTGAGCACCCGCCGCAGCACGAACGGGCCGATCAGTGCGCCGAGCCCGCGCGCCGCGAAGAGCAGGCCCACGCCGAGCGGGCCGACCCCGTACGCCGCGGCCAGCAGCGGAAACGTGGTCAGCACGCCGTTGCCGAGCCCGACCGCGGCCTTGACCGTCACGAGCGAGGCGACCCGCGGGTGCTTGCGGATGTACCGCACGGCCTCGCCGATCTCGGGCTTCGTGGCCGGGCGGGAGGCCTGCAACGGGCGGCGGACCCCGGCCACGAGGACGGCGGACAGGAAGCACAGTGCGCTGGAGACGGCGAAGCACCAGTACGGGCCGAACACCGCCGACGCGATGCCGCCCAGGGACGCCCCGACGACCAGCATCGTGCCCCAGGCCGAGCCGGACAGTGCGTTCGCCGCGGGCAGGTCCTCGGCGTCCACCACGTTGGGCAGGGCGGCCGATGCGGCGGGCACGAAGAAGGCCTTCGCCACGGCGATGACCGCGATCGCGGCAACCGCGAGCCACGCCGTCGCCGCGGTCCGCACGACCAGCAGCGCGAGAGTGGCGACGGCCATCGCGACCTCGGCGATGATCAGGATGCGGCGCCGGTCGAAGCGGTCGGCGATCACCCCCGCGTAGGGCTGCAGCAGCGCGATGACGCCGACGTCGGCGGCGAGGATCAGCGCGCCCCACACCCCGGAACCGGTCAGCTGCAGCAGGAGCGAGAGCAACGGGATCTGCACGAACCAGTCGGCGCCGAGGCCGATCAGGTCGGCGCAGAACAGGCGGCGGAAGTCACGGTTGCGGACCAGGATCGACAGTGTGGGCGGCACCGGCCCACCTTAGGGTGGCGCGCGGACCGCGTGATCTCATTATCCGTATGGCCCTGCTGTCCACCCCGGTCACCGTCCGCGTGCCGGCGACGAGCGCGAACCTCGGACCCGGCTTCGACGCGCTCGGACTGGCGCTGTCGCTGCACGACGAGGTCGAGGCCCGCGTCGCCGCCGGCGGGGTGACCGTCGAGGTGACCGGTGAGGGCGCCGGCGACCTGCCCGGCGACGGGACCCACCTGGTGGTGCGGGCCATGCGGCGGGTGTTCGACGAGCTGGGGGAGCAGCCGGCCGGGCTGGCCCTGCGCTGCCGCAACCGCATCCCGCAGGCCCGCGGCATGGGCTCGTCGTCGGCCGCGATCGTGGCCGGGGTGACCCTGGCCCGCGCCCTCGTCACCGACGGCGCCGAGCGGCTCGACGAGCGGGCCCTGCTCCGCGTCGCCGCCGAGCTCGAAGGTCACCCGGACAACGTGGCGCCGTGCCTGCTGGGCGGGATGACGATCGCCTGGACGGAGGATGCGGGTGCGTCCGCGGTACGGGTGGAGCCCGCCGCCGCGATCCGCCCGTTCCTCTTCGTGCCGCAGGAACGCGGGCTGACCGAGGTGGCCCGGGCCGCCCTCCCGGCGACCGTGCCGCACGCCGACGCCGCGCTCAACGCGGGCCGGGCGGCGCTGCTCGTGCACGCGATCACCGTCGACCCGTCGCACCTGTTCGCGGCGACCGAGGACCGCCTGCACCAGGGGTATCGGGCCGAGTCCATGCCCGGCAGCGCCGAGCTCGTCGGGTCGCTGCGGGCCGAGGGCGTCGCGGCCGTCATCTCCGGCGCGGGGCCCAGCGTCCTGGCGCTGACGACCGGTGGCTGGGCGCCGTCACCGCTGCCGGGTTGGCGTGTATTGCCGCTCGACGTCGATGTGGTGGGTGCCCTCGTCGGGGTTGACCTGGTGTGGGGTACGCTGGAACACGCCGATCGGGACCCTGTTGCCGCTGGCTAGGCGAGTTGATTACTCTCTAGTCCTACAGCAGCCGCTCCGTGCGGCGATCTCATGCGGGGCGGCGTGCTCCGATTTCCGTGGCACCCCTTGCGCACGCCCGGCCGCCAACCCGCGTCTCCTGTGGTCGCGCGCGCACGGCTGGGCCAGGCCGCAGATGGTGGCGCCCGGCTCACCGCACAGCGCTGCAACACCTTCCGCTCCGCTCTTTTGTAGCGAGGCGGGAGCCCCCGGGCCGCCCGGCCACCGTGTCTCGTCTCCGGGCATCCCGGCCTAACGAGGGAAGGAATCCATTGAGCGACACCACCGACGTCACGTCGGATGTCTCGAGCGACCGCGCCGCGGTCGAGGCCGACGGCTCCGAGGCCGGGGCGACGCGTCGGCGCCGCTCTGGCGCAGGGTTGTCCGGCATGCTGCTGCCTGAGCTGCAGAGCCTGGCCGCGTCGTTGGGCATCCCTGTCGCCGCGCGGATGCGCAAGGGTGACCTGGTGACGGCCATCCAGGAGCGTCAGGCCGGCGAGTCGCGTCCGGCCGCCGCCCCCGCCGCCACCGCCGCGCCGGCGCGGACCACCGCGGCCCGGGCCGAGGCCCGCGCCGAGGCTCCGGAGCAGGAGTGGCCGTCCGCCACGCAGGGCGCCGCCGAGGCGCCGGTCGCCCGTTCCCCTCGCCGGGCAACCCGGGCCGCCGGGCCGCCGGAGCCGCGCGCGGCCGCCACGGCCGCCCCCGCCGCCGAGGCCCACGCCACCGAGCAGGCTCCCGCCGCGGTGGAGAAGGCCGCCGAGCCTGCGGCCGAGAAGGCCGAGCGTCCGGCTCGCGCCAGCCGCGCCGAGCGGGCCGCCACCACCGAGCGTCCGGAGCGCGCCGAGCGTTCCGAGCGCGTCGAGCGGACCGAACGTCCCGAGCGGGCCGAGCGGGCCGAACGCCCTGAGCGGGCCGAACGCGCCGAGCGTCCCGAGCGGACCGAGCGCGCGGAGCGGGCCGAGCGGCCCGCCGAACGCGGTGAGCGGACCGAGCGGAGTGAGCGGGCCGAACGTCCCGAGCGGGGCGAGCGGACCGAGCGCAACGACCGGGCCGAGCGCACCGGCGAGCGCCCCGCGGAGCGCACCGACCGCAACAGCGGCGGCGACCGCGGTGACCGCACCGGCGGCGACCGCAACCAGCGCGGCAACTTCAACCAGGCCGAGGACGACGGCGACGACGACGGCACGGGCCGCCGCGGGCGCCGCAGCCGGTTCCGGGACCGCCGCCGGGGCCGCGACCGGGACGGCGTCGAGCCGCAGCCGGCGGGCGCCGCCAGCGCCCGCGGTGGCAATGAGCCGCAGGTCAGCGACGACGACGTGCTCGTGCCGGTGGCCGGCATCCTCGACGTGCTCGACAACTACGCGTTCGTGCGGACCACCGGCTACCTGTCCGGCTCCAACGACGTGTATGTCGCGATGTCGCAGGTCAAGCGCTATGGGCTGCGTCGCGGCGACGCCGTGACCGGTGCCGTGCGCCAGCCCCGCGACGGTGAGCAGCGGCGCGACAAGTACAACCCGCTGGTGCGCCTCGACACGGTCAACGGCATGGACCCGGAGGAGGCCAAGCGCCGCCCCGAGTTCTACAAGCTGACCCCGCTCTACCCGCAGGACCGCCTGCGGCTGGAGACCGAGCCGCACATCCTCACCACCCGCGTCATCGACCTCGTCATGCCGATCGGCAAGGGTCAGCGGGCGCTCATCGTGTCGCCGCCGAAGGCCGGCAAGACGATGGTGCTGCAGTCGATCGCCAACGCGATCACCCGCAACAATCCGGAGTGCCACCTGATGGTGGTCCTGGTCGACGAGCGGCCCGAAGAGGTCACCGACATGCAGCGGTCGGTCAAGGGTGAGGTCATCGCCTCGACCTTCGACCGCCCGCCGACGGACCACGCCACGGTCGCCGAGCTGTCGATCGAGCGGGCCAAGCGGCTCGTCGAGCTGGGCCACGACGTCGTCGTGCTGCTCGACTCGATCACCCGGCTCGGCCGCGCGTACAACAACGCGTCGCCGGCCAGCGGCCGCATCCTGTCCGGTGGTATCGACTCGACGGCGCTCTACCCGCCGAAGCGGTTCCTCGGTGCGGCCCGCAACATCGAGAACGGTGGCTCGCTGACGATCATCGCCACGGCGCTGGTCGAGACCGGCTCGACCGGTGACACGGTCATCTTCGAGGAGTTCAAGGGCACGGGCAACGCCGAGCTCAAGCTCGACCGGAAGATCGCCGACCGGCGCATCTTCCCGGCGATCGACATCGACCCGTCCGGCACCCGCAAGGAAGAGATCCTGCTGGCGCCCGACGAGCTCGCGATCGTCATCAAGCTGCGCAAGGTGCTGCACGCGCTCGACTCGCAGGAGGCGCTCAACCTGCTGCTGGACCGGCTGAAGAAGACCCGGACCAACGTCGAGTTCCTCATGCAGATCGCCCAGACCACACCGGGCGAGTAAGCGGATCCGACAACGGCGGTGCCCCTCGCGGGGGCACCGCCGTTTGTCGTCTGCAGTGACAACCTCGCAGCCTCGCCTCCCTCGTGATCGTTGATCTCCGCGGCGTTCTGCGCGCTGAGAGAGCGCTCTCTCGAAGGTCAAATTCGTCACCCGAGGTCGATGACACAAGAGTTTCAAAACGGTCACTGCCGAACTTTCGCGCGGCATATTGGCTGGTAAGAGGACTATCGAAAAGTACCTGTTAACAAACGTTGACAATCCGCGTTGATGGACCCGATGCTGAGAGCGCTCTCACGCCGCCAACCTGAGGGCGACTTGCACGCTGAGTGCACCCGACCGCCTCCGGGTCTCCATCGGCGTCGGCGACCCACCCCGGACCACGCTGCCGTTGAGCTGATGAACCGCCCCGGAGCTTCACACCCCCGGAAGAGGTATCCATGAACACGGACCACGCGAGTCCCGCACGCGGCAGGACCGGCAGGCGGCTCAGACACCTCACCATCCCGATCGCCGCCCTCCTCCTCGGCAGCACCTGGCTGGTCAACGCGCTGCACGCCGAGGCGGCCGCCCCGCCGGCCCAGGCCGGCTGGAGCCAGACCTTCCTCGACGACTTCAACGGCACCGCCCTGAGCGGCGACTGGCGCCACGCCGAGGGCACCAGCTATCCGGGCGGCCCGGCCAACTTCGGCACCGGCGAGGTGCAGACGAACTCCCGCAACAATGTCTCCGTGTCCAACGGGATCATGAGCATCACCGCCCAGGGCAACGGACTCAGTGGCTGGACCTCCGACCGGATCGAGACCAACCGGCAGGACTTCCAGCCGCCCGCGGGCGGCAAACTGCGGGTCGAGGCGCGGCTGCGGCTGCCCGAGGCGGCCAACGGCCAGTCCAACGGCTATTGGCCGGCGTTCTGGATGTTGGCCGGGGCCTACCGTGGCAACTGGTGGAACTGGCCGACGGTCGGCGAGATCGACATCATGGAGAGCGTCAGCGGCCTGAACCAGACCTGGCAGACCATGCACTGCGGCTGGCTCGATCCCGCACAGGGACCGAACGTGTGCAACGAGAAGAACGGTGTCGGCAACAACGGCGCGGCCGGCCCGTGTGGGCAGGGCACGCAGTCGTGCACCAAGGCGTTCCACACCTACACCGTCGACTGGAGCGACGCCGACAAGTCGGTGACCTGGTACATCGACGGACGGCAGGTGTGGCGCACCCAGCGCGGGGTCAACATCCGCGCCGACGCCTGGGACCTGGGATTCCAGCACGGGTTCTTCATCGTGCTGAACCTGTCCATCGGCGGGGAGATGCCGGCCAACAACGGTGTACCCCTCAACGGCGCGACCACCGGCGGCGGGCACTACGACGCCGACTACGTCGCGGTGTACACCGGCGGGGCGACGGCTCCGTCACCCGGCGGCACGAGCCCCACGGCGAGCCCGACCCCGAGCCGGACCGCAAGCCCCACGGCAAGCCCCACGCCCAGCCGGACCGTCAGCCCCACGCCGAGCCCCACGCCGAGCCGGACGGCGAGCCCGACGCCGAGCCCGGTCACCGGCCGCGACGCCTACGGCACCATCCAGGCGGAGTCGGCCAACCAGGTGCAGGGCACGACCACGGCGGGCACCTACGTCGGACCCGGCGGCAACGGAGACTACCTCCGATTCGACGGGGTGAACTTCGGCGCCACACCGGCAACGCAGTTCAAGGCGCAGGCGGCCTCCGGTGCCGCGGGCGGAGTGTCGGGACTGGTCGAGGTCCGCGTCGACAGCCCGACCGGCCCGGTGCTGGGTAGCTTCGCCATCGCGAACACCGGCGGCTGGACGGCCTTCCGCAACATTCCGGCGAACATGACCGCCGTCACCGGCACCCACACGGTCTACGTCACGCTGACCAGCGGCCAACCCGCCGACTACGTGACCATCGACTGGATCACCTTCGGTCGCTGACCGGGCGCCTGGCCCATGGGCCGAGGGGCGGGCGCAGCGCTCGCCCCTCGGCCCACCTGCGAAAGGCGGGTCTAGAAATTGCCCTCCGCGACCTGGAAGACGGTCAGGCCCAGGGCCCGCCACATCCGCACCACCTGCTGCCGGTCGTCGAAGACGCCGACCACGTGGTAGCGGCTGCGGATCTCCTTGTCGAAGATCTCCTGCTTCACGATGCTGTCGCGGCGCTGGTCGCCGGTGACGCGCATGAACAGTGCGGTGTACGGCACGCCCACGTGCTCGTCCAGCCACGCCGCGGTGTCCTCGCGGCAGTCGTCGGTGCGGCCGGAGCAGTACACGATCTCGTGCCCCGCGGCGTGCATCGCCCGGACCGCGGCGATCACCGGCGCGTTCGGCAGGTCGGTGCGGACCCGGGTCACGTCGTACGGGCTGCGGTCGGCGATCAGCGCGACCGTGCCGTCGATGTCGACGAGCACGACCCGGGGCGCGTCCGGCGGCGGCTCGTACACCACACTCGCGGAGTCGAGCACCGGCAGCGGCAGCGGCAGGGCGCGGCCGGCCAGGTACCGCTGGTGCATCGACCGGATCGCGTCCTCGCCGACGTGACCGTCGCCCTCGCGCAGCGCGTCGCGGCTGACGCACTCGTCGACCGGCACGTCGGTGAAGTCGCGCACCGTGAAGGACGCGCCGTGCTTCGCGGCCAGCTCGGCGAGCTCCCGCACCACCCGGGACCGCAGGTTCGTGTCGTCGCAGATCACGTCGGCGCCGCCGAGCAGCAGCGCGTCGATCGCCGCGTGGTGGGCCTGGGTGACCTCCTTCTCGGCCCGGCCGCGCCGCGCGTCGTCGGCGACCCGGCCGCCGTGCAGCATCTTGCGCAGGTCGTCACGGTTCACCCGGACCAGGCCGGCCTGCTCACGCGCCCAGGTGGTCTTGCCCGAGGCGGGCAGGCCCCGGGTGATGGTCAGCGACGCCATCAGCTCTCCTCCGTCACCTTGGGCCGGACCCGCTGCCACAGCAGGCCCCGGTAGTCCCGGTCGTCGAGGCGCAGGAACAGGCAGCTCCGCGCCGGGTGCTTCGCGACGGCGATCGCGAACTCCTTGCGACCCCAGCCCTCCGGCAGGGACGCGAGGGTCGCCTCGTATGCGGCCTCGACCTCGACGGCGAGCGCCGCGGCCTCCTCGCGCAGCCCGTCGGCGATCTTCGTCGCCCACGCGTGGAACTCGTCCGGCAGCGGCTCCAGCAGCGCGTCGAGGGTGCCGTCGCCGGCCGCCTCCCACACGACCCGGGCGTTGAGGCCGGTCACGATCCGGTGCAGCCGCACGTACTCCGCATACTTGATCTTCAACCGGGTGTCCGGGACGGTGAAGTGCACGACCATGCCCTCGCGGTTGTCCCGCGGCGGCGCGGCCAGGGCGTCGGCGAGCGTGGCGTGCTCGAACGTGTCGACGACCGGCCCCGGCCAGCCCGGCACCGCCTCCGGGCCGTGGCTGCGACCGGTGACGATGTCGACCGCGCCGAGGAGCACGAGGTCGTCGAGGTCGCCGTAGTCCAGCACGATCCGGTTCGACGGGTAGATGATCTCCACGAGCACGGTCAGTCCTTCGGGCGGCGTGAAGCGCGCGGCGTACCGGTCGCGGAACACCGCCGTCGCGTGCCGCGCCTGCTCCGAGTCGAACGAGCCGCGGGTCGCGAACGCCCAGCCGTCCGGCGTCGGAAACATGATGCCCAGCGAGCCGTCGGCCTTGTCGGTGACGCGCACCGGACCGTCGAAGTCCAGCTCCGGCACGCCCGGCTGGCCGTGGTTGAAGAACTTCGTGAACGGCCGGGCGAGGACCGTGCCGGTCTCGGCGTGCACGACGAGGCCCCGGCACGCGAGGGTCGCCGCGTTCCAGACGTTCTCGTACTGCGCCTTCTCGGTGTAGTTGTGGATCAGCAGGGGCAGCGAGGGGTGGCGCTGGGTGCGCAGGTATCCGCCGCCGGCCATCTCGGCCAGCAGCGCCGGGTCACACAGTGCGTCGATGTGCAGGCTCATAGCACGGGCCAGCGTAGGTGAGCCGTGCATACAGCCGCGAGCGCTATAACGGGAGCAAAACGGTGATCGCGGTGCCCGGCCCGGTGCCGTCGATCGTGAACGTGCCGCCCGCCGCGCCGACCCGGTCCGCCATCCCGAGCAGTCCCGTGCCGCCGCTCGCGGGCGCGACGAAGCCGGGCCCGTCGTCGACGATGCGCAGCGCCAGCCGGTGGTCCCGCTCGTCGAGCGACACCGTCACGTTCGAGCCGGGCGCGTGCTTCGCCGCGTTCTGCAGCGCCTCCAGGGCCGTGAAGTACGCGGCGAGCTCGACCGCGGGGCTGAACCGCTGCCCGTCCACCGTCGAGCGCACGGTGATGCGCAGGTTGCCCGCGCTGGAGCGGGACCTGCCCTTCAGCGCGGCGGTCAGCCCCCGAGCCGCGAGCACCGGCGGGTAGATGCCGCGGGCCAGCTCCCGCAGGTCGTCGATGCAGGTGCCGAGCTCGGCCCGGCAGGTGACGATAGCCGCCCTCGCCTCGTCGGAGCCGGCCAGTTCCTCGGCCTTCTGCAGGTGTACGGCCAGCGCGACGAGCTGCTGCTGCGCGCCGTCGTGGATGTCGCGTTCGAGCCGCCGCCGCTCCTCGACCTGGGCCGTGGCGAGCCGGGTGCGGCTCTCGGTCAGCTGCTCCAGCCGGGCCCGCAGCTCCGCGGCGAGCGCCACCCCGCGCAGGGCCGGGCCGGCCTGCGCGGCGAGGTCGGCAAGCAGCCGCCGGTCGGCGCCGCTGAGCGACCGGTCCGTCGGCGGGCGCACCGCGACGTCGCCGACCTCTTCGCCGAGGTGCCGGACCGCGACGACGAGCAGGTCCTCGTCCTGCGGCGGCGCCTCCTCGGTGCCGGACGACCAGGACACCAGCGGGGGCGCGCCCGGCACGAACGCGCGGACCCGGGCCGCGGTCACGCCGAGCCCGTCGGCCAGGGCGCGCGCGGTGCGCGGCAGCACCTCGTCGACCACCGGCGCCTCCGCCAGGTGGTGTGGCAGCGCGGCGAGGGCCTGGTACGGGGTGGCGCGGACCCCGTACACCAGGCGCCGTGCGGCACGTTCGAGGCCGGATTTCACCGGGGACACGCCGACCGCCACGAGTGCGGTCGCGAGCACCGACGGCAGCAGCGCCGGGGTGTCGCCCCGGCCGGCGAGATGCGCCGCGGCGACCACGATGCCGACATAGGTGGCGGCGATGAGCACGGTCAGGGCCGTGTAGACGAACGTGCCGACCAGCACCCGGTCGAACTCCCACACCCGGTAGCGCAGCGCGCCGATCGCCAGCGCCGCCGGCAGCCCCGCGCAGATGACCGCGACGACCAGCACCTGCCCGGTCTCCCGCAGCGCCGGGAACGACTGGATCAGCAGCGACAGCACCGCCGCCGACCCGACCAGGGCGAGGGGCTTGACCGGCTGGCGGTCCGCGGCGCCGAGCTTCCGGTACCGCACCAGGAGCCGAATCACACTCGCCAGCAGGATCAGCAGCCCGACGTTCGTGAGCGGGTCCAGCAGGCCGCCGACCCGATCACCGGCGACGGCCCCCCGCCACGCGATGGCGTAGTTGTACGTCTCGTCCTTCAGCGGGCCGTCCACGACCGCGTGCAGGACGACCTGCGTCGCCGTCGCCAGCATGCCCAGCGCCACGACCGGCCGCCACCAGCGCGACGGCAGCCGCCCGTCGGGGAACAGCAGCAGCGTCAACGCGATCGTCAGCGGGAAGAACAGCGGGTCGAGCACCAGCCCGAACCAGCCGGCCGGCGCCGCGCCCGGCAGCGAACCGGGGAACAGGACCAGGCCGCGGAAGGCGTACTCCCGCAGCGAGAACTCCAGCACCAGCGCCCCGCCGCCGGTCAGCAGCACCGGCCCGAGCAGGTTGCCGGGCCGCAACGCCACCAGCAGCGCCCCGACGAACGCGAACGCCAGCCCCGCGAGGACCGACTGCAGCCAGAACGCGACCTTCACCTCGGTGCCGGCCGCGCCGTGGTCCAGCAGCGACACCGCCGCCGTCAGCCCGATCAGGGCGAGCAGCGTGTACCCCGCGACAACCAGGCGGCGACGTGTCCTCATGACGGCATTCTGCGGGTGCCGACCGGCCTCCGGGAGGGGTGCCAGCACCCCTCTGCCGGCTGGTACGCGCATCTATCCTGCTTCGCATGACCGTGCGCGTGGTGCTCGCCGAGGACAACCTGCTCACCCGTGAAGGACTGCGCAGCATCCTGGACCGGGCGCCCTCGTTGACCGTCGTCACCGTCTGCGACGACTACGACGCGCTGCTCGCCGCCGTCGACGAGCACCGCCCCGACGTGGTCCTCACCGACATCCGCATGCCGCCGACCAACACCGACGAGGGCGTGCGCGCCGCGGCCCGCTTTCGCCGCACGCACCCGTCGATGGGTGTCGTGGTGATCAGTCAGTACGACGACCCCGAGTTCGCCCTGGCGCTGCTGGAGGACGGTTCGCGGGCCCGCGCCTACCTGCTGAAGGAGCGCATGTCCGACCCGGCGCAGCTGATCTCCGCCGTCGTCGAGGTCAGCCGCGGCGGCTCGGTCGTCGACCCGAAGGTCGTCGACGCCCTGGTCCGCGGCCGCGGCACCCGCTCGCCCCTGGCCCTGCTCACCCCGCGCGAGCAGGACGTCCTCGCGGAGATGGCGACCGGCAAGGACAACGCCGCGATCGCCGCCACCCTCGTCCTCACCGTCCGCGCGGTCGAGAAGCACATCAACGGCATCTTCGCCAAGCTCGGCCTCGCCGAGGAGCGCGAGGTCCACAAGCGGGTCAAGGCGGTGCTGCTGCATCTAGCGGCCGGTTGAGGTGGTGCTGGTATCACCTCGGGTTGACGGGGCCGCATGATGGGTCGGAGCGCCGAAATCTCCGACGCTGTAAGGCATGCAGCACACCTCGCTCGCCAGCACGGTCCTCATGGCCGCCGGCGCCGTCCTCTTCTGCGCGCCGCCCGCCTCCGCGGCGGTGCCGGAGCTGCCCTGGACCGGCTGCGGCGACAACCTCCAGTGCGCGGACGCCAAGGTCCCCGTCGACCATGACCGGCCGGCCGGCCCGAAGATCAGCCTCGCGCCGGCCCGCCGCCTGCCCACCCCATCGGCACCACCTGGCCGGTTCGCGACCAGGACCGCGCCGCCGCGGGCGCGATGCCCGGCGCGCGGCTGCTCGTCGTCGACGGACCCGGCCACCCGGCTTCGTTCATCCCGGACGGCTGCCTGCGGGCGGCGACCACCGTGTGCCTGATCGACCCTCGGCCGCCGGCCGAGGGTGCCACCTGCACGCCCGACCTGATCCCCTTCGAAAACTGAGGACCCACGACCATGCTTGCCAGAATCTCCTACGCCGGTGCTGCCCTGTTCGTCGCAGCCGTCGTCGTCGCCGGGGCGCTCTACCCCGGCTACAGTCACCTGAAGGAGGCCGCCAGCCAGCTCGCGGCCACCAACTCGCCCAGCGCCCCCATCATGATCGTCGGCTTCTTCGCGCTGGCCACCAGCACCGTCGCCGCGGGGCTCGGCCTGTTCCAGCACCTGCCGGTCGGCGCCGCCGCCAAGATCGCCGGGGTGCTGACCCTGATCTCCGGCGCCCTGCTGGTCGTCGCCGGGCTGGCCCGCAACTCGTGCTCCGAGTGGATCGGTGCCTGCAAGGCGGCCGAGGAAGCCGGCACGATCCCGCTGCACCACGTCGTGCACGACCTGGTCTCGCTGCTGCTGTTCCTGCTGCTGATCGCCGCGGTGTTCACCCTCGCCCGAGCGGTTGCCCGCAACGGCGCCCGGAAGCTCGTCTGGCCGTCGATCGCGGTCGGGGTGGTGTCGTTCGTCACGATGGTCGCGATGGTCAGCGGCGCCGTGCCGGCGGCGTCCGGCCTGCTGCAACGGGTGTTCCTCCTGGTGCTGTTCGGCTGGATCATCGCGGTGGGCCCGCTCACGGCGCGGATCCGGGCGGCGGGAATGCCGGCGGCCGGTGCGGCGTTGCAGAGACCGGTTGAGGTGCTGTGACCCAGTCATGGCAGACTTGACCGACGGCCAGACCAGGTTCCGGTTCACGCCACACGGCGACCCGGCGACCACGACGAAAGGACCGCGGCCATGAAGCCGGACATTCACCCGCAGTATGCGACCACCGAGGTCACCTGTTCCTGCGGTAACGCGTTCACCACCCGCAGCACCGCCAAGGGCGGCACGATCCACGTGGAGACGTGCTCCGTCTGCCACCCGTTCTACACGGGCAAGCAGCGTGTGCTTGACACCGCCGGCCGGGTCGCGAAGTTCCAGCAGAAGTACGCGAAGGCTGCGGCGAAGAAGGCTGAATCCGCCAAGTAGCTGCACGTCCGGCGCCCGCACCACCCCGCTCGACGGGGTTCGGTGCGGGCGCCGATTTCGTCCTTGGCCGTTTCTTCCTTTGTTTCTCTGTTTGGGGCGCGAGACATGAGCACCGACACCTCCTCCGGGCAGCGCCTCCGCGCGCTGCTGGCCGAATACCAGGAGCTCGAGCAGAAGCTCGCCGACCCGGGCATCCACGCGGACCAGAACCTGGCCCGCAAGACCGGCCGGCGCTTCGCCGAGCTGTCGCCGATCTCGAAGACCTCGGTCGAGCTCGAGGCGGCCCGCGAGGACCTCGCCGCGGCCCGCGAGCTGGCCGCGGAGGACCCGGCGTTCAGCGGTGAGGCCGACGAGCTCGAGGCGCGGATCCCGCACCTGGAGGAGCGTCTCGCCGAGCTGCTCGCCCCCCGCGACCCCAATGACGCCAAGGACATCATCCTGGAGGTCAAGGCGGGTGAGGGCGGCGAGGAGTCCGCGCTGTTCGCCAGTGACCTGCTGCGGATGTACATGCGATATGCCGAGCGGCACGGCTGGCAGACCGAGATGCTCGACTCGCAGGAGTCGGACCTCGGCGGCTTCAAGGACGTCGCCGTCTCGATCAAGACCCGGGGCATCCCGGAGGCCGGCAACGGCGTCTGGTCCAGGCTCAAGTGGGAGGGTGGCGTCCACCGCGTCCAGCGGGTGCCGGCCACCGAGTCGCAGGGCCGCATCCACACCAGTGCGGCCGGTGTCCTCGTGACGCCCGAGATCGAGGAGGCCGGCGAGATCGAGGTCGACGCCGGGGACCTGCGCATCGACGTGTTCCGCTCGTCCGGCCCCGGCGGCCAGAGCGTCAACACCACCGACTCGGCGGTCCGGATCACGCACCTGCCGACCGGCATCGTCGTCTCCTGCCAGAACGAGCGCTCCCAGCTGCAGAACAAGGACCGGGCGATGCGCATGCTCAAGGTCAAGCTGGCCGCCCTCGCGGAGGAGCAGGCGGCCGCCGCGGCCGGTGACGCCCGTCGCTCACAGGTGCGCACCGTCGACCGCTCCGAGCGCATCCGGACCTACAACTATCCGCAGAATCGGATCTCCGACCATCGGATCGGTTACACGGCGTACAACCTTGACCTGGCCATGGCTGGTGACCTCGACAGCGTCCTGGACGCCCTGGCCGACGCCGACCGCAAGGCCCGGCTCGCGGGTGACGACCAGCTCAGCCGAGGGTGACGCGGGTCTAACGCAGACGTCACACAGCGGAAACGATGCACCGGCACGCTTGGTTCAGGTAGCGTTTCGACCCGAACGACCTTACCGATCGTGATCATCGCTGCCGACCCGATCTTCCGGAGGGACGCCATGCCATCGTCGCCCGTCGACCTTTCCGCGGCTCCGCGCGTCGTCGTCGGCACCGCTGCCGACCTGATCTACAAGGTCGGCCTGTCGATGCTGGGCGCCGATCGCGTCCCGACCGCGAAGGCGAACGCGTGGGCGGCGGTCTGTGCCGACCAGGAGCGCGCCCGCATCCGCGAGGAGAACGCGCGGATCCTGCACGCCTTCCGCTGACCGGACGGCGCGCCGGGCAGTCGTGCCGAAGCGGGCACGAAAGCGGGTAAATTCCGCGAAGGCGCTCCTACGGTACCCTTGGCGCAAATCCGAAAAGTCGGGCATGACCTGCGACGTCGGACCCGTCGGGCGGCTGGCGGCCCCATGGGGTCAGGAGGCGGCGCGGGGGCGGGGCGTCTTCGCGCGCAGCATTGCGTGGTCGGCGGCCTCGAACGCCTCGGCGACCGACTCGAAGTCCTCGCCCGACAGGCCGGCCCAGCCGATCGTCACGCCCACCGGCGTGCCGGGGACCAGGGCGTGCCAGTCCTCCGCCGCGACGGCGGCCGTGATGCGGCGCTGGATCTCGCGCGCCTCGGCGGCCGACGTGGTGGGCAGGACGACGACGAACTCGTCGCCGCCATACCGCGCCACGAAGTCGCCCTTGCGCATGACCCGGTTGAGCACCCCGGCGACCCGCTGCAGGACGAGGTCGCCGGAGAGGTGGCCGTGGCGGGTGTTGACCTGCTTGAAGCCGTCCAGGTCGCAGACGCCGAGGGCGGCGTGGCCGCCGGCGGTGAACAGCTTGGTGACGTGCTCCTCCAGGTAGCGCCGGTTGGGCAGGCCGGTGAGCGGGTCGGTCTGGGCCTCGCCACGGTGGAAGTCGACGCGCCGGACGAGGTCCTCATGGTCCAGCAGCGCGGCGACGCCCTCGACGAAGAGGTCGCGGAGCCGGTCGGGCTGGATGTTGGCGACGCGGAAGGCGTTGCGGTCGGCGTGATACGCCGAGCGGTAGTCGCCGGTGCCCAGGTGCGCCAGGGCGCGCAGGCGGTGCTGCTCGGCCGGGCCGAGCGAGTCGTCGCTGACGTGGGCGGTCTCCAGGCGGGCGACGGCCTCGATCGGGCGGCGCTCGGCGATCGCCTTGCACACGGCGCCGAGGGTCCGCAGGTCGCGGGCCCGCTTGGACATGCCGGCGGACTCCAGCAGCGGCCACGGGTCGACGTCGGTGACGAGGCCCTGGATGCCCAGGGTGCCGAGGCGCAGGACCGCGTAGCCGAGCGCGCCGCGGGCGATGGGGCGCAGGTTGTCGAGGTCGTTGTCCTTGTGCTTGCGTTCCAGGTCGTAGACGACGTCGCGGAGGATGCGCTGGCAGCCCTCGCTGTCGCCGCGATGGTCGAGCTCGACGGCGTGCAGGAGGCGGATCTGCGGCGTGGCGAAGTCGGTGTTGGCGGTCTCGACGCCGACCTCGGCGGCCACCTCGCGGGCCTTCTCCATCGCCGCGTTCGCGTGCTCGTGGAAGCCGGTGTAGGAATACGCCATCGCCAGGTTGTGCCAGCCCCACGCGGTGGTCTCGTCGAAGAGCTCGACGGCGCCGAGCGCGCGGGAGCCGTGCACGAGGGCGCGGACGCAGCGGTCCAGCGAGCCGGCGCGCAGGGCGACGATCGCCGCGAGGGCCTGCAGCTCACCGTATTGCGCAGGATCCTGGACCTGACGGGCGGCGGCGAGCCCGATGTCGAGGGCCGCGGGATAGTCGTCGGCGCGGCCCAGGTTGATCAGTGCGATGAGCCGTAACGTGAGCGCCTCGACGCGGTCGTGCGGCGACTGGTCGCCGGCGAGAACGCGGTCGATGACCGTCATCGCCTCACCGAGCTGGTCGTCGAAGATCATCCGTCGGGCGCGGGACAGCTCCGACGTGCGGTCTGCCACCGCCATCGGACCCTCCTTTCGCACGCCCCATGATTATGGGGTGCACAGCACCGAAGATGACATGCCCGGAGGGCAGTTGCCCACGCTTTCGATGGTGATCACAGCCGCCACCCGCGTGCTCGCCGGCGCCGGGGTGGCCTCGCCGAGAGTCGACGCGGAGCTGCTCACCGCGCATGTGCTCGGGGTGTCCAGGTCGCGGCTGCTGACCGCGCCGCCGCCGGACGCGGCGCAATGCGCCGAAATCGACCGTCTCGTCGCCGCCAGAAGGACGCGGATCCCGCTGCAGCACCTGACCGGGACGGCACCGTTCTACGGTCACGAATTCGAGGTCGGTCCCGGGGTCTTCGTCCCACGGTTCGAGACGGAGCTGCTGGTGGAGTGGGCGCTGCAGCATGTACCCGGGGAGAAAACGAGAATCGTGGACCTGTGCGGAGGGTCGGGCGCCATTGCCGTCGCTGTCGCACAACAGCAGTCCGAGGTGTACTGCGTGGAGCAGAGCCCCGCCGCGCTGCGCTGGCTGCGGCGCAACGTGGCGCGGCTGGCGCCGGACGTCCGGGTGGTGGAGGGCGACGCGACCGACCCGGCCGTCCTGCGCGGCCTGGACGGGACGGTGGACCTGGTGCTGAGCAACCCGCCGTACGTTCCTGAGGGAGCGCCGGTCGACGTCGAGGTCGCGGTGCACGATCCGCACGACGCCGTGTTCGCCGGCGCGGACGGGCTCGCGCTCATGCCGGGCCTGGTCGGCCGGGCCACGGACCTGCTGCGACCCGGCGGATGGCTGGGGATCGAGCACGACGACACCCAGGGCGCGTCGCTGCCGGAGCTGATCCGGGCGACCGGACGCTTCGACGCGGTGACCGACCACCGGGATCTGGCCGGGCGCCCGCGCTTCGTCACCGGCAGGCGGATGGCAGACTAGCCGCGTGATGCTCTACGACTGCAGCCAGCTTGCCGAGCGCGAGCGCGGGATCGCCGCCGCGATCGAGGCGGTGGGCCGGGGCGACCTGGTCGTCCTGCCGACCGACACGGTCTACGGCATCGGCGCCGACGCCTTCAAGTCCTGGTCGGTCACCGCGCTCAACAACGCCAAGGGCAGCTCCGCGCCCGTGCCGGTGCTGGTCGGCTCGCGGCACACCCTCGACGGGCTCGTGTTCGGGCTGCCGCAGGCGGCGCGGGACCTGGTCGACGCGTTCTGGCCGGGCGCGCTGACGATCGTCGTGGAGCACGCGCCGAGCCTGCAATGGGACCTCGGCGGCGGCGACGGCACGGTCGCGGTGCGCATGCCGCTGCACCCGATCGCCCTCGAGGTGCTGCGCGAGACCGGCCCGATGGCGGTCTCGTCGGCCAACAAGCAGGGCCAGCCGGCGGCGGAGACCGCGGGCGAGGCCCGCGACCAGCTGGGCTATGCGGTGAGCGTCTACCTGGAGGGCGGCCCGTGCCCCGAGCCGGTCGCCAGCACGATCATCTCCGTGACCAACAGCGAGCACCGGGTGCTGCGGGCCGGCGCGATCCCGATCGAGAAGCTGCGCGAGGTCGTGCCCAGCCTGATCGGCCTGGACTAGCCGGTGGCGCCGTTCAGCGTGCTGTGCGTCTGCATGGGCAACATCTGCCGCTCGCCGATGGCGGAGCGGCTGCTCGTCGCCGACCTCGCCGCCCTCGGCGCGGCGCCGGACCTGGTCTATGTCCACGGCGCGGGCACCGGCGGCTGGCACGCGGGGGACCCGATGGACCCGCAGGCGGCGCGGCAGGTCCTCGCCCGCGGCGGGGACACGGCGGGCTTCCGCGCCCGCAAACTCCTGGCCGAGCACGTCGACGCCTCGGATCTGGTGTTGACGGCGACCGCCGAACAGGTCGACTTCGTGGTGTCCCTGCGACCGGACGCCGCACCCCGGACGTTCGTGTGGGGACAGTTCGCCCGGCTGCTGCCGGCCGCGGCCGCGACCCTGCCTGCGGCAGGCGACGTGTATGACCGGGGCGTGGCGCTGGTCGACCTGGTGGACAAGGCACGCGACGAGGTGCGCGCCGAGGACGACCTCGCCGACCCGTGGGGCCGCCCGGACGCCTTCTTCGGAGTGGTCGCCGACCAGGTGCAGGCGCTGACCCGCCCCCTGGCCGCGGCGCTGCTCAACCGCTGAGCTTCGCCGGTGCCGGCGATGGCTGCCGCTGCGCGGACCTGGCGATGTTGCGCGCCATGCCGCCGAAGACGAACGCGTGGAAGGGCGCGACGCCCAGCCAGTACAGGTGCCCGGCGAGACCACGGGGCAGGAACACGGCGCGCTGCTCGAGCACCGCGCGGCCCCGCTCGTCCGGCGTGACCCGCAGCTCCAGCCAGGCCCGCCCCGGCAGCTTCATCTCCGCGCGCAGCCGCAGCAGCTCGCCGGGCACGATCTCCTCGACCCGCCAGAAGTCCAGGGCCTCGCCGACGAAGAGCCGCTCGGGGTCGCGCCGGCCGCGGCGCAGCCCGACCCCGCCGACCAGCCGGTCCAGCCAGCCGCGGACGGACCACGCCAGGGGGAAGGAGTGCCAGCCGTTCTGCCCCCCGATGGCCTCGACGACCCGCCACAGCCGCTCCGGTGACGCGTCGACGTGCCGGGTGCGCTCGTCGCGGTACGCCGTGCCGCCGGACCACGAGGGATCCGACGGCAGCGGGTCGCTGGGCGCCCCGGGCAGCACCGCATTGGCCCAGCGGGTCTCCACGTCGGCGTCGCGGATCTTGCGCAGGGCGAGCCGGACCGCGAGGTCGAAGCCGGTGAGCCCGTCGTGCGGGTCGGGCACGAACTCGGCGATGCCGTGCTCGCGGCAGACCGCCTCGTGGATGAGGCTGCCGACGAGCGGCCGGGCGATCCGGTTGGGCACCGGCGTCACCAGGCCCACCCAGTGCGAGGACAGCCACGGCGTCAGCGGCCGCACCGGCAGCAGGACCCGCCGGGGCAGGCCCGCGACCCTCGCGTAGCGGCGCATCATGTCGGCGTAGGTGAGCACGTCGGGCCCGCCGATGTCGAACGCGCGGTTGACCTGCACCGGGAAGACCGTCGCCGCCGACACCAGGTACCGCAGGACGTCCCGGATCGCGATCGGCTGGATCCGGTTGCGCACCCATCTGGGGGTGACCATGACCGGCAGCCGTTCGGTGAGGTACCGCAGCATCTCGAACGACGCGGAGCCGGAGCCGATGATGACGGCGGCGCGTAGGACCACGGTCGGCACGCCGCTGCGCAGGAAGATGTCGGCGACCTCGCCCCGGGAGCGCAGGTGCGCGGAGGTGTGCTCGTCCGCCGTCTCGTCCGCGGCCGGTCCGCCGAGGTACACGATGCGCCGCACGCCGCCGTCGAGGGCGGCGACGGCCAGGTTGAGCGCGCTGAGCCGGTCGACGTCCTCGAAGGACGCCTGCCCGAGCGCGTGGACCAGGTAGTAGACGACGTCGACGTCGCGCACCGCCTCGGCCAGGCCCTCGTCGCGGGCGACGTCGCCGGTGGCGACCTCGACCCGGCCGGCCCACGGCACGTCCCGCAGCCGCCGCGGATCGCGGGTGAGGCAGCGCACCTCGTGCCCCGCGGCGAGGAGCCGGGGCACCAGCCGCCCGCCGACATATCCGGTCGCGCCGGTCACGAGGCATCGCATGACTTCATGCTTACCCTGCGCTGATGCGCCCTAGACTCGTTTCATGGGCGACACCTACTGGGGGCCGGATTTCGACGCGCTCCGCGAGACGGACCCGCAGATCGCCGACGTCGTCCTTGACGAGCTGCAACGCCTGCGCGGCGGCCTGCAGCTCATCGCGAGCGAGAACTTCACGTCGCCCGCGGTGCTCGCCGCGCTGGGTTCGACGCTGACCAACAAGTACGCCGAGGGCTACCCGGGCCGCCGCTACTACGGCGGCTGCGGCGCCGTCGACCGGGCCGAGGAGCTCGCGATCGAGCGGGCCAAGGCGCTGTTCGGGGCCGAGCACGCCAACGTGCAGCCGCACAGTGGCGCGGGCGCCAACCTCGCCGCCTACGCCGCGCTGCTCATGCCCGGCGACACGGTGCTGGCGATGGAGCTGCCGCACGGCGGGCACCTGACCCACGGCAGCAAGGTCAACTTCTCCGGGAAGTGGTTCAACACCGTCGGCTACCCGGTCCGCCGCGACGACGAGCTGATCGACTACGACGAGGTGCGCGACCTCGCCCTCACCCACCGACCGGCGATGATCATCTGCGGGGCCACCGCGTACCCGCGGCTGATCGACTTCGCCCGGTTCCGCGCGATCGCCGACGAGGTCGGCGCCTACCTCATGGTCGACGCGGCGCACTTCATCGGCCTGGTGGCCGGCAAGGCGATCCCGTCGCCGGTCGAGCACGCCGACGTGGTCAGCTGCACGACGCACAAGGTGCTGCGCGGTCCCCGCGGCGGCATGCTGCTGTGCCGGGAGGCCCTCGCGCAGCGCATCGACAAGGCGGTCTTCCCGTTCACCCAGGGCGGCCCGCTGATGCACGCGATCGCGGCGAAGGCGGTGGCGCTGCACGAGGCCTCCCAGCCGGCGTTCGCCGACTACGCCGGCCAGGTCGTGCGCAACGCGCGGGCCCTCGCCGCCGGCCTGGAGGCGCAGGGCATGCGGCCGGTCTCCGGCGGCACCGACACCCACCTGGCCCTCATCGACCTGCGCGAGCTGCGGATCACCGGCCGCGACGCCGAGGAGCGCTGCGACGCCGTCGGGATCACGCTGAACAAGAACGCCATCCCGTACGACCCGGAGAAGCCGATGACCGCCTCCGGCGTGCGGGTCGGCACGCCGTCGGTGACGACGCAGGGGATGGGCGAGACGGAGATGGCGCAGATCGCCGCGCTGATCGGCGCGGCCGTGCGCGGGGAGTCCGTCGGCGACCGGGTGACCGACCTCGTCGGGCGGTTCCCGGCGTATCCTGCTCCATTGTGAAGAAGCGACTGCAGCACCTGCCCGCCGCGTTGATCGCGATGGGCGTCCTGCTCGTGGTCGTCGCGCCACTGGCCGGCTGGCGCGACGGCGCCACCGGTGCGCTGGGCGCCCTGGCCGGGGTCGGCCTGGTCGCGTTGAGCTACACGCTGTCGACGCTGATCATCGCCGTGACCGACCTACGGGCCAGGCACCTGCTGATGCCGGTGGCGCTGAGCACCTACATCCTGAAGTTCTCGCTCATCGGCGTGGTCATGTGGATCGTCGCGGCCACCGACTGGGCAGGGCTGCCCTGGCTGGGCGTGCTGGTGATCGCCGGGACCCTGGTGTGGGTCGCCGCGCAGGCCGTCTGGCTCTGGCGGGCCAAGATCCCCTACGTGGAGATCGAGCCCTCCTAGCAGGGGTTCTTGCGCTCGCCGCTGGTCCGCGACAGCGGCGTGCTGCGCTTGTTGTCGAACAGGGACCCCTCGACCAGGGTGCGGAACGTGCCGGGCGCGCACGCGACGCTGACCCGCCGCGTCCTGGCCTCCGCGGACTCCTCGCGGGTCGTGTAGACCGAGTTGCTGACGAAGGTCTCCTTGGCCAGCGTGGTCCAGGTGCCGCCGTCGTTGCGCTGCAGATGGACGGTCATGGTGAGCCCGTCCGGGCCGGGGGAGTCGCAGCGGAACTGCGTGGCCGCGACGATCCTGTTGTCCTTCTCCACCGGCCGCTGCGGTGAGACCGAACACACGACGCGGCCGCCGCCACCGCTGCCCGAGGTCGCCCGCGGCGTGTCGCCGGTGCCGGTCTTGGTGACCACGATCGCCGCCAAAATCAAGAAAAACGCGAAGACAGTGTTGCGCAAGGTCATCACCCCAACACGCATTGTTATCCTGAGCGTTCAGCTAACCGTCTGGGGGTGACCGTGCGCAACATTCACTCACGCATCAGTCGTGTAGTTGACGTTTGCCAAGCGTTAGGCGTAGTAACGTTGACGGCCGTCGGTTGATGGCACCCGGCCCTCAGAGCAACCCCCGCGCGACGAGCACGCGGGGGTCGATGCACGGGTGCTCCCGGCAGGCTGATATGGTCACCGCGTCATGGCCGGTAACCAGACACCCAAGCAGTCCGGAGCGAGTGGCGCCAACGAAGGTTGGGCCGCCGTCGGATACCTCATCTCGGGCATTGCCGTGTGGGGCTTCGTCGGCTGGCTGATCGACGAGTGGCTCAACGCCGGAGGCATCATCACCGCAATCGGGTGTGTGCTCGGCGCCGCTGGTGGCATCTACCTGGTCGTCAAGCGCCTCGGCGCCTGACACCCGGTTGTTTTTATAACGAGAGGGACGTGGTGAGCGGTCTGGTTTTGGCGGAGACGCCTTTTCCGCCCAGCGTGGACGACATCTTCCCCCCCAGTCTCTGGGAGGCGGCGCCCTGGCTGACGAAGTTCAGCCTCTTCCTGTGGCTGGCCGTCGCGGTGGTGCTCGTCTACTTCCTGGTGTCCTACCGCTCGCCCAAGATCGTTCCGACGAAGAAGCAGTGGCTCGCCGAGTCGATCTACGGATTCGTGCGGGAAGGTGTCGCGAAGGACGTCATCGGCCACCACGGGCTGAAGTTCGCGCCCTACCTGGCCTCGCTGTTCTGCTTCATCCTGGTCGGCAACGTCTTCTCGATCGTGCCGTTCATCCAGGTCTCGCCGAATGCGCACATCGCGTTCCCGGCGGTCCTGGCCATCTGCACCTACGTGCTCTACCTGTACCAGGGCTTCAAGAAGCACGGCTTCGCCGGCTACATCAAGCATGCCGTCTACCTGCCCGCTCCGTGGTACATGCAGTTCCTGCTGATCCCGATCGAGGCGCTGCAGGCCTTCATTCTCCAGCCGGTCACGCTCGCCCTGCGTCTGTTCGCCAACATGTTCGCCGGGCACATGCTGCTGCTGGTCTTCACGCTCGGTGGCTTCGCGCTGCTCAACGCGGAGAGCTTCTTCCTCAAGCCCATCTCGCTGGTCTCGTGGGCGATGACGATCGCGCTCACCTTCTTCGAGCTGCTGATCGCCGCCCTTCAGGCGTACGTGTTCGTTCTGCTGACGGCCAACTACCTCGCCGGGACCCTCGCCGAGGAGCACTGAGCCGTAACCCCCCGCTTCGAAATTCGAAAGCGAACGCACCACCTTTTTCAGTTGTCCCGCGTGAGCGTCACGCGAGATCTCAGGAGGAATTCCACATGGACCTGCTGGCAGCGGTCAACATCAACGGCAGCCTCAGCGCCATCGGCTACGGCCTCGCCGCCATCGGCCCCGGCATCGGCGTCGGCATCATCTTCGCGTCCTACATCCAGTCGACGGCTCGCCAGCCTGAGTCGGCGGGTCTGACCCGGACGTACATGTTCCTCGGCTTCGCCGTGGTCGAGGCGCTCGCCCTGCTGGGCATCGCCTTCGGCTTCGTCTTCAAGTAAGCCCCCCGCCTCCACCTACACCTGAAGCGGGAGGTATCCCCATGCTGCAGTTCCTGGCTGAAGAGGGAGCTGAACACAACCCGATCTTTCCGATCTGGCAGGAGATGGTCCTCGGCGTCATCGCCTTCGGCGTCCTCTGCTACGTGCTGATGAAGTTCGTCTTCCCACGCATGGAGGAGACCTTCCGCGCACGGGTGGACGCGATCGAGGGTGGCATCAAGCGCGCCGAGGAGGCGCAGGCCGAGGCAAACCGGCTGCTGGAGCAGTACAAGCAGCAGCTCGCCGAGGCCCGCACCGAAGCGGCCAGCATCCGTGACGAGGCGCGCGCCGACGCCACGGGCATCCGTGAGGACATCCTCGCGAAGGCCCGTGAGGAGAGCGACCGCATCATCGCGGCCGGCCGCGAGGCACTGCAGACCGAGCGGCAGACCATCGTCCGCCAGCTGCGCGCCGAGATCGGCTCGCTCGCCGTCGACCTCGCCGGTCGCATCGTCGGGGAGTCCCTCGAGGAAGAGGCCCGCCGCCGTGGCACGGTCGAGCGGTTCCTCGACGAGATCGGTGACGGTGCCGCCGGCACCGCCGGGCGGCGTTGATGGACAACATCAACCGGGAGTCCTACGGAGCCGCCGCCGACAAGCTCGCCGCCTTCGCGGCGAGCGCTGACGTTCAGCGCATCGGTCCGGTCGCCGAGGAGATCCTTTCGGTGGCCGACGTGCTGCGGCGTGAGCGGCGGCTGCGCCGGGCCCTGGCCGACCCGGGTCGATCCGGCGAGGACCACGCCGCCCTCCTGCGCTCTGTCCTTGCGGGCAAGGTCAGCGACGAGGCGGTCGACATCCTCGCGACCCAGGTCACGGGCCGCTGGTCCGGCCCCGGTGCACTGCTGGACGGCGTCGAGCTGCTCGGCGTCACCGCGCTGCTGACCGGCGTGGACCGCGCCGGCGACCTCGGCGACGTCGAGGACGAGCTGTTCCGGTTCGGCCAGGTCGTCTCCGGCGACACCCGCCTCGCCGCGGCGCTCGCCGACTCCACCTCGCCGCTCGAGGCGCGGGTCCAGCTCATCCGGGACCTGCTCAAGAACAAGGCCAAGCCGGCGACGGTCCGGCTGGCGGAGCTGGCGGCCGCCGGCTTCGGCGGCCGGGGCTTCGAAAGCTCGCTGACCCGCCTCATCGAGCTGGCCGCGAAGCAGCGCGACCACTCGGTGGCCTACGTGACCACCGCGGTCCCGTTGACCGAGGCCGACGAGCAGCGCCTGGCCGGGCGTCTCGCACAGCTGTACGGTCGAGAGGTCTCCCTGAAGATCGACGTTGATCCACGCATCATTGGTGGCGTGCGGGTCAAGGTCGGTTCGGACCTGTATGACGGCACGGTGTCGCGACGTCTCGCCGAGGCGAAGACGGCGCTCGCCAACTAATCCCCGAAGCTTGATTCACTTCCAGATAGAAGGTTGAGGAATGGCCGAGCTGACCATCTCCTCGGACGACATTCGGGGCGCACTCGAGCGCTACGTGTCGTCCGTTGATTCACGGATCTCCCGCGAGGAGGTCGGCGTCGTCTCGTACGCCGGCGACGGTATCGCCCAGGTCGAGGGACTTCCCTCGACGATGGCCAACGAGCTGCTCGAGTTCGAGGACGGCACGCTCGGCGTCTCGCTCAACCTTGACGTCCGCGAGATCGGTGTCGTCGTCCTCGGTGACTTCGAGGGCATCGAGGAAGGTCAGCAGGTCAAGCGGACCGGCCGGGTGCTCTCGGTCCCGGTGGGCGACGCCTTCCTGGGCCGCGTGGTCAACCCGCTCGGCGAGCCGATCGACGACCGCGGCGAGATCGCCAACGAGGGCTTCCGCGAGCTGGAGCTCCAGGCGCCCAACGTCATGGCCCGCCAGCCCGTCAAGGAGCCCCTGCAGACCGGCATCAAGGCGATCGACGCCATGACCGCCATCGGCCGGGGCCAGCGCCAGCTGATCATCGGTGACCGTAAGACGGGCAAGACCACGGTCGCCCTCGACACGATCATCAACCAGCGCGACAACTGGAAGTCCGGCGACCCGAAGAAGCAGGTCCGCTGCATCTACGTCGCCATCGGCCAGAAGGCCTCGACGATCGCCGCGACCCAGGGCGTCCTCGAGGAGCAGGGCGCGATGGAGTACACGACCATCGTCGCGTCCCCGGCGTCCGACCCGGCCGGCTTCAAGTACCTGGCGCCCTACGCCGGCTCGGCCATCGGCCAGCACTGGATGTATGGCGGCAAGCACGTCCTGATCGTCTTCGACGACCTGACGAAGCAGGCCGAGGCCTACCGCGCCGTGTCGCTGCTGCTGCGCCGCCCGCCGGGCCGTGAGGCCTACCCGGGCGACGTCTTCTACTTGCACTCCCGGCTGCTGGAGCGCTGCGCGAAGCTGTCCGAGGAGCTCGGTGGCGGCTCGATGACCGGTCTGCCGATCATCGAGACCAAGGCCAACGACATCTCGGCCTACATCCCGACCAACGTCATCTCGATCACCGACGGTCAGGTCTTCCTCGAGTCCGACCTGTTCAACCAGGGTGTGCGTCCCGCCATCAACGTCGGCACCTCGGTGTCCCGCGTCGGCGGCTCGGCCCAGGTCAAGGGCATGAAGGACGTCGCCGGCCGGCTGCGGCTGGACCTCGCGCAGTATCGCGAGCTGGAGGCCTTCTCGGCGTTCGCGTCCGACCTGGACAAGGCGTCGCGGGCCCAGCTGGACAAGGGCGCCCGCCTGGTCGAGCTGCTCAAGCAGGCGCAGTTCTCCCCGTTCGCGGTCGAGGACCAGATCGTCTCGGTGTGGGCCGGCACCACCGGCCAGCTCGACGACATCCCGGTCAGCGAGGTGCGCCGCTTCGAGAGCGAGTTCCTGCAGTACCTGCACAGCAACCGCAAGGACCTCATCGGCGGCATCGCCGAGTCGAAGAAGCTGCCGCAGGACGCGATCGACGGGCTGCTTGCCGCGATCAAGAGCTTCAAGCAGATCTTCACGGTCAAGGGCGCCGACGCCCCGGTCAACGAGGCGCCGGCCAAGGCGCTGCAGGGTGAGCAGGCTCGCGAGACCGTCACCCGCCAGGTCCGGAAGTCGGGCTGAGCCATGGCCGGTCAGGTACAGGCACTGCGCCGGAGGATCCGCACGGTCAAATCGACCAAGAAGATCACCAAGGCGCAGGAGCTCGTCGCCACGAGCCGCATCGGTAAGGCGCAGGAGCGGGTCGCCGCGTCGCGCCCCTACGCCGAGGCGATCACGGGCGTGCTGACGGCACTGGCGACCAACACCAACGTCGACCACCCGCTGCTGGTGCCGCGCAACCCGGTCCGTCGGGCCGGGGTGCTGGTGGTCACCAGCGACCGGGGGCTCTGCGGCGGCTACAACGCCAACGCGATCCGTCAGGCCGAGCAGCTCATGGCGCGCCTGCGCGCCGATGGCAAGCAGGTCGCCCTCTACGTGTCCGGCCGCAAGGGCGTGGGCTACTACCGGTTCCGCGGTCGCGAGATCGCGGGCAGCTGGACCGGCTTCTCCGAGCAGCCGCGCTTCGAGAACGCGCGGGAGATCGGTGAGACGCTGATCCAGGCCTTCGTGAACGGTGCCGACGACACGATCGACGGCCCCGGCCCGGACGGCATCTACGGTGTCGACGAGCTGTACATGGTCCACACCCAGTTCCGCTCGCTCATGACGCAGACCCCCGTCGCGCGCATCGTCGCTCCGATGGAGGTCGAGGAGCAGCAGGTCGCAGGACCCCTGCCGGCGTACGAGTTCGAGCCGGAGGCCGAGGAGCTGCTCGAGGCACTCCTGCCGAAGTACATCAACACGCGGATTTTCGCGGCGTTGCTGGACTCGGCGGCGAGTGAGTCGGCGGCCCGCCGGCGCGCCATGAAGAGCGCCTCAGACAACGCCGACGACCTGCTGAAGCGGTACACCCGTGAGATGAACTCCGCACGGCAGGCGGCGATCACCCAGGAGATCAGTGAGATCGTCGGCGGCGCCAACGCGCTGGCGGCGGCGGGAAGTGATGTGTGATGACTGCACCAGCCAAGACCGCGGTCGGCCGCGTCGTCCGGGTCATCGGCCCGGTCGTCGACGCCGAGTTCCCGCGCGACGCCATGCCCGAGATCTACAACGCGTTGCACGTCGACGTGACCCTGTCCGAGGGCACGAAGAAGCTGACGCTCGAGGTTGCCCAGCACCTCGGTGACAACCTGGTGCGCGCCATCTCCATGCAGCCGACGGACGGTCTCGTCCGCGGTGCCGAGGTGCACGACACCGGCTCCGGCATCTCGGTGCCGGTCGGCGACATCACCAAGGGCCACGTGTTCAACGCCCTCGGCGAGGTGCTCAACGCCGACGAGTCGAAGCTCGAGATCAACGAGCGGTGGGAGATCCACCGCAAGGCTCCCGCGTATGCCGAGCTCGAGCCGAAGACGGAGATGCTGGAGACCGGCATCAAGGTCCTCGACCTGCTCGCGCCGTATGTGCGCGGTGGCAAGATCGGCCTGTTCGGCGGTGCCGGCGTCGGCAAGACGGTCCTCATCCAGGAGATGATCATCCGGGTCGCCCGGAACTTCGGTGGCACCTCGGTGTTCGCTGGCGTCGGCGAGCGCACCCGTGAGGGCAACGACCTCATCCTGGAGATGGCCGAGGGTGGCGTCCTGGACAAGACCGCGCTGGTCTTCGGCCAGATGGACGAGCCGCCGGGCACCCGTCTGCGGGTCGCGCTGTCCGCGCTGACCATGGCGGAGTACTTCCGTGACGTGCAGAACCAGGAGGTGCTGCTCTTCATCGACAACATCTTCCGGTTCACGCAGGCCGGCTCGGAGGTCTCGACGCTGCTCGGCCGTATGCCGAGCGCCGTCGGTTACCAGCCGACCCTGGCCGACGAGATGGGCCAGCTCCAGGAGCGCATCACCTCCGTGCGGGGCAAGGCCATCACCTCGCTCCAGGCGATCTACGTGCCCGCCGACGACTACACCGACCCGGCGCCGGCCACCACGTTCGCCCACCTGGACGCGACGACCAACCTCGAGCGGTCGATCTCGGACAAGGGCATCTACCCGGCGGTGGACCCGCTCGCGTCCTCCTCGCGGATCCTCGCGCCGGAGTTCGTCGGGCTGGAGCACTACTCGGTGGCCCGCGAGGTGCAGCGGATCCTGCAGAAGTACAAGGACCTGCAGGACATCATCGCCATCCTGGGCATGGACGAGCTGTCCGAAGAGGACAAGGTCACCGTCGCCCGGGCCCGGCGCATCGAGCGGTTCCTGTCGCAGAACACCTACGCGGCGGAGCAGTTCACCAACGTCCCCGGTTCGACCGTCCCGCTCAAGGAGACGATCGAGTCGTTCAAGAAGATCTCCGAGGGTGAGTACGACCACTTCCCCGAGCAGGCCTTCTTCATGTGCGGCGGTCTTGAGGACCTCGAGCGCAACGCGCACGAGCTCATGAAGGACTGACGTTCCGGTCCAGTGGGTCCAGTGAGCAGGGGTGCCTCCCGACGGGGGCACCCCTTCTTGCCGTCTAGGTGACCACCAGGCCGCAGTTCACGGTCGTGCCGCCGTCCGCCTCGGTGTAGCACCAGTCGGAGGCGGGGCCGCCGTCCAGGGCGTCGAAGTCCGCGCCGCCGCGCAGCGTGTCGACGCCGCCCTCGCCGTACAGGCTGTCGCTGCCGCCCTGCCCGCGCAGCAGGTCGTTGCCGTTGCCGCCGCGCAGCGTGTCGTTGCCTGAGGTCAGGAAGCAGACCATGAACAGGCAGACGGTGCCGGTGCCGCCGTCGAGCACGTTGTTGGAACTGTTGCCGGTGAGGGTGTCGCCGCCGGCGCCGCCGGTCAGGTTCTCCACGCCGCTCACATAGGTGTCCTCGGCCCCTCCAGTGGCCACTGCGGCCACCACGGCGCCGATGCGTCCCTCATAGGACACCGTGTCGTTGCCGGCGCCGGCGGCGATCCAGTCCTTGCCCGGGCCGGAGTAGATGAGGTCGTCGCCGTCGCCGCCCGCGACCTCCTGGTTCGTGCTGCCGTTGCCGCCGGTCCGCACGACGTCGTTGCCGGCGCCGACGTTGAGGTGCCCCGGCCGGGTGGTCTGGTTGTCCAGGGTGTCGTCCAGGTCGCCGAGGTCCACGTCCCAGAAGGTGAGGTTGCGCTCGCAGTCCATGACGGTGTCGTCGCCGAGGACCGGGTAGACGCAGTCGTCCTCATCCGACGTGATGGGCACGACGTCGTCGAGGCGGTACAGGTTGACACCCACCGTGCTCAGCACCAGCGCGTTGGCCTGGCCGGCCGGTGCCTGGTAGACGATCTCGCCGCCGTTGAACCAGATCTCGGCGGCGGGGACGTCCGCGTGGGCCGCCTGCGGGAGCGCCAGAACGGCGGCCCCGATCACGACAGACACCGCCGCGATCGTTCCTCGCATGAAAATCACCTCCGTCTTTTTCAGTGGATGCCCCACGGTGACAGGGTGACGTGCGTCACGCTCTGGAGTGTCGGATACCCACCTTCCACCCATTCGCAGGCCGCTACTTCATCGGCATTTCATCAGTTGTGCCAACGTGGCGAGGCCCACTGCTCGCCGCGTCGGATCATTGACTACACTCGGCAAAACCGAATCGCGCACACGAGGAGTAACTAGCGTGGCGAGGCAGCTGCACGTCGAGCTCGTAGCCGTCGAGGAAAAAGTCTGGTCCGGTGACGCCGACATGGTCGTGGCGCGCACGACGGAGGGCGAGCTCGGTGTGCTTCCCGGCCACGCGCCGCTCCTCGGTCAGCTCGCTGAGCCCGGTCAGGTGCGCATCAAGCACTCCGGTGGGCAGGAGACCGCCTTCGACGTCTCGGGCGGGTTCCTCTCCGTCACGGAGACCGCAGTGACGGTGCTCGCCGAGAGTTGCACCCCCGCATCCGCGCAAGCCGCGCACTGACCCGCGGGCGGCGTCGGTGAGGATCGTCGAGGGAATCGGCATCGGGGTCCTCATCCTGCTCGCCGCGCTGGCACTGCTGTTCCTGCGCCGCGTCGTCATCGCCCGGCAGGGCGGCACGATCGAGCTGGGTGTCCGGCTGAGCACCATGGTGCCCGGCCGGGGCTGGTCGGCGGGCTTAGCCCGCTTCGCCGGCGACGACCTGCGGTGGTATCGCATCTTCAGTTTCTGGCCCGGCCCACGTCTGGTGCTTTCCCGGCGTGGGCTCTCCGTCGACCGCCGGCGCACCCCGGACCCGGCCGAGCTGCTCGTCCTCCCGCCGGACTGGGTGATCGTGCGGTGCGTCAGCCGTCAGTCGCCGGTCGAGATCGCGATGGCGGAGCGGGCGCTGACCGGCTTCCTGTCGTGGGTGGAGGCGGCGCCTCCGGGTGAGTCGACCCCGGAGACCCGGCCCTACCGGTATCGCACAAACTAAGCAGAAATTGACGGTTGTCTTCGTCCTAGGGGACACTGGCGCGGTCTGAGAGCGCTCTCCCAGTGGCCGTCACCCCTAGGAGACCCCTTTATGTCCAGAATGCTCGCTGCCGTGGTGCTTGCCGCGGCGGTGCTGTTCGCGGTGCCGACCGCCGCGGCCGCCGCTCCCGCCGCCTGTGGTGCCACGAACGTCGCGCTCAACAAACCCGCCACCGCGTCCTCCACCGAGAACGGCAGCCTGCTGCCGGCCAAGGCGTTCGACGGCAACCCCGCCACCCGCTGGTCCAGCGCGTTCAGCGACCCGCAGTGGCTGCAGGTCGACCTCGGCACCGCCCAGCAGCTGTGCCGGGTCGTGCTGCGCTGGGAGGCCGCCTCCGCGAGGACCTTCACGGTGCAGGGCTCCCCGACCGGCACCGACAGCTGGTCCGACCTGATGCCGCCCGCCTCCGGTACCGGTGGCACGCAGACCCTCGACCTCAACGCCGTCCGGTACGTCAGGCTGACCGGCCTGACCCGCAACACCCGCTACGGCTATTCGCTGTTCGAATTCGAGGTGTACCCGGCCGCGACGCCCCCGGCCGTCCCGGCGGCCTGGCCGACGTGGGGCGGCGGTCCCGGGCACGCCGGCTTCAACGCGGGGGAGCGGACGCTGACCACCACCACCGTGGAGACCCTGCACCGGCTGCGGCTGACGGCCGGCGACATCGACGTGCCGGTGGTCGCCGACGGCATCGTCTACGGGCCGTCGCGCACGACCCTGCAGTTCGTCGCCGCCGACCTGGCGACCGGCGCGGTGCGCTGGACGACGCCGCCGGCGACGGAGCCCGCGCTGCGCTACACCACCGGGGGCACCGTCGGCAACGGCCTGGTCTACGCCGGGACCTCGACCGGCTTCATCCACGCGTTCGACGCCGCGACCGGCGCGGAACGCTGGAGCTTCCGGATCGACGGCAACCAGCTGTTCAACGCGCCGATCGTGGTCGGCGACACCCTGTACGCCAAGGGTGACGCCCAGGGCGACAACACGCTCGTGTACGCGTTCAACGCCGCGACCGGCGCCGTGCGCTGGACCCGCGAGCTGACCGGCTACACCACGGCCACCCTGGCGTACGACAGCAACCGGCTCTACGTCGCCGGCGGCAACTCCGGCCTGCTGACCGGCCTCGACGCGGGCACGGGCGCCGTCCTGTGGTCCGTGCCGGCCAGCCAGTCGCAGCTCACCCCGGTGGCCGCCGGGGGACGGGTCTACCTCGCCGTCAACGGGCTGGTCGCCTATGACGGGGCCACCGGGCGGACGCTCTGGACCCGGACCGGCTCGTTCGCCTTCCCCGCGGTCCTGGACGGGACGCTCTACAGCGTCGAGCTGTCCACCCCGCCGGTCCTGCACGCGATCGCCCCGCCGACCGGCGCGGACCGGTGGACCTTCGCCACCCAGCCCGGCGGCCCGGCCCTGATCAGCCCGCTGTTCACCGCGTTCCCCGCCGTGGCCAACGGCGTCGTCTACGTCAACCTCGGCCGGGTCCTCGCGATCGACGGGCTCAGCAAGCGGCCGCTGTGGACCGGCCCCGAGGGCGCGGTCGCGGCGCCGGTCGTGGCCGACGGCCGCCTGCTGATCCGCGGGCCGGAAGGGCTGGGGGTCTACGGCACCTGACGGTTGGCCCCCGGCACCCACGTCACGTCGCCGTCGGGGTTGGCGATCCGGCCGAGGATGAACAGCAGGTCCGACAGCCGGTTGAGGTACTGCACGGCCAGCTCGTTCGTGTGCTCCGGGTCGAGCTCCACCAGCGCCCACGCGCTGCGCTCGGCCCGGCGCGTCACCGTCCTGGCCACGTTGAGCAGCGCCGCGCCCGGGGTGCCGCCCGGAAGGATGAACGAGTCGAGCTTCGGCAGGCGTTCGTTGAACTCGTCACACCAGCGCTCCAGGCGCGTCAGATACTCCTCGGTGACCCGCAGCGGCGGGTACTCCGGCGCCTCGGTGATCGGGTTGCACAGGTCGGCGCCCACGTCGAACAGGTCGTTCTGCACCACGTGCAGCACCGCCCGCAGCTCTTCGGCCAGGTCACCCAGGGCCACGGCGACACCGAGCGCGGCGTTCGCCTCGTCCACATCGGCGTAGGCACCGATGCGCGGATGGGTCTTCGGTACCCGGGAGAAGTCGCCCAATCCGGTCGTGCCGGTGTCGCCCGTCTTCGTGTAGATGCGGGTGAGGTGAATGGCCATGGGTTTCACGGTACGGAATGCCCCTACGATGACCGACGTGGACGTGATCCGTGTGATGGGCGGCGCCAGGCTCGCCGGTGACGTGTCGGTCGTCGGTGCCAAGAACTCCGCACTCAAGCTCATGGCGGCCGCGTTGCTGGCCACCGGTCGGTCGGTGCTCACCAACGTGCCCCGCATCACCGACATCGCCATCATGGCCGAGGTGCTGCGCCGGCTCGGCTGCGAGGTCGAGCAGGACGAGGACCGCGTCATCATCGACGTGCCCGAGCGGCTCGGCACCGAGGCCGACTACGACCTCGTACGCCGGCTGCGCGCCTCCATCTGCGTGCTGGGCCCGCTGCTGGCCCGCTGCGGCCACGTCCGCGTCGCGCACCCCGGTGGCGACGCGATCGGCTCGCGCGGGCTCGACATGCACGTGGAGGGCCTGCGCCGGATGGGCGCGGACATCTCCGGCGAGCACGGCTTCGTCATCGCCACCGCGCCGAAGCTGCACGGCGCCACCATCTGGCTCGACTTCCCCAGCGTCGGCGCCACCGAGAACCTGCTGATGGCGGCGGTCCTCGCCAACGGCCGCACCGAGATCGACAACGCGGCCCGCGAGCCGGAGATCGTCGACATCTGCCGCATGCTCATCGACATGGGCGCCGACATCTCCGGCGCCGGCTCCTCCCGCCTCGTGGTGGAGGGCGTCGCCGAGCTGCGCCCCGTCGAGCACCGCACCGTCGGCGACCGCATCGTCGCCGGCACCTGGGCCTTCGCGGCCGCCATGACCCGCGGCGACGTGACCGTGCACGGCATCGACCCGAGCTTCCTGGAGATCGCGCTGGACAAGGTCGCCACCGCCGGCGGCCAGGTCGACACCGCGAAGGACTCCTTCCGCGTCCGCATGGCCGACCGCCCGCGCGCCGTCGACGTGGTCACCCTGCCGTTCCCCGGCTTCGCCACCGACCTGCTGCCGATGGCGGTCGGCCTCGCCTCGGTGAGCGAGGGCTCGTCGCTGGTCACGGAGAACATCTTCGACGGCCGGTTCATGTTCATCAACGAGATGTCCCGCCTCGGCGCCGACATCCGCACCGACGGCCACCACGCCGTCGTCCGCGGTGTCGAGCGCCTCTCCGGCGCCCCGGTCACCGCGACGGACATCCGCGCCGGCGCCGGCCTGGCGATCGCGGGGCTGTGCGCCGACGGCATCACCGAGATCCGCCACGTCCACCACATCGACCGCGGCTACCCCAGCTTCGAAGCCGACCTCCGCGGCCTGGGCGTCGAGGTAGAACGCGCCCCCGCCCCCCCAGACCAATTCGATTTCTAGTTCTAGCTTCGGTCCGGCTGCCGGGCGGGCGGAAGTGTGGAGGCGTGGGCTTCGCACTTCGGGCAGACGAATCCCGCCGGGGGTTCACGTCATGGTGACCGGTCCGGCTCGGGGCTCTCTGGATGGGCCTGCCTTCGCGTCTCGCGCGCAGGGCAGGCGAATCGGACGACAGACCTGGCGCGATCCCGAACCTGGACCACCGGTCTTCAATTGCCACGCGCATGCGTGTGTTTCGGCCGCGCGAAGCGCAGGGCGTGCGAGCGAAGCGAGCATGGGGGGCTCCGGGGTGGGAACCCCCCGGCCGGCCGCGGCGCCAGCCGCCCGAAGCTAGTTACTGTGCCAGCAACAGCCTGGCGTGGTCGTATTCGTCGGCGAAGACCAGGACGCGGACCATGCCGTCGTGGCCGGTGGCGACGGTGGCGCGGACGCCGTTGTGGCGCAGGCGGTCCCGGACGTCGCGGGCGAACGCCAGGTCGCCGATCAGCGACACGGAGCGCAGCAGGCCGAAGTCGAGGGCGGTGTCGGAGTCGGCCGGGCGGATGCCGCCCGGCGGTGCGTTCCTGCGTTCGCCGAACCGGAGCAGCCGGATGATCAGGATGAGGGTGGCCAGTGCGCCGGCGGAGGCCGCCCATCCTGCGAGGTACATGAGGGGCACGCTGACAGTCTGCCACTAGAAGATCACCCTTCGGAGCCGGATAAGGTCAGCGGGTCGAGACGATGCGAAAGGAAGTCACATGGCGGGTCGACTGGCGGTCATCGGAGCGGGGCTGATGGGATCGGGCATCGCCCAGGTCGCCGCGCAGGCCGGGTGGGAGGTGACGCTGCGGGACCTGTCCGACGAGGCGGTCCGGCGCGGCGTCGAGGCGATCGAGAAGTCGCTGACGAAGTTCGCGAGCAAGGGCGTGATCGCCGAGGGCGACGTCCAGGCGGCGCTGGGACGGATCACGACCACCACGGACCTCGACGCGGCGGCCGACGCAGACATCGTGGTCGAGGCGGTGTTCGAGCGGCTGGACGTGAAGCAGGAGCTGTTCACGGCACTGGACAAGATCTGCCGGGCCGACGCGGTCCTCGCGACGAACACGTCGGCGATCCCGGTGACGCAGATCGCCACGGTGACTGCTCGTCCGGAGCAGGTCGTGGGGACGCACTTCTTCAGCCCCGTACCGGTGATGAAGCTGTGCGAACTGGTGCGTGGTTACAAGACGAGCGACGCGACCCTGGCCACGGCCCGGGCGTTCGCGGAGGAGATCGGCAAGACCTGCATCGTGGTCAACCGGGACGTCGCCGGGTTCGTCACCACGCGGCTGATCGCGGCGCTGGTGGTCGAGGCGGTCCAGCTGGTCGAGAGCGGCGTGGTGAGCGCCGAGGACCTGGACCTGGCCTGCAAGCTGGGCTTCGGCCACGCGATGGGGCCGCTCGCGACCACCGACCTGACGGGCGTGGACGTGCTGTACCACGCGGCGAAGAACATCCACACGGACACCGCCGACGCGAAGTTCTTCCCGCCGGAGCTGCTGGCACGGATGGTCGTGGCCGGTGACCTGGGCCGCAAGTCGGGCAAGGGGTTCTACACGTATTCGTGAGCGGTGACGCCGGCCGGGGCCGGCAAGGGAATCGAGGCCCCGGGCACGGTGAAGCTGAAGCGGCTGCCGCCGCCCGGGTTGTCCACGACGGTGATCGAGCCGCCGTGCCGGTCGATGACGCGGCGGCAGATCGCCAGGCCGAGGCCGGTCCCGCCGTAGGACTGGCCGGTGTGGGCCCGGTGGAAGGACTCGAAGACCTGCGGCTTGTCGGCGTCGGGCACGCCGATGCCGCGGTCGGCGACCTCGATCCGGACCCAGCCAGGGGCGGCCGGTGACGCGCTGACGTCGACCTTCGGGGTGCGGCCGGGCTGCACGTACTTGAGGGCGTTGCCGACGAGGTTGTCCAGCACGTGCCGCAGCAGCGCGGGGTCCGCCTCGACCCAGGGCAGCGGGCCGACGTAGATGTCGGGGCGGACGGCCAGGTGGTTGACCCGTTCGGCGACGACCTCATCGACCAGCGCGGTGAGGTCCAGCGGCTGCGGCTTGAGGGCCGCGTCGCGGGCGGTGGTGTAGGCGAGCAGGTCGTCGATGAGCCGTCGCATCCGCACCACCCCGGCGCTGACCCGGTCGATGCTGGCGCTGGCCTCCCGGGCTTCCCGCGACTGCGGCACGGCCGGCTCGAGCGCGTCGTGCGCCATCTCGGCGTGCGCGGCGATGACCGTCAGCGGGTTCTTGAGGTCGTGCGCGACGATGCCGGCGAACGCGGTCAGGTCGCCCTCGCGCTCCCGCACCTCCGTGATGTCGTGGAACACCGCGATGGCGCCGCGCCGCCCGTCGACGTCGAGCGGGCGGCCGCTGACGGACAGCAGGGTGCCCTCGGGCCGGGCCGCGTTGCGGATGACCATCTCGACCCGGTCCGTCGACTCGCCGGCGAGGGCCCGGACCAGCGGCAGCTCCTCGATCGGGAACTCGGTCAGGCCGTCGGGCCGGTAGATGCCGTAGTGCTGCTGCCAGCCGTCGACGCCGTCCGCGTCGGCGTCCACGCCCAGCATCGCCTTCGCCGCGGGGTTGTGCACCAGGAACACGCCCTGCTCGTCGACGACGCCCACGCCGTCGCTGATCCGGTCGAGGATGCCGTTGAGCAGGTCGACCTGGCGGTGCGCGGTGCGTTCGGCCTCGCGCAGCTCGGCGGTCGCCGCGACGACCCGGGCTTCGGCGCGGGCCCGCCCGCCGGCCAGGGCCCACAGCATGCACACGACCAGCAGGGTCAGCATCGTGCCGCCGGCGCCGATCGCGAGCGGGGCGGTATTGGCCGGGCCGGTCAGGCCGGCCAGCCGGTTGGAGTCGGCGGTCAGGGTCAGCCGCCACTGCCGGTTGGCGATCGGGATGGTCACCTCCCGGCGCAGGTCCGGGTGGGCGATGCGGTGCAGGAACGCGACCCGGGTGTCCTGCCCGCCACCGTTGTCGGCCCACAGGTCGGCGTCGACCTTGCCCTGGGTGGCGTCGTCCAGGGCGCCGCCGACGAAGTTCTGCCCGCGCAGGCCGAAGACCACCCAGCCCTTGAACGTCTTGGTGCCCGCCGCGGTCGGGTTGCCGTACACCGGCGCTGCGATCGCGAACGACAGCTGCTGCCGCGTCACCGGCAGGGCCCGGTCGCGCAGCAGCACGTAGGTGTCGGAGACCGCCGCGGCACCGGCGCGCCGGGACTCGTTGAGCGCGGCGGTCGGCTCGGCGGACTGGGACAGGTCGGTGCCGGCCGTGGTGCTGGGCGCGCCGTCCAGCGGGCGGGAGAAGATGACGAACAGGTGCTCCCGGCCGCTGCCCTTGGCGGTCAGGTCGAGCCCGGTGACGCCGCGGTCACGCCAGAACCGCTCGACGTCGTCCAGCTGCGAGTCCTCCGCCGGCACGACGAAGACCAGCGACGTGGCGCCCGGCAGCCCGGCGTCCCGCAGCGGCGCCGTGGTGGTGGCGAAGTCGTCGAAGGTCAGCGTCTCGTGCGCCCCCACGGCGGCGGCGACGGTGCGCAGCGCATCCGGGTACCGGTGGATCTCGGTGCGCACGGCGGCCTCGGCGAGGGACGTGTCGCGGTCCATGACCGCGTTGGCGCGCGCCTGCTGGTTGTGCCGCAGTGAGGCGGCGGCATTCCAGGACGCCGCGAGGCCGAGGGCGAGGACGAGGAGCATCGCCAGGATGCCGACCGTGCCGGCATGCCGGACCGCCCTGCCCAGCCGACCCATCACCTCGCCCTGATCGGCGTCGCGGGCGCGGCCTTGAGCGAATTACCCCCGGTCGGTCCAGCGGAACGTGAACACGCACAGCGCCAGCCCGATGACGACCCACGCGGCGAGCGCGATCGCGACGTGGCCGAGCTGCCAGGCGCCGCCGACCTCCTGGGCCGCGAACGAGTCCGGCAGGAACACCGAACGCATGCCCTGGCACATCCATTTCAGCGGGAACAGCGACGCGATGGTGCGCATCCAGTCGGGGATGCTCGTGTACTGGAAGAAGACCCCGGAGATGAACTGCAGCACCAGCGCGACGGGGGTCACGATCGCCGGCGCGCCACGCCCGCTCCGGGCGAGGGAGGAGAAGGCGATCCCGCACAGCGTGCACGCGGTGATCCCGAGCAGCGACACCCAGGCGAACGTCGCCCATTTCTCCGCGGTCGAGGGCAACGGCAGGCCGTAGAACGCCGCGGCGGTCGCCACCAGCACCACGGTCTCCGCCGCGCCGATCGCGAGCACCATGACGACCTTGCCGATGAAGTACGCGGTGCGCGGCATCGGCGTGCCCCGCAGCCGCTTCAGGATGCCCTTCTCGCGCTCGATCGGGATCTGGATCGCCAGGGCCTGGAACCCGGTGGTCAGCAGCCCGGCGGCGATGATGCCGGCCGCGAAGTACTGCGTGAACGACACGCCGGGCGCGATCTCGGCGTCGAAGACCGCGCCGAAGATGACGAGCAGCAGGAGCGGGAAGACGAGCGTGAAGATCACCGACTCCCGGCTGCGCAGGAACTGCTTGATCTCCAGCCCGCCGCGGGCCAGGCCGAGCCGCAACGTCGTCATTCGCCGGCGCCGATCATCCGCAGGTACACGTCCTCGAGGCTGGGCCTGGCGACGGTCAGGCCGGGGACCTCGCCACCGAACTGCTCGGCGAGCCTGGCCACGACCGCGGTCGGGGTGTCGGTCTGCTCCTGCCGGGGGCCGTCGGCGGTGTGCCAGCCGACCGTGGCGGCGGCGGTGCCCCGGTTGCCGAGCCGCGACGGGGCGTCGACGGCGACGAGCTTGCCGCCGACGAGCACGCCGACCCGGTCGGCGAGGGTCTCGGCCTCGTCCAGGTAGTGCGTGGTGAGCAGGATCGTGGTGCCGACCGCGGCCAGCTGGCGGATCAGGCCCCAGAACTCGCGGCGCGCCTCCGGGTCGAAGCCGGTCGTCGGCTCGTCGAGGAACAGCAGCTCCGGCCGGCCGATGATGCCGAGCGCCACGTCGAGGCGGCGCTTCTGCCCGCCGGACAGGACCCTGGTGCGGGCGCCGCGCTTGTCGTTGAGCCCGACCCGCTCGATGACGGCGTCCGGGTCGTCGGCGTTGCGGTAGTACAGCGCGAAGTGGTGCACGACCTCGCGGACCGTCAGGTCGTCGAACTCCCCGGTGCTCTGCAGCACGATGCCGACCCGCTGCTTCCACGCCGCGTCGGCGTTCTGGGGGTCGACGCCGAGGACCGACGCCTCGCCGGACGTGCGCCGCCGGAACCCCTCGAGGATCTCCACGGTGGTGGTCTTGCCCGCGCCGTTCGGGCCAAGCAGGGCGAACACCTCACCGCGGTGCACGTCGAGGTCGACGCCGTCGACGGCGACATGTCCCCGGTACCGCTTGTGTAGCCCGCGCACGGTGATCGCTTCCGTCACGGCGTTCACTATAGGCACCAGGCATCCGGTGAGGATTTTCACCGCTCCGATCAAGTTACCCCTGAGTAAGGTGCTCCTATGGCGAAGCTCCCCGAGCGCGACCGCCCATGGGTCATGCGCACCTATGCCGGCCACTCGTCGGCAGCCGCTTCCAACGCCCTGTTCCGGCGCAACCTGGGCAAGGGGCAGACCGGCCTGTCGGTCGCCTTCGACCTGCCCACGCAGACCGGCTACGACCCCGACGCAGAGCTGGCGCGCGGCGAGGTCGGCCGGGTCGGCGTGCCGATCTCGCACCTCGGCGACATGCGCACCCTCTTCGGCGGCATCGACCTCGGCCTCGCCAACACGTCGATGACGATCAACGCCACCGCAATGTGGCTGCTGAGCCTCTACGTCACCGTCGCACGGGAGCAGGGCGCGCCCCTTGAGGCACTGGCCGGCACCACGCAGAACGACATCGTCAAGGAGTACCTGTCCCGGGGCACGCACATCTTCCCGCCGGGGCCGTCGCTGCGCCTGACCACCGACACGATCGCGTGGACCGTGGCGAACTGCCCGAAGTGGAACCCGGTCAACATCTGCTCGTATCACCTGCAGGAGGCGGGGGCGACCCCCGTGCAGGAGCTGGCGTTCGCGCTCGCCACGGCGATCGCCGTGCTCGACGCGGTGCGTGACTCCGGCCAGCTGCCACCGGAACGCTTCACCCAGGTCGCGGCGCGCATCTCGTTCTTCGTCAACGCCTCGGTCCGCTTCGTCGAGGAGACCGCGAAGATGCGGGCGTTCGGCGTGCTCTGGGCCCGCCTGCTGACCGACAGATACGAAATTTCCGACAAGTCGGCAAAGCGGTTCCGGTACGGGGTGCAGGTCAACAGCCTCGGCCTCACCGAGTCGCAGCCCGAGAACAACGTGCAGCGCATCGTGCTGGAGATGCTGGGCGTGACGCTGTCCCGTGACGCCCGGGCGCGTGCCGTACAACTCCCGGCCTGGAACGAGGCACTCGGCCTGCCCCGCCCCTGGGACCAGCAGTGGTCCCTGCGCATGCAGCAGGTCCTGGCGTTCGAGTCCGACCTGCTGGAATACCCCGACCTGTTCGAGGGCTCGCACGTCATGACCGCCCTCGTCGACGACCTGGTCGCCGGGGCGACCGCCGAGCTCGACCGGGTCCTGGAGATGGGCGGCGTCGTCGCGGCCGTCGAGTCCGGCTACCTCAAGAGTGCCCTCGTGGCGTCGCTGGCCGAGCGGCGCGGCCGGATGGAGCGCGGCGAGGACGTCGTGGTCGGCGTCAACCGCTTCCCCGAGACCGAGCCGTCGCCGCTGGTCGCCGCCGGTGCCGCGGCGATCGAGCAGATCGACCCGGCGGTCGAGGCCGCGGCCGTGGAGTCCCTGGCCGCCTGGCGCGCCTCCCGCGACGCCGGCGAGGTCGCCGCGACCCTCGACCGGCTGCGGGAGGCCGCCGGCGGCACGGGCAACCTCATGGAGGCCACCCTCGACTGCGTCCGCGCGGGCGTGACCACCGGCGAGTGGGCGTCCGTGCTGCGGGACGTCTTCGGCGAGTACCGCGCGCCCACCGGCCTCACCGGCGCGGTGTCCTCCTCCGCGCCCGGCACCGCGCTGGTCGCCGTGCGCGAGCGGGTCCGCCGCACCGCGGAGGAGCTCGGCGCCGGCCGGCTGCGGATGCTGGTCGGCAAGCCCGGCCTCGACGGGCACTCCAACGGGGCCGAGCAGATCGCCGTGCGTGCCCGCGACGCCGGCTTCGAGGTGGTGTACCAGGGGATCCGCCTGACCCCGGCACAGATCGTCGCGGCGGCGGTCGAGGAGGACGTGGACCTCGTCGGCCTCTCGGTCCTGTCCGGCTCGCATCTGGCGGCGGTCGCGTCGGTACTGGCGGGGCTGCGCGCCGAGGGGCTCGACGACCTGCCGGTCGTGGTGGGCGGCATCATCCCGCCCGAGGACGCGCTGGTGCTGCGCGCCTCCGGGGTGGCCAGAGTCTTCACGCCGAAGGACTTCGCGATCACCGACGTCGTCGACGAGCTCGTCACCGTCGTGCGGGAGGCGCACAAGCTCCCTTAGCCTGCAACCTTTCTCCGGTTCGCGTCGTCGTAGCGCGGAGAAAGGGGGAGGCCGATGCCGCAGGACGACGAGTTCCGCGAGTACGTCGCCGTGCGGATGGACCGCTGGCGCCGCACCGCGTTCCTGCTCTGCCGTGACTGGCACGCCGCCGACGACCTGGTGTCGATCATGGTGGGCAAGCTGTACTGGCACTGGGCGAAGGTCAGCCGGGCCGACAACCGCGACGCGTTCGCCCAGAAGGTGCTGACCCGCACCTGGCTCGACGAACGCCGCCGGCCCTGGTCGCGGGAGCGGGCCAGCGCGCACCTGCCCGAGCCGGTGCACAGCCCGCACGACCGCGTCGACGACCGGGCCTCGCTCAACGACCTGCTCGGTTCGCTCGGCCCGCGCCAGCGGGCGGTGTTGGTGCTGCGCTTCTATCTCAACTGCTCGGTCGAGGAGACCGCGGACCTGCTCGGCGTCTCCGCCGGCACGGTCAAGAGCCAGTCCGCGCGCGCCCTGGAAGCGCTGCGCCAACTCGCCGCATCGGGGGACCAGCGATGACACAGCAACTCTTCGACGAGATGATCGGCAACCCGCCGCCGTCCACCGTGGACGTCGACGGGATCGTGCGCCGCAAGACGGGCCAGCGCCGGCTGCGGCGCGCGGCGCTGGGCGTCACCGCGATGGTCGCGGTCCTCGCGGTCGTGGGCGTCGCCGCGCTCCTGCCCCACGGCGACCGTCCCGGCCCGGGCGTCGCCGATCGCCCCAGCGGGTCGGCGGCACCGTCCGGGGGCGTGGACTCCCGGCCGGATCCCAGCGCGTTCTTCGAGGAGTCGATGCGCAACTGGCTGCCGCAGCGGCTGCGGTGGCTCGACCTGCCGCCGAAGATCGTGCCGCCGTCGGACGGTGGTGTGCCGTCGACGGCACGGGCCCGGGTGGACGTCGCCGGACGTCAGGGCACCGTGGTGGTGACGGTCTGGCCGCGCGGCGTGGATGCCGCCGACGGCTGCGACGGCCTGCAGCAATGCCTGCCGTTGTCAGAACCGGGCGAGATCCCGTCCTGCGGCTGGATCCGCGACGTCGCGGTCCGGCCCGAGCTGGGGCTGACCAGGCCGGGCTGGGAGGTGCGGTGCGTCAAGGTGGGCGGCCGGGCGGTCTCGATCATGGTCACCAACCAGACCGGCGCCCCCACCGACCCGCTGCCCCAGGCGGAGCTGCCGGTCCACCTCGCCGACGTGCTCCCGATCATCGCGGTCCTGGTCGAATACGTGCAGTGACCGGTGCGTCAGGTGGGCCGGTACCCCTGGGACTGTGCCCACTTGGCGGCGGCCTTCTCCTCCTTGCGGCGCTTCCGGCGGCGCATCATCCACCAGAATGCGACGAACAGCAGCACCACGAACAGCAGCACCAGCACCGGCAGGATGATCGCGACCAGCGCCATGGAGACGCTCACGATGTCCTCGATGGTGCTCACGACCGGCGCGCCGAAGCCCGCCGTGCTCGCGTTGATCACGGGTCTGGACGCTGCCTTCATCCCGTGTACGCCCAGCGAGATCGCGCCGCCGACCACGATCGGCACCCATTGATGACTGCTGAAGAACGAGCCCGGGTCGGTCACGGTCACGGTCTCGGAGCTCGACGCCGCGCCGAAGGCGAGACCGCCCGCGGTCGGCCGCACGAACGTCTGGAGCACGTCGTTGACGTGGTCGACCACCGGCACCTTGTCAGCGACGAACTCGATCGCCAGCAGCATGGCGACGATCGCGAGGGTCCACCCGTTCTCCATCCACGACCAGTTGCCGGGCAGCGTGATGAGATCGGTATACCTCGCCAGCACACCGATCGCGAGCAACGGGATGTAGGCGTTCAACCCGGCCGATGTGGCCAGGCCGAGGCCCGTCAATGACTCCAGCACGCCCCTAGCATGACATCGACGCGCCACCCCGGCTCTGCGCACCGGGTGTCAGTCCGGCATCACCAGCCGCTGCGGCTAGGCTGTCGCGCGTGCGTCTCGTCATCGCCAAGTGCTCGGTCGACTACGTCGGCCGGCTCACGGCCCACCTGCCGCCCGCCATCCGCCTCATCATGGTCAAGTCCGACGGCTCGGTCCTGGTGCATTCCGACACCGGCGGCTACAAGCCGCTGATGTGGATGACCCCGCCCTGCCGCCTGGAGGAGTCCGAGGGACTGTGGAGGGTGGTCAACAAGGGCGGTGAGGAGCTGCAGATCACCGTCGAGGAGATCCTGCACGACGGCGCCCACTCCCTCGGCATCGATCCCGGCCTGGTCAAGGACGGCGTCGAGGCGCACCTGCAGGTGCTGCTCGCCGCCCACCCGCAGACCCTCGGCGAGGGCTACACGCTGGTCCGCCGGGAGTACATGACCGCGATCGGCCCGGTCGACCTGCTGTGCAAGGACGCCCAGGGCGCCTCGGTCGCGGTCGAGATCAAGCGCCGCGGCGAGATCGACGGCGTGGAGCAGCTCACCCGCTACCTGGAGCTGATGGGCCGCGACCCGCTGCTCGCCCCGGTGCGCGGCATCTTCGCCGCCCAGGAGATCAAGCCCCAGGCCAGGGTGCTGGCCGAGGACCGCGGCATCCGCTGCGTCGTCCTCGACTACAACGCCCTGCGCGGCCTGGTGAAAGACGAGCTCACGCTGTTCTAGACCTGCGCACCGGACCTCGATGGTGACGGCCGATTCAACCAAATCCTAGCCTGGCCATGGAAATTGATCTCCGGCGTCGTCACCTTCTGTAGTCTGCGCAGCCTACCAGTCCCGCGCGCCGGCTACTTGGAGCGGCCGTGGACGAGCTTCACGATCTTCAGGACCTGCTTCATGGTCTTCGGGGTGCGGTCGAAGGTCATGGTGGGCAGCAGGGTCGGGCCGCGGCGCTTCACGATCGCCTTCGCCCGGGTGAACTCGCGCAGGCCGTCCTCGCCGTGGATGCGGCCGAAGCCTGACCCGCCGACGCCGCCGAACGGCAGGGACGGCATGCCGGCGAAGGTGAGCGCCGAGTTGACCGACGTCATGCCGGAGCGGACGCCCCGGGCCAGCTCCAGGCCCCGCGACTTGGAGAAGATCGAGCCGCCCAGGCCGTACCCGGTGCCGTTGGCGAGCCTGACGGCCTCATCGGCGTCCTTGACGCGGGCGACGGTGAGCGTCGGGCCGAAGGTCTCCTCCTGCACGGCGGCCGCGTCCTCGGGCACGTCGACCAGGATCGTCGGGCTGACGAACGGCGGGCGGACCGCCTCGGCGCCGCCCAGGACCGCGCGGCCGCCACGGGTCAGCGCGTCCTCGATGTGGCGCCGGATGATGTCGATCTGCGACGGCATGGTGATCGGGCCGATGTCGGCGGTGCCCTCCTCGCCGACGGTGAGCTTCGCCGCGCGGGCGACCACGCGGCCGAGGAACTCGTCGTAGACGCCGGTGGCCACGTACACCCGCTCGATGCCGACGCAGGTCTGGCCCGCGTTGGTCAGGCCGCCCCAGACGCACGCCTCGGCGGCGGCGTCGAGGTCGGCGTCGGCGGCGACGATCATGGCGTCCTTGCCGCCGCACTCAAGCAGCACGGGGGTCAGCGACTCGGCGGCGGCCGCCATGACCTTCTTCCCGGTTGCCGTCGACCCGGTGAACGCGATCTTGTCGACCCCGGAGCGGCACAGCGCCCCGCCGACGTCGCCCATGCCGTGCACGATCTGCAGCACCGGCTGCTCCGGCACCACCTCGGCGAACCGGTCGACGATCCACTGGCCCACCGCGGGCGTGTACTCGCTCGGCTTGAACACCACCGCGTTGCCGGCGGCGAGGGCGTACGCGATGGAGCCCATCGGCGTCAGCACCGGATAGTTCCACGGCCCGATGACACCGATGACGCCGAACGGCAGGTATTCCAGGTAGGAGGTGTGCTCGGTGAGCAGGATCGACGAGCCGACCCGGCGCCGCCCGAGGACCTTGCGGGCGTGGTGCGCGGCCCAGGCCACGTGGTCGATCGCGCCGATCGCCTCGACCAGGGCGTCCGCGGTGGGCTTGCCGCCCTCGCGGTGCATCAGCTCGGCGAGCTCCTCGAGGCGGTTGGTGAGCACGCTGCGGAACGCGAGCAGCCGCTTGCGCCGGCCGGCGAAGCCGAGTCCGGCCCACCAACCCGCCGCGTCCCGGGCGCGCCGGACGGCGTCGGTGACATGATCGGGGGAAGCCACGGGGAAGCGGCCGACCTCTTCGCCGCTGGCCGGGCTGGTCGAGATCAGCGAGCCCTCGTCGATGGCGGGGACGCCGGGAGTTCGCGTGGCGGTCATGGCGCGAGTGTAAACCCGGAAATTACTCACGAGTAGCCCCGAAACCATGTCGAGAACGCCGCGCCCGCCACGACCGTCGGGCAGCAGCCATGAGGAGGAATCATGAAGGTCGAAACGCTGGTCGTGCCCGGGGCCACGCTGCGCTACGAGGTCCGTGGCAACGGTCCGGTCCTGTTGCTGATCTGCGGCGGGGTGTACGACGCCGAGGGTTTCTCGGGCCTCGCCGACGCGCTTGCCGAGGACCGGACCGTCGTCACCTACGACCGTCGCGGCAACTCGCGCAGCCGCCTGGACGGCCCGCCCGCGGTGCAGTCGGTCGAGGAGCACGGCGACGACGCGTACCGGCTGCTCGCCGCCGTCGGGGTCACCGAGGACGACCCGGCCGACGTGTTCGGCAACAGCTCCGGCGCCGAGATCGCCCTGGAGCTCGCGGCCCGGCACCCGGAGCTGGTGCGCACCGTGGTGGCGCACGAGCCGCCGGCGTTCGAGCTGCTCGGCGACGCCGTCCACTGGCGGGAGCTGATGCGCACGGTCGAGGAGACGTTCCACCGCGACGGCTGGGCCGCGGCGATGGGCGTCTTCGGCGAGGGCATGCACATGGCCGGCGAGGAGACCCCGGCGCAGGAGCCGTCCCCGGAGTTCATGGCGCGGATGCAGGGCAACCTGCCGTTCTTCGCCGGTTACGAGGTGCCGGCCTTCGGGGTGTGGGTGCCCGACCTCGACACGCTGCGCTCGAGCACCGCCCGGATCGTGCCCGCGGTCGGCGCGGCCAGCGCCGGCGAGGCCCCGCACCGCGTCGGCGTGGAGCTGGCGTCGCGGCTCGGGGTCGAGGTCGCCGAGTTCCCGGGCGGGCACGGCGGCCACGGCAACCCCGCGGTCTTCGCCCCGCGGCTGCGCGAGGTGCTGGCGCCTTAAGGAGCGTGCTCCTTGAGGATCCGCTCGGCGACGGTCATGGGATCGGCGAGCCGCCCCTCGGCGTGCGCGTCGATCCACCGCTGCTGGCCGGGGAAGTAGGTGCCGGACGCCGCGGCCCGGCGGATGTTGTCCTGCATGCCGGTGTCCATCTGCCCCGGGTCGACGCTGACGACGGTGATCCGCTCCTCGTCGGCGACCTGGGAGGCGACCGTCTCGAAGAAGGTCTCGCCGGCGGCCTTCGTGGTGCAGTAGAGCGACCAGCCGTCGATGATCCGGTGCGCTGCGCCGGAGGAGACGAAGAGCACCCGCAGCCGCGCCTCGCGGGGCGCCGCGCGCAGGAACGTGTTGGTCAGCACCACGGGCGCGGTCAGGTTGACCGCGATCGCGTGCGTGATCGCCTCGGTGCTGAGCTTGCCGACGGCGCCGATCGGATCGACGACGGCCGCGTTGTGCAGCAGCACCGCCTCGTCCGCGTCGCGCAGGAACGCCCGCAGCGTGTCGTGGTCGGGCAGCCAGTGGGCGTCGGCCACGTCGGTGGAGAAGAGGGTGATGTCGCCCGGCCGGTCGTCGCGGCCCTGGCGCTGTTCGGGGGTGAAGTGCCGGCCGACCGCAAGGATCCGATCGCCGCGCGCGTTGCACACATCGAAGAGGGCGGCGCCCAGGCCGCGGGACACCCCGGTGATCACGACGGCACGCATGCGGTCACTCTATTCCTGTCCGACCACGCGCCGACAGGCTCTGTGGTCCCGATGCGGTGACGGCTTTCCGGTTGGCTCAGCTTCGCGCCTTTGGTACCGGTGGACCCTTCGGCGCACCCGGGCAGGTCGAGCCGAGCCGGTCGGCGACCGCCCCGAGCGCGTCGGCCAATGCGGCGGTCTGTGCCTCGTCGAGGTGGTCGAAGATGAGCCGCCGCACGTCGGCCAGGTGCGCGGGGGAGACCTGCGCGGCGAAGCGGCGGCCGGCCTCGGTGACCCGGGCGATGCTGACCCGCCCGTCGCAGGCGTCGCCGGTCACCTCCACGTAGCCGAGGTCGACCAGCTTGCGCATGCGGTGACTGAGCCGGCTCTGTGACATGTTCATCTGGGCTGCCAGTTCCGACAGGCGCAGTCCCTCGTCCTCGTTGCTGAGCGCGGCCAGCAGCCCGTACTCCACGTGTACGAGACCGTGCGGGCGGAACGTGCGCTCCAGCTCCGGAAAACCGACGAGCACGACGGCCAGCAACGACATCCAAGCGCGCCGCTCGGTGTCGTCCAACCATCGTGTCTCGTCGTTCATGCCGTCCATGGTGCCTGGAGGTCCGGTACCGCGGCCAACGCCACGTCCGATACGCGTCAGAACCGGCCGATCGCGATGACCAGCGCGAGCGCGCCGAGCAGCAGGTTGAACGGCAGGACGCTGTATTCCTTGGCGCGCACGTGGTCGCCGATCGCGAGCAGCATCACGACGAGCAGGCCCACCGCGGCGATCGGGGTCAGGACGGGCGCGATGTCGGTCGCCCACGGCAGGATGAGGCCGAGGCCGCCGAGCACCTCCATCACCCCGATGAACTTGATTGTGCCGGCGCTGCGGCGCTGGGTCCAGGTCATGTTGGCCGGCAGCTTCTCCTTGGGCTGGATCACCTTCATCAGCCCGGCCGCGATGAAGGCCGCGCCGAGCAGGCCCTGCAGGACCCACAGAACGATGTTCATGGTTGCGTCTCCCTAAGTGTTTTAATCTTCAAGTACATAGTGGGGCCGTGATACTTGAAGCGTCAAGCACTGTCCTGGAGTCGACCGTCCTGGGTGGGTGAGCGTGGTTCACCTCCGGGCGGCCCACGGTGGGCCGCATGAGTACGACATCGACAACGGGCCGCCAATCCGGCTGGGTCACCGGCTTCGCCGTCTTCGCCGGCAGCATGATGGTCGTCATCGGCATCTTCCAGATCGTGGTCGGCCTGACCGCGATCTTCGAGGACACCTTCTACGTGCTCACCGACAACTACCTCTTCGGCTTCGACGTCCAGACGTGGGGCTGGATCCACCTGGCGCTCGGCGTGGTGGTCGCCGCCGGCGGGGTCGGGGTGCTCGCCGGCCAGGTCTGGGCGAGGGTCCTCGGCATCGTCCTCGCCGCGATCAGCGCGGTAGCCAACTTCCTGTTCCTGCCGTACTACCCGTTGTGGTCGATGCTCATCATTGCCGCGGACGTCGCGGTCATCTGGGCCCTCACCAAGTACGACCGGAACATGTGGGCCGACCACATGTGACACGCAATTCCGGGGTGTCACGATGCGGTGATGCACGTCACCACCCGCGGCCCCGTCGACGGCCCTCCGGTCCTGCTCATCCACGGCAACTGCTCATCATCGGGGTTCTGGGAGCCCCTGCTCCGTCACCTGCCGCAGGACTGGCGGATCGTCGCGCCGGACCTGCGCGGGTACGGCGCCAGCCCCGCACTCGGCGTCGACGCCACCCGGGGTGTACGCGACTTCGCCGACGACATCGCCCCGCTGCTGGACACCTTCGACCGCAAACCTGTCATCGTCGGGCACTCCCTCGGTGGCGGCGTCGCGATGCAGCTGCTGCTCGACCACCCTTCGTCCATCGCCGCGCTCGTGCTGGAGGCGCCGGTGTCGCCGTACGGCTTCGGCGGCACCCGCGACCTGGACGGCACCCCCACCACGCCGGACTTCGCCGGTACCGGCGGCGGCTCGGCCAACCCCGACTTCGTGCGGCTCCTCGCCGCCAAGGACCGTGGCACCGACGACCAGGCCAGCCCGCGCAACGTCATGCACGCCTTCTATGTCGCCGACGCCTCGTCGTTCGGCGACGACGAGGAGCTGCTGCTGGACACCATGCTCAGCACCGCCGTCGGCGACGACAACTACCCCGGCACCGGCACGACCAGCGACAACTGGCCCGGCGTCGGACCCGGCGACCGCGGGGTGCTCAACACGCTGTCCCCGCGCTGGCTGAACCTGTCCGGCATCGTCGACCTGCCGGTCAAGCCCCCGATCACCTGGATCCGCGGCGAGCAGGACGCGATCGTGTCCGACGCCTCGTTCTTCGACCTCGCCCAGCTCGGCAAGCTCGGCCTGGTCCCCGGCTGGCCCGGCGAGGACGCGTGCCCGCCCCAGCCGATGATCGGCCAGACCAGGGCGGTGCTCGCCGCGTACGGCCCGTACACCGAGATCGTCTACGAAGGCTGCGGCCACTCCCCGCACGTGGAACGCGCCGCGGACTTCGCCTCGGAATTGGCGCGGGTGGTCGCGTCCGCCTAGCCTGATCACCGTGGATATGACCGACAGCTCCGGCCTGGTGGCCTTCATCTCCGGCGCCGCGGTGCTGATCGGAGTCGTCGGTGTCCTGATCCCCATGCTCCCCGGCCTGCTCCTGTGCTGGGCCGGGGTCATGGTCTGGGCCGTCTTCGGCGGCCACGGCGCCACCGGCTGGACCGTCGCCGTCGCCGCGACCCTGGTGCTCGGCCTCGGCTTCGCCGCCAAGTACCTGGTCCCCGGCCGCAACCTGAAACGCGCCGGCGTGCCCAACCTGACCCTGTTCCTCGGCGGCGTCGTCGGCATCATCGGGTTCTTCCTCATCCCGATCGTCGGCCTGGTCCTCGGCTTCGTCCTCGGCGTCTTCGTCGTCGAACGCATCCGCCAGAAGGACAACGCCCTCGCCTGGCAGTCCACCAAGCACGCCCTCAAGGCCGCCGGCGTCTCGATGCTGATCGAGCTCGCCACCGCCCTGATCATCGCGGGCATCTGGGTCGCCGGCCTCCTCATCGCCTGAGCTTTTTTGTCGGGGGGTCGGCTTAGCATGTCGGCATGGAAATCGGGCAGCACATCGATGCGCTGGAGCGTGCCGGGCTCGACTTCGTCGACGCGGCGGAGAAGGCGGGCCTCGACGCCGCCGTGCCGACCTGCCCCGACTGGACGGTCCGCGACCTCGTCCAGCACGTGGGCTATGTCCACCGCTGGGCGACCGCCTATGTCCGCGACGCCCGGCCCGCCGTCCTCACCGACGACGAGGAGGAGGGCGCCGTCGGCCCCATGCCCGCCGACGCGGACCTCGTCCCCTGGTTCCAGGCCGGCCACGTCGCCCTCGTCGACCAGCTGCGCGCCGCCCCCGCCGACCTGACCTGCTGGCACTTCCTCCCGGCCGACTCCCCGCTCTCCTTCTGGGCCCGCCGCCAGGCCCACGAGACGATCATCCACCGCGCCGACCTCCACGCCGCCGCCGGCCAGCCCGACGGCGTCGACCGCGACCTCGGCGTCGACGGCATCGACGAGCTGCTCATGGCCTTCTATGCCGCCCGCGGCCGCCGCCTGCGCTGCGACGAGCCCGCCGTCCTCGCCGTCGAGGCCGCCGACGCCCCCCACTCCTGGACCGTCCGCATGGGCCCCACCGGCGCCGAGATCACCCGCGGCACCCCGACCACCGCCGACTGCACCCTCCGCGGCCCCGCCAGCGACCTCTACCTAGCCCTGTGGAACCGCCGCACCACCACCGACCTCCACGTCCACGGCGACCAGACCGTCCTGGCCCTCTGGCGCGCCCGCGCCACCATCCGCTGGACCTGACCAAGCCCACCCCGGCCCACCCGACGCACTCCATTTCGCCCCGCCAGCCGGCCCCGCCACCTCGCCCGCGCCAGCCCGCCCGCCCGCGCCAGCCCGCCCGCCCGCGCCAGCCCGCCCGCGCCAGCCCGCCCGCGCCAGCCCGCCCGCGCCAGCCCGCCCGCGCCAGCCCGCCTGGCCCGGCCCGCCCGCGCTCCGGCCCACCTCGCCCGCCTCCAGTTCGCCCGCGCCGGCCTGCCTGGCTCGGCCCGCGCGCTCCGGCCCGCCTCGCTCTAGTTCGCCCGCGCCAGCCCGCCTGTCCCGGGCCGCCGCGCTCCGGCCTGCCTCGCTCCAGTTCGCCCGCTTCGGCCTGCCTCGTCACGCGCCCGGTCCGTCTGCCGCTCCACACGTGCGCTGCGAGCATCTTCCTGGCTCGGCCTGGTCCGAAATGCCGGTTCGGCCCGATGCTTGGCCCCGGTCCGCGGGTCACATCCCTACCGGCGTGTGGCCTGCGGGTCGTGAAGGCGCCGACCTGCTGTTGGTGCCTATGGATGCGGTCCGTGTGCGTGATGGGGTAACGCGGTTGCCGTCCGTGCCGTCGTAACGGTGATGCCAAGCCAGGCCCGGCGTCCCCCACTCCGGTGGCCCCGCACCTGGATGGGCCTGCCTTCGCGTCTCGCGCGCAGGGCAGGCGAATTGGACGACAGACCTGGTGAGACGGAAACCTTGACCACCGGTCTTCGATTGCCGCGCGCATGCGCGTGTTTCGGCCGCGCCCCTGGGCGCAGGGCGTGCGAGCGAAGCGAGCATGGGGGGCTCCGGGGTGGGAACCCCCCGGCCGGCCGCGGCGGTAGCCGCCCGAAGCTAGGAACAGCCAGAAATCCCACACAACAGGGGAGAGGGTGGCGTGGGAGACTCGCCAGTAACCTGAGTGGTCGTTAGGGAGGTCGTGCGATGGGGCGCGAGTTTGGTTCCGTGGGGGTTGTCGGCCTGGGCACCATGGGCGCCGGCATCGTCGAGGTCTTCGCCCGCAGCGGGGTGGCGGTCACCGCGGTCGAGATCAGTGACACGGCGCTGCACCGCGGTGAGGTGACGATGCGCGGGTCGCTCGATCGGGCCGTCGCCAAGGGCAAGCTCTCCGCTGCCGACCGGGACGCGCTGCTCGGACGGGTCACGTTCGCCGTCGGGCTGGAAGCGTTGCACGAGGTGGACCTGGTGATCGAGGCGGTGCCCGAGCATCTGGACCTCAAGCAGCGGATCTTCGCCGAGCTCGACCGGGTCTGCAAGCCCGAGGCGATCCTCGCCACCAACACCTCCAGCCTGTCGGTCACCGAGATCTCGGTGGCCACGACCAGGCCGAACCAGGTCATCGGCATGCACTTCTTCAACCCGGCGCCGATCATGAAGCTGGTCGAGGTGGTGCGGACGGTGGTGACGTCGCAGGACGTGGTCACCGACATCGAGGCGTTGTGCGAGCGGCTCGGCAAGGTGGACGTGACGATCACGGACCGGGCCGGGTTCATCGCCAACGCGCTGCTGTTCGGATATCTCAACCAGGCCGTCTCGATGGTCGAGGCGAAGTACGCGACCCGCGAGGACATCGACGCGGCCATGAAGCTCGGCTGCGGGCTGCCGATGGGGCCGCTCGCGCTGATGGACCTGATCGGGCTGGACACCGCGTACGAGATCCTCGACACGATGTACCGGCGCGGCGGCCGGGACAGAAGGCACGCGCCGGTGCCGCTGATCAAGCAGATGGTGACGGCGGGGCTGCTCGGGCGGAAGTCGGGGCGGGGGTTCTACACCTACGAGAAGCCGGGCTCGCCGGTCGTCGTCGCCGACGAGGCCACGCCGGTGGCGGCCGACACCACGCCGGCCAGCAGGCACATCACGAAGGTGGGCGTCGTCGGCTCCGGCACGATGGCGACCGGCATCATCGAGGTGTTCGCGAAGGCGGGCTTCGAGGTCGTGTCCGTGACCCGGGGCGCGGAGAAGTCGGCGCAGGTGTGCGAGCGGTTGAAGACGTCGCTGAACAAGGGTGTCGTGCGGGGCAAGCTCACCGAGCAGGACCGGGACGCCGCGATCGGGCGGGTCACGTGGTCGGCGACGATCGATCATCTCTCCGACGTCGACCTGGTGGTCGAGGCGGTCGTCGAGGAACTGTCCGTGAAGAAGGCGCTGTTCGCCTCGCTGGACGAGATCTGCAAGCCGGGGGTCGTGCTCGCCACGACGACGTCGAGCCTGCCGGTCATCGAGTGCGCGGTCGCGACCGAGCGGCCCGCGGACGTGATCGGGCTGCACTTCTTCAACCCGGCGCCGGTGATGGGGCTGGTCGAGGTGGTCCGCACGATCCGCACCTCGGACGCGACCGTGAAGACCGCGACCGACGTGTGCCAGGCCCTGGCGAAGCACGCGGTGGTGTGCGCCGACCGGTCCGGGTTCGTGGTCAACGCGCTGCTGTTCCCGTACCTCAACGACGCGGTGAAGATGGTCGAGGCGTCGTACTCGACCGCAGACGATATCGACTACGCGATGAAGCTGGGCTGCGGGTATCCGATGGGGCCGTTCGAGCTGCTCGACGTCGTCGGGCTGGACGTGTCCCTCGCCATCCAGCGGGAGCTGTACCTGGAGCTGCGCGAGCCCGGCTTCGCGCCGGCGCCGCTGCTGGAGCACCTGGTGACCGCCGGTTACCTGGGCCGGAAGGTCGGCCGCGGGTTCCGCGACTACTCGAAACGGTGATCATCGGTACGCTGGAACGGTGAGCCCTCGTCGCAACCATCCCCGTCGCGACGCCGCACCGGAGCCGATCGATCTCGAACGGGTCAAGCGCGGCGTCGAGGGGGTGCAGGCGTGGAGCGACGGCGAGTGGCAGGTCCGCAACATCCCGGCGAGCGCGGCCACGAAGGCGTACCGGTGCCCCGGCTGTGACCAGGAGGTCGCACCTGGCGTGCCGCACCTCGTGGCGTGGCCGGCGGACGGCCGCGGCGACCTCGGCGACCGCCGTCACTGGCACACCGGCTGCTGGCGCGCCCGGGAGCGGCGCACCCCGAACATCCAGCGCAGCCGCAGCGCCCCGCGCTACGGCTGAGACAGGCCCGACCGCTGCGGCGCGGAATCAGCGGCGGGGGACGAGGGCACGGCGGAGATCGGCGCGGGCAGCGCCTGCGCGGGGATGAACGGCGAGCCGGCCGGGGCGGGCCAGCCGTTCAGCCACGACGCCCGCTGGCGCCACACGTCCCGCCACCCGGCTCCGGCGGCAGCGCGCACCAGTACACCGGCGGAAATGAGGAGCCGGGCAACCTTGGCGCGGCCGGGCGACCAGCGCAGCCGGACGAACGTCGTCTTGCCCCGCAGCACCATGATCCGCTTGTTGACCGTGCTGGACGCGGCGCCGCCGACGTGCAGCAGCTGCGCCTCAGGGACGAGGACCGGGCGCGCGCCGAGGTCGCGGGCGCGGGCGCTGAGGTCGATGTCCTCGCTGTACATGAAGTAGTCCGGGGTGAAGCCGCCCAGCTGCTGCCAGAGGGGCCGGTCGATGAGCAGCAGGCAGCCGGACACGGCCGGTACCTCGCCGCCGATCGCGCGGTCCAGGCCGGGCAGCTCGTCGGGGTTGAACAGCGGCGAGCGCCGGCGCAGCGACGACAGGCCGGTGGCGAAGCAGAAGTATCCCCATAGGCTCGGCAGCGCGTGCACCGAGTGGCCGTCGTCGGTGTGGTCGGCGCGCAGCGTCCGGCCGGTGTAGATCCGGCTCTCGGGGTGGCTGCCGGCGTATTCGACGAGGGTGCGGATCACGTCGCCGACCGGCTCGGTGTCCGGGTTGATCAGCAGGATCCAGCGGCCCGTGGCCCGCGCGGCGCCGAGGTTGACCGCGTTGCCGAAGCCGAGGTTCTCCGGCTGGCGCAGGACGCGGACCTCCGGATACGCGTGGCTGATCGCGGCGGCCGAGTTGTCGGTCGAGGCGTTGTCGACCACGATGATCTCGATCGGTACGGCGGTGCCCGCCTGCAGGCCCGCGAGGTTCTTGAGCGTCAGCTCGCGGGTGTTGTATGAGACGAGGACGACGCTGACGAGTGGTTCGGCGTTGCTGCTCACTGCTGTGCTCCGACTGCTCCGCGGGTGGACGTGTCGTGGCCCCATCCGACGTCACGGCGGCGGGCGGCGCGCGACGCGGCGACGGTGAGCGCAACGTAGCCCACCGCCGCAGGCAGAAGCCAGGGCCTGGGGAGCACGACGTCGCGCAACCACGAGGAGCGCGCCGCCGGACGGGCGGCACCCGCGGCGCGCAGGGCCGCGTTACCCGCTCGTACCCTGGCCAAACGCTTCACGAGATCCGAAGTGCGGCGGGGGGTCTCCACGACGGCGACGACTGCGGGCGTCTCGGCCTTCTCGCCCGGGCCGAAGAGGCCGTCCAGGAACAGGTCGTCGGCGACCACCTCGGGGAACGTGTCGAACCTGGCCCGGCCCGCCTCGGACAGGGCGATGACGCCGCGGCCGTAGAGCGCGTCGCGGTACGCGGGGAGCCGGCCGTTGATGGCGCTGTGCGCCTTCACCAGCAGCGGCCGGCCGCGGGTGTCGAGGGCCCGGTGCGCCGTGGCGGCCAGCAGTCCCCGGTCACTGAGCATCCCGGCGAGCACCCGCAGGTCCGCGGCGGTCAGCGGGATGTCGGCGTCCAGGTAGATGCGGGGGAAGCCGGTCGCGACGGCGTCGCCTGCGTTCAGGGCGCCCGACTTGCCCGGCTCCGGGCGGTCGATCACCCGCACGCCCGGCCGGCTCGCCGCGACCGCGGCGGTGTCGTCGCTGCAGCCGTTGGCCACGACGGTCACGTCGATGTCGGGGGCGAGGATGCCGTCGAGGCAGCGGCCGATGACCGCCGCCTCGTTGTGCGCGGCGATGACGACAGAGATCACCAATGCTCCAAAAATCAGCGCTGCTGCAGCGCGCCGACGGCGGCGCCGCGGGTGGTGCGGGCCGGGTGCGTGAAGCGCCACATCGCGCCGGCGGCACCGAGCTGCAGGGCGAGCACGACCACGAAGGTGCTGAACGAGAACGAGTCGAACGTGAGGCCGGTGAGCGCCGCGATGAGCGGGACGGCCGAGATGGCCGCGCACAGGTGGCGGTCGACCTCATTCTCTGCCCGGCGGAACGCGATGATCGCGAGGAACACGCCGGAGAAGTGCAGCACGACCATGCCGGCGATGCCGAGGTAGCCGTTGTTCATGAGCGTCATCAGCCACTGGTTGTCCAGGTAGCGGTACAGCTCGGGGATGAACGTGCCGGTGCCCCGGCCCAGCCAGGGCCGTTCGGAGGCGTACTGGAAGACGATGGCGTAGTCGTCGGTGCGGCCCTTGATGCTCGGGTCGTCCTCGGCGTTGCTGAACAGGGACCGCAGCGTGCCCAGCAGCCCGGGACGCACGACGGACAGCACGGCGAGCAGGCCGACGCTGACGACCAGCACGTTGAAGCGGAAGCGCCAGTTCCACGCCGGCCACATGCACAGCAGGGCGATGCCGACGGCGAGGATGCCGGTGCGGGACAGGGCCAGCGGGATCGAGCCGGCGATCACCAGCGTGGTGACGAGGAAGATCCGGCGCTCCAGCTTCGTCTTCGCGTAGCGGGCGTAGTGGATGCCCAGCGGCACCGCGAACGCCATGACGACGCTGAACTCGATGAAGTGGCCGGTGGTGCCGGCGACCCGGATGAGACCGCCGCCGCCGCGGTCGGCGAGGCCGACCAGCTCGCCCTGCAGGGTCAGGCCGGGGATGACGATGTTCTGGGTCAGGTCCTTCTTGGTGACGAACTGCAGGATGCCGAGCAGGGCGTTGATCCCGGTGCAGTAGACCAGGACCCGCTGCACGTCGTCGAGGCGCTCCCGGGTCGGCACGCCGTCGGCGGTCATGAAGACGATGCCCATGAACGCGAGGGCGCCGAGCAGGGCCCGGTCGGCGGAGTTGGCCTCCAGCACCGGCAGGCCGCGGAACTGACCGGCCGCATAGGACAGCAGCAGCGTCAGCAGGTAGACCACGAACGCCCAGCGCATCGGCTGCGGGCCGATCATCGCCAGGCGCGGGTGCAGCTTGGACAGCATCCACCACACGGCCAGCAGCAGGCCGATCAGCAGCCCGGGCCGGCCGACCGAGGTCAGGTCCGGCACCACGAGGCGGGAGGGCAGCAGCTGGATCAGCACCACGACCAGGACGAGCAGCGACGCGGCGTCGATGTGGCTGCGCCGACGGCGGGAGGCATAGGTGCGCTCGTCGACCAGGACCGGCAGCAGATCGGGCGACGGGCGGTAACCCTGGACCCGCTTCCGCTTCGGCTTGCGCTTGAAGATCCGCAGGTCGTCGGGCGCCACCGCGGTGGGTGGCGCCTTGCTACGCGTGCGGCTCTCGCCGGCAACGGTGCTGGAGGTCAACGGTTGCGCGCCTCAGCGTCCTTGTCGCGCCCCTCCCGGCCGGCCCACGGCGTGTTGCCCAGGGGCAGGATGATCGTCGCGTCGTCGGGCTCGACCCCGCGGCGATCGTCGTCCGGAGCGATCTCGGCCTGCCGGTAGGCGACGGTGAGTCCCGCGCCGGCGGCGTTGCCGTTGCCGGCGGCGTTGCCGTTGCCGGCGGCGTTGCCGTTGGCGACGGTGCTCTTGATCCTCGCGCTGCTGAGCACGGCCGTCTCGTCCTGCTTCGCCACGGCTTCCTTGCCGTTGGCCACGCTGTTGGTCCCGTTGACGCGGCCGGCCGGCATCCGGTCGGTGTCGGCGATGACGTCGGAGTCGTCACCGGGGTCGAGGTCGCCGGTCTTCTGCCGCCGCAACAGCTGGGCGCGGGCCCGGCGGCGCAGGATGTTGTCGCCGACGATGGTCACCGCGGCGGTGAGCAGCAGACCGACGCCGATGATGACGACGGCGGCGCGCTTGACCTTCGAGGAGACGACCTCGATGGTGTCGCCGGCGTCGAGGACCTGGGTGCTGATCGCGCGGCCCGCCTTGGGCTTGTAGCGCGCCTGCATCTCCTCGACCTCGCGGGTGATCTGCTTCTGCAGCCGCTGCACGGTCGCCTGGGCGGCCTCGGCGGTGGTCGCGGTCGCGGTCACGGTGAGGATGCTGGAGCGGTCCTCGGCGGCCACCTCGAAGGCCGTGGAGAAGCCCTCGCCCTCGATCTCCTTGTGGGTCTGGTTGGTGTTCAGCGAGATCGACAGGGCCTTGGCCATGATGTCCTCGCCGACCTCGACCCACGTGTTGGTCGACTGCAGCTCGGCCGGGGTGAGCGGGGTGCGGTCGGCCGGTGGGATCAGCATGACCTGACCGGTCGACGTGTAGTCGGGCTTGATCGTGAGCAGCGCCCAGCTGGTCGCGGCAAGGGTCAAGATGACCATCGGTGCCATGAGATACCAGCGCCGACCCATCAGCTTGGCGAGATCCCAGAGGTCCACGTCATCCCCTCACACAAGCGCGGTCGCCGGTCGGGCGGTATTCATTTGCGCGCATCACTGTCGTTGCTCTGCCTGACTGACGTCTGCGGGGCCGGCTTGCCGAATGATCGCCGATCCCGCTTTGTACCTCTCGCGGCGGGTGGACAGCAACTCGTCCCATAGTCGGACATATGCCGCCGCCTGGTGTTCCCAGGCCAACGTGTTACGGAACCGTGCGAGCGCGACATTGCGCATCGACGCGCGTGCCACCGGGTCGTCGAGCAGGCGGTGCAGTGCGACGGCGAACTCCTCGGGGGTGCCGTGCTCGACGTAGACCCCGGCGTCCCCGGCACTGCGCCGGGTCTCCCGCATGTCCACGCCGACGACCGGCAGTCCCCGGGCGAGGTATTCGACAGTCTTCGCCATTGTCGACACCTCGGCGTGCGCACTGCGAGGATCTGGCTGCAATCCGACCGAAGCCGTGCGCAACAACCGGTCGATCTCCTCGACGCCGAGCCAGCCGGTGAACTCCACGACGTCCTCGAGCTTGCGCTCGACGGTCAACGCCTTGAGGCTGTCCAGGCACTCGCCGTCACCGGCGACCACCAGGCGCCAGCCCAGCCGGCCGCGCAGCTCGACCAGGCGCTCGGCGGCCAGGATGGCGTTGTCGACGCCGTCCTGCGCACCGAGGACACCCAGGTAGACGATGGTGTGGTCGTCGATGTCGGCCGGCGCGGAGGCGACCGGCTTGACCTCGGCGGCCGAGGGGCCGTTGCGGACCACGACGACCCGGGCCGGGTCGCAGCCGCCGCGGCTGATCGCGAGCTCCCGGTAGGACTCGTTGGTCGACACGACCGCCGAGGCGGCGCGCTGCGACCACTTCTCGAAGCGCAGCAGCACCTTGTCCAGCAGCGAGCCGGGGCGTCCACCGCGGGCCTGGTACACCTCGGGGGACAGGTCGTGGTGGTCGAAGATCCACGGCCGGCCCAGCATCCGCATGAGCAGGGCGAGGGGGAAGAAGACGTCGGGCGGGTTGCACACCTGCGCGGCGACGGCCCGGTCGCGGATCACCGCGGCCATCAGGTGCCAGCCGATGCAGACGAAGGACCAGGCGAACTCGACGGCGAAGGACACCGCACCGCCGGAGGACTCGTACATCTTGTACGAGCGGACCTTGGCGTCGATGGTGCCCGGCACATGGGTGATCTTCGAGACGCCGCGCGGGCAGATCACCGTGACCCGGTAGCCGGCCGCCTCCAGGGCTTTCACCTCACGGATGACCCGCCGGTCCCGCTCGACCGGCAGATTAGCCACCGCGATCACGACATGCAGCCGTGGATCTTTCACCGTGCAACCGATCTGTTGAAGACGACCCCGACGGTCCGCCAGAGGATCGAGATGTCGTACCAGACCGACTTCTTCTCGACGTACGTGACGTCGAGCTCGAGGGCGGCCTTGAAGTCCAGGGTGCTGCGGCCGGAGACCTGCCAGAGTCCGGTCATGCCGGGCCGGCACGCGAAGCGGCGCTCCGCCTCCGGCGGGAACAGGTCGGCCTCCCAGGCGAGGACCGGGCGCGGGCCGACGAGGGACATCTCGCCGCGCACGACATTCCACAGCTGGGGCAGCTCGTCGATGCTGGTGCGCCGCAGGAAGCCGCCGATGGGCGTGATCCGCGGGTCGTTGACCAGCTTGTAGACGCCCTGCTCGCCGCCGTCGACGTCATCGTCGGAGGTGAGCATCTTCTTGACGAACTCGCGGTGCTGCGCGTCGCTGTTCTTGTTGCTCATCGTGCGGAACTTGATGATCTTGAACGTGCTCCGGTGCAGGCCCAGCCGCTCCTGCCGGAACAGCATCGGGCCCTCGCTGGTCCACTTGACCGCGAGCGCCACCACCAGCAGCACCGGCGACAGCATGGCGAGGATCGCCAGCGCGACGAGCCCCTCCGCGAGCTGACGCAGGGACCGCTTCGGGATGAGCGAGCGACCTTCGCGGTGCCCTTGGATCAGGCCCCAGCCGCTGCCGACCTTGCGCAGTACCCGCTGCGGCATCGGGATCTCGACGGTGGCGTCGTCGGGGATCTCGAGCTCGCCGCCGATCGGCGCGGTGGCCGGCTGGGGCAGGGACGAGATCACGACGGTGGCGTCATCCGTGGCCTGATCCGAGGACGAGGCCAAGGGCGGCGTGGTGTTCAGTGCTGCGTCGACGGCCTGTGGCGCGGTCAACGGCGACACCTCCTCACTGTGCGTTGGTGCGACAACGAACGAGCGAGCTGACGAAGATCAGAGCGCGGTGATCGCCTTGGCGAGGTGGTCCGCGACATAGGCGACCTCTTCGTCCCGCAGGTGCGGGAAGAAGGGAAGGGAGAGGATCTCGGCGGCGGCCTGCTCGGCCGCCGGAAGGCTGGTGGTCTGGTCGGTAGCGTATGCGTGCTGCCGGTGACACGGAACCGGGTAGTGGACCCCGGTGCCGATGCCGGCCTCGTCGAGCAGGCGGCGCACAGCCTCGCGCCCCGGCACCCGCGCGACGAGCAGGTGCCATGCGCTGTCCACTCCGGGCAGCGGTGCCACCAGCGGGATGCCGTGGGCGGCAAGGGCCTCCGCGTAGACCGACGCGACGCGCCGGCGCTGCCCGGTGGCTGAGTCCAGGTCGGCCAGCTTGCGGCGCAGGACAGTTGCCTGCAACGCGTCGAGCCGGCTGTTGCGCCCGATGTAGCGGTGTTCGTAGTGGTCGGTGCCTTCGGACCGGCCGTGGTTGGCCAGTGACCGGATCCGTGAGGCGAGCTGTGCGTCGTCGGTCACGACCGCGCCGCCGTCGCCCCAGGCGCCGAGGTTCTTGCCTGGGTAAAAGCTAAAGGTTCCGGCGACGCCGTAGGAACCGGCTCGAACCTTCTCACCTGAGGCGTCATCCGGGGCGTTGGCGCCGTGCGCCTGCGCCGAATCCTCGATCACGGCGAGGCCGTGCTTGGCCGCGAACGGCAGCACGTCGGCCGGCGGCACCATGTGCCCGTAGAGGTGCACCGGGATCACCGCGGCGGTCCGCTCGGTCACGCCGGCCTCCAGCGAGGCGGGCGTGACGAGGAGGCTGACCGGGTCCACGTCGACGAAGACGGGGGTGGCGCCGGTGGCCGCGACGGCGGAGGCGGTCGCGATGAACGTGTTGGCCGGGACCAGGACCTCGTCGCCGCCGCCGATGCCGAGCGCCCGCAGCGTCAGCTCGATCGCGTCGGTGCCGTTGGCGACCCCCACGGCGTGCGTGGTGCGGCAGTACGCCGCGAAGTCCTGCTCGAAGGCCTCGACGGCCGGCCCGCCGATGAAGCGGGAGTTGCCGGCCAGCGCGCGCACCTCCGCGACGACGTCTTCGACGATCGACGCGTGCGGTGTGGCGAGGTCATTGAACGGGATACGCACGGGACGTGAGGTCCTTTCCTGGAAGGAGAAGCAGCGGGTCAGACGTTGGCGTGCTGGGAGATCTCGACGGTGCGGCCGGTCGCCATGGACTCGGCGGCGGCCTCGAGGACCTCCACGACCGCGAGGCCGCGGCGGCCGTCGACCTGCGGGGTGCGGCCGGTCAGCGCCGACTGCACGAAGTCGCGGTCGACCTCGCCGAGGGGCTCGGTCATCGGGATGTGCGGCGCGGTGATGCCGCCGTAGCGGTACGACATCGGCACGGTGCCGTCCAGCGGGGCGCCCTGGACGCCCTTGTCGTAGATGCGCAGCCGGCCCTCGTCGAGCATGTCGTCGTAGACCGCCATGCGCTGGCTGCCGACCACCGTGACGCGGCGGACCTTCGACGGGTCGAGCCAGCTGACGTGGATGTTGGCGGTGGCACCGATCGCGCCGTACTCCAGCCGCAGGTAGGCGACGTCCTCGAAGGGCGTGCCGGCGTGGCTGGCGCCCCAGGCGCTCACCGCGGTCGGCGTGCTGCCCAGCACCATGTTGATGATCGAGATGTCGTGCGGCGCGAGGTCCCAGACGACGTTGACGTCGGGCTGGTAGAGCCCGAGGTTCAGCCGCGCGGTGTCGATGTAGTAGATCTTGCCGAGCTCCTCGGCGGCGACCATGTCACGCAGGTGCTTGACCACCGCGTTGTGCTCGAAGGTGTGCCCGGTGGCCAGGGTGAGCCCGGCCTCGTCGGCCATCGCGATGAGCTCGCGGGCCTCCGCGGTCGAGGCGGTCATCGGCTTCTCGACCATGACGTGCTTGCCGGCGGCGAGCAGGCGCTTCGCGAGGGGCGCGTGCGAGCGCGGCGGGGTGGCGATGATCGCGGCATCGATGAGGTCGATCACCTCGTCGAGGCTGGTGACGCAGAGCGCGCTCGGATACATCCGGCGCAACGGCTCGATCCGCTCCGTCTGCGCGTCGATCGCGACGACCAGGGACACCTCGGGGAGCGACGAGAGCACGCGGACGTGCTTCGCTCCCCAGTAACCACAGCCGATGACGCCAACCTTCATGACCGACCCTGCTCCCGAAGAATAATCATCGCGGCGCCCCCTCGGCAGTCGCCTAGCGACACTGGCGGATAACGCGTGTGGGAGGCAAGTGGGCACTGGCAATCTCGCCGTGTCGCATTCTTTACATGCCCTCTTTTAAGGCAACATGAAATGCCACTTCACGCGTTCAACAATAACAAAAAACGCAAATTAGAACTATGGTACTAATGTGGCGAAACGGACAGAAGTGATCTTCTGTTTCGCAGCTCAGCGTACATGTGGGCCCTGGAATGTGAATCTCGTTCCGGGGTGTAGCGACGTCCGTCGTTCCGCCAGGCAACCCTGCCCGAACGGCCGAGGAAATTCAGGCTTTAACTCTGGAGTGGATCATAGTTCGCCTGATAATTGCTTGTCCGACGATGACCGGATTGCCATGGGGTCATTTTCTGTCGACATAGTCACACGGCAGCGCAACGTGCCATCCGGGCGCCGCCAGCGGGGTCACCTCGACCGTGGCGGTGCCCGCCGGATCGGCCGCGCAGGCCGCCTCGGCACCCCGTAACCCGGTGTGCCAGTCCGGCCCGTCGGCGCGGGCGTTGTCCACCCGGAAGTTCACCGCACAGACCACCAGCAGCAGCGCCGCGAGCGCCCGCACCCCGGTCACGTCGTTGAGCAGCGCGACCAGGGTGACCAGGACCAGCAGGGCCGGCGCCACGTTGTAGCGAGGGGTGGCGATGCCGCTCAGCGCGACCGGCGCGATGTAGACCAGTGCGCTGTGCACCCCCGCCGCGATCACCAGCGTCCACCGTGGGCGGATGACCTTGCGCAGGCCGAGGACCAGCACCGCGGCGATGAGCAGCCACGCGACCGCGGCGAAGAGGATGCTGCGGGTGCTGACGGTCTGGCCGACCCACCGCTCGCCGAACAGGGCCGTCGGCACCGCGCGCAGCACGAAGCCGGTCACCGCCCGCACCGGGTCCGGCGCCAGGCCCTCCCGCTCGCTCGCCCCGGTCAGCAGCCCGAGCACCTGCACGGCCAGCGGCACCACGAACGCGACCGCCTTCGCCACCGCGTACCGGTCCCGGTGGAACCACAGGACGAACGCCACGAACGGCAGGTAGACGCCGGTGAGGATGTCGCTGCCCACGACCAGCACGATCCCGGCGCAGGTGAGGACCTTCCCGGCGGTCGAGGCGGGCCGGCACAGCAGGAACCAGAACAGCACGTACAGGCCGGTCCAGTGCAGGTTCGCGGGCGAGTTCAGCACGTCACCCTGCGCCATCGGCAGCACCGCGACCGGCACCGACACCACCAGCCGGGCCACGGTCGAGGACAGGTACTCCCCGCTCAGGGCGTACGCGGCGACCGCGAAGAGCGTCGTGACCAGCGCCGCGCCGATCGCGAGCGCGGCCGCGGCCTGCGACGCCGGCAGCAGCGCGGCGACGCCGGCGACCATGCGGGCGACCAGGTGGTAGTAGCCGGCGTAGGACGTGGTGAACGCTCCGGCGCCGTCGCGCGCCGCCTGGGTCAGGAAGATCTCGCCGTCCTCGGCCCAGATCGTGTCCAGCGCGCCGGGGCCCGGCTGCCGCAGGATCGAGGCGACCGTCCCGACCGCGAGGGCCCCCACAACCAGGGCGGCCTTCACCGGAGTGCGGGAAGGGCGCCGGACCTCTTGTTCCCGTTGTTCGCTGACTGCGACCACGATGTAACCCCTAGACGTAAGGGCGGAATACCGGCTTGACGGCACGGCCGACCAGATAGGCCTCGACGCCGTCGCTCAGCGCCTTGGCGTAGACGGCGAGGGCGCCGTCGACCGCCTCCACGGTGCGGTCGATGTCGGCGTCGGTGTGCGAGTAGCTGACCACGAACGACGGGGCGATCACGCCGCGGCGGATCAGCTCCTGCAGCAGCAGCGTCCGGAACGCCTGGGACCGCTCGCCCCGCTCGTCCTTGGTCAGGTAGATGAGGTTGCTGTCGCGGCCGGCCACGCCGACGAAGTCCTCGACCCCGTGCGCCGCCGCGGCCGCCCGCACCCCGTCGGCCAGCCGCCGCCCCTGCCGGTGCAGGTGCTCGATGACCGGCTCCTGCTCGTACACGTCGAGGACCGCCATCGCCGCGGCGAGCGTGTGTGTGTCGGCGCCATACGTCGTGGACAGCAGGAAGACCCGCTCCCGGTCGGTGTGCAGGCCGCCGAGCGCCATGATGTCGGGCCGGCCGACGAGCGCGGCGACCGCGAAGCCGTTGCCGAGCGCCTTGCCGTAGGTGGTCAGGTCCGCCTGGACGCCGTGCACGTGCGACGCGCCGCGCACGTGCCAGCGGAACCCGGTGATGATCTCGTCGAGGATCAGCACGATGCCGTGCCGGTCGCACAGCGCCCGCAGGCCGGACAGGAAGCCCGGCGCCGGCGGCTCGGTGGTCTCGACCTCCTGCACGAGGCAGGCGATCCGCCCGGGGTGCGCCGCTATCAGCGCCTCGACGCTCGCCAGGTCGTTGTAGCCGTACCGCACGGTCAGGTCACGGATCGCGGCCGGAATACCGGCCGGCATCCCGGTCGTGCCGATGAACCAGTCGTCGGTGGAGAAGAACGGGTGGTCGGCGCAGACCGCGACGAGGTCCCGCCCGGTGAACGCGCGGGCGAGCTTCACCGCGGCGCTCGTCGCGTCGGAGCCGTTCTTCGCGAACTTCACCATCCGGTCGGGCACCCCGAGCGCGGTGCGCAACCGCTGTGCCGCGGCCAGTTCGATGGTGGCCGGGCGGCTGAAGTTGAGCCCTTCCGCCATCTGCCGCGCCGCGGCCTGCACCACCGGCGCGTACCCGTGACCGAGGGTGACCGAGCGCAGGCCCATGCCGTACTCGACGAACTCGTTGCCGTCGGCGTCCCACACGTGACAGCCGCTGCCCCGCACGATGAAGCCCGGCGCCTCCTGCGGGAACTGGTCGTCGCCCTTCGCGTAGGTGTGCGCGCCGCCGGGAATGACGGCGTGCGCCAACGGCCGCAGGCGGTTGGACTCGTCGAACTGCAAGGAACTGCTCCCTAAGCTCTGCGCAGCATCGGTTGTACTTTCCGCATGACCATTCCCCGGGTGCGAGTGTCGAGCGCGAGCAGCAGGCCGCCGGAGATGCCGGTGGCGAGCACGCCGTAGACCACGAACTTGAGCACCCACGGGCCGCCGACCAGACCGAAGCGGTCGACCAGGAAGGGGATGAGGAAGCCCAGCGACCCGGCGATGAACGCCGGCACCGTCGGGCCGAGGATCTGCCAGGTGTTGACCTTCAGTACCCGCACGAACGTGATGTACATCATCAGAATCGTGATCGACAGCTCGACCGCGGACATGCCGATCGCGATCGCGGCGACCTGCGCCCGGTCGTCCTGGGTGCCATTGAGCCAACGGCCGATCAGGTAGAACGTGCCGACGCCGACGCACAGCTGGAACCAGGACAGCGCTGTGTTGATGCCGGGCCGCCCGACCGCCTGCAGGGCGGGGCCGAGCAGCACCCCGTAGACGTTGACGACGCCGACGATGCACAGCAGCTGCATGCCGGTCCCGGCCGGCGACCACTCCGGGCCGAGCAGCGCGACGAGCGGCTTCGCGGTGGCCGCGAGGATGCCCAGCGCGGGCAGCCCGGCGACGGCGGAGACGTGCATCATCTTCGCCAGCCGGTCACCCAGCTCCGCCGGCTTGCGCTGCAACCTGGCCAGCTCCGGCAGCGACACCTGTTGCAGCGACCGGCTGGTGACCTCGGTGAGCATGTCGGGCAGGCGCTGCGCGATGCGGTAGAGGCCGACCGCGATCGGGCCGAAGAACTTGGCGATGACCAGGATGTCCATGCGGATGGCCAGGAACACACCGATGCCGCCGAGGGCTGCCTGCGCGGAGAAGCCCCGCAGGTCTTTGACGGCCTGCCGCGGCAGCCGCCAGCGGGGCCGCCAGTCGGTGACCGTCCACAGCACGACCGCGCCGACCACGCCGGTCACCAGCTGCTGCGCCACGAGTGCCCATGCCTGGTAGTCGGCGAGTGCCATGACGATGCCGACCACGCCACCGATGACGGTCGCGATCAGCGTCCGGATTGCGAGGGGCCGGAACGTCATCTTCCGCCGCATGATCGCCTCGGGGACCACGGTCAGCCCTTGCAGCAGGATCATCGGCGTGAGCGCGACGCAGATCCGGGTGACCTCCGGCTGGTTGTTGAACGCCGCCCACAGCGGTGCCGCGCCGGCGGCCAGGGCCGTCAGCGAGAGACTGCCGAGGATGACGATCCAGAACCCGGCGTCGAGGTGGTCGGGGTCGAGCTTCTCCCGCTGGATGATCGTGGTGAGCAGCGTCTGCTGGAGCAGCATCTGCGTGATCATCACGAACAGCAGCGCCGTGCCGACGACGCCGAACGCGTGCGGGCCGAGCATGTGCGCCAGCACGAACGTGACGATGGTCGTGGTGCCGAGCCGGCCGGCGGTCAGTGCGTAGGACCAGAAGATCGCCGACTTGAGGCGCTTACGCGGCGCCTCCTCGGGGTCCTCGGCCTTGACGGCCGGCGGCGCCGGCGGCGTCGGCGGCTTCAGGGCACCGATCTCGATGGTGCTGTCCAGGTCGACGGTGCGGTCGAGCGGATCGACGGTACGGTCGACGCTCTGACTCATGCGAGCTCCTAGGCCTGCGACTGCTGCTGATCGTTCGGCTGTTCCCACGGCGGTGGGGCGATCGGGGTGCGGGTGATCGAGCGGCGGATCCGGCCCAGCTTGGCCCGCCCCCGGCGGGTGCCCCACGAGGTCAGGAACGCCCCGGTGGCCACCGCCCGCTCGGTCACGGGCAGCTCGTTGCTCATGAGCGCCTTGGTGATCTCCCAGGTCATCCTGGTGTGGTGGCTCTGGTCCGAGGCCGGCTTGCGCTTGCGGGTCTTGCCCTTGGCCGCGCCCGGCTCCAGCCACTCGAGCACCTCGTCGGTGTCGCGCTGGGCGCCGAACGTGTTGGTCGCGTGCATCCGGCGGAAGAACAGCCGCTGCGGCACCTGGACGAACTCGCCGCGCAGCGCCAGCTCGTGCAGCATCCGCACGTCGCTGGACAGGAACGGGCCGAGCAGCCGGGTCTTGCGCAGCACGTCGGTGCGGATCACGCCGAAGACCTCGTTGCAGAGGTTCCACTTGCGCGCATACCAGCTCACCCGGCTGCGCGAGCGCAGGTCGTGGGTGTCCATGGCGTCGTCCCACGGGCCGATCTCGTTGCCGTCGCTGTCGATCAGCATCGTCTGCGGGAAGGCCAGGATCGCCTCCGGGTGTGCGTCGAGCGCCTCCACGCACCGGCTGATCAGCGTCGGCGCGGCGAGGTCGTCGTGCGCGGCCAGGCGGAACAGCTCGCCGCGGGCCAGCTGCACCACCCGCCGGAAGTTGCCGGCCTCGCCGAGGTTCTCCGGGTTGCGGTACACCCGGACCCGCTCGTCCTTGGCGGCGTAGCGCTCCAGGATCTCCCAGGTGCTGTCCGTCGACAGGTTGTCGCAGACGACGATCTCGAAGTCGGGGTAGTCCTGCGCGAGCATGGACTCGATGGCGAGCGGCAGGTACTTCTCGACGTTGTACGTCGTCATACCGATCGTCACCCGCGGCTTGACCTCAGGCATCAGGCCACCAGAATCTCTGCGGTCACGCCGAGGTCGGCGAGGGACTTGGCGATCTCTTCCTTGTACGCCGGGTTCGTGATCACCACGGCCTTCGGCTGCAGCGTGGTCAGCGTCGACGGCGGGTCGACCCGGTGCCCGGTGACCGGCAGGAACCGGCCCCACTTGCGCGGGTTGAGGTCGACGACGCCGTGCAGGCCCAGCTCGCGGTCGGCGAGGGTGAGGAACTGCACGCCGCGCGAGCCCGCGCCCCACAGCACCGGCCGGGCGCCGTCGGCGTTGAGCGTCGCGATCGTGGTGCGCCAGCGCTCCCGCTCGGCGTGGTGCCGCTCCGCGAAACCGGCGATCGCCGCGAGCTGCTTGTCGCGGGCCCGGAACGACGGCAGCTCGCCGGTGTGCGCGACGTGACCGCCGGCGCGCGGCCGGTTCGCCGACACCTCGATGTAGCGGAACATGCCCGAGAACAGCGTGCCGGTCGACTCGACCGTCCAGCCGGCCCGGCCGAAGATGCTCGCCAGGGAGTACGCGTCGAAGTACGACACGTGCGGGTAGATGACCTCCCAGCCGGCGGTCGCGAGGTCGTACACCGCGTCGGGGACCTCGACGTAGCCGAAGACCTCGCGCCCCTTCGCCTGCTCCCGCAGGTCGACCAGGAACTCGTGCGGGTCGTCGAGGTGCTCGAACCAGTGCCGCGAGGTGAAGAAGTCATACGCCGGCAGGCCGGCGACCCGCGGGGCGAGCCCGCTGTGGAAGGTGGTCGCGCCGCTGGTGCCGGTCTCGCCCGCGTACATCGCGTCGTAGCCGACGCCGGTCGCGCCGCTGACGTGGGTGAGCTCCTTGAGGAACTCGCCCTGGCCGCAGCCGATGTCGAGCACGAGCTTGCCGCTCAGGTCGTACCGCTCGCTGAGGCTCTGCACCAGGTCCGCGGAGAACCGCTGGAACGCGGGGGAGAAGTGCAGGTTGGTGTCCATCGTCGTGTCGTAGACCAGCAGGTCCGGGTCGAACGCGACGTTGCGGACATACGCGCAGCGCGGGCAGTGCGCCAGCTCCATCTTGCCGACCGGGGACGCGACGGCGTCGCCGTGCGCCTCCCAGTGCACCCCGCACAGGACCGGGATGTCACCCAGGTCGGCGAACGGGACCAGCCGCTCCTCGCCGCACGCGTCGCAGACACGGTCCGTGCTCATGCCACCCACCGCAGGTTGTTGTCGAGCTTGCCATCGGCCATCAGCGACTTGATCCGCTTGATCCGCTGGTGGGTCTCGCTGCCGAACTGCTCGATCGTGAGGCCGTGCCGCTGGTACTGCTCGATCAGCTGCTCGACGCCGAGCTTGACGGTCCACTTCGGCTGGAACTCGGGGACCTCGGCCGCGATCAGGTCGCAGGTGACCCGGTAGTTGCGCAGGTCCGTGCCGGCGCCCTCGGCGAAGGTGACCTCGCTGCCCGGCACCACCTCCGACACCAGCGTCGCCACGTCGCGGATCAGGTAGTTCTCGCTGCTCTTGCCGACGTTGTAGGCCTTGGCATGCACCCGGGCCCGGTCGACCTCCAGCAGCGCCAGGAACGCGGCGGAGATGTCCTCGATGTGCACCAGGGGCCGCCACGCCTTGCCGTCCGACAGCAGCCGGACCTGCCCGGTGAGCAGCGCGTGCGCGGCGAGGTCGTTGACCACCAGGTCCCCGCGCAGCCGGGGGGAGAACCCGTAGGCCGTGGAGTTGCGCAGGAACACCGGCGAGAAGTCGTCGTCGGCGAGCTCCAGCAGGCCCTGCTCCGACAGGATCTTCGACTCGCCATAGGGCGTCACCGGCTGGAAGCCGGCCGTCTCGTCCAGCGGGGTGTCGTCGGCGCCCTTGCCGTAGAGCGAGCAGGACGACGAGAACAGGAACCGCTGCACCCCCGCGGCCTTCGCGGCCTTCGCCAGGCGGATCGTCGAGCGGTGGTTGACGTCATACGTCAGGTCGGGGTTGAGGTTGCCCAGCGGGTCGTTGCACAGCGCGGCCAGGTGCATGACCGCGTCGAACCCGGTGACGTGGGACGGCTCGACGTCGCGGAGGTCGACGCGCAGCGTCTTGACCTCCTCGGGGGCCGGCCCGAGGACGCAGTCCGCGAACAACCCCGTGTCCAGACCGACCACCTCGTGCCCGGCCTGCCGGAGTATCGGCACCAGCACGCTGCCGATGTATCCGTCGTGACCAGTGACGAGAACGCGCATGGTGAAGCTCCCGAACGCTCGGCGGGTGGAAGGCGAGTCTAAGAGGGACCGAAAGTGCCCTCGGTGGTGTGTCGGACTTCTTACTCTGGCGTTGAACCGCTGTCTTCTGTGACCGCTAGCTTCTTGGCTTGGATTCTGCCTTAGGCTGACGCGTCCACATCTTGCTCCCGCGGTATAGCTTCCGCCTTGTAGCAGGAGCCTAGCGCCAACGATTATTTTGGGGGACGCATGCCCGTTGTCTCGTGCCGGCTCTGTGGCGCCGAGCTCACCGAGACCTTCGTCGACCTCGGTATGTCACCTTTGTGTGAGAGCTATGTCTCCGCAGACAAGGTCGACGCGCCGGAAACGTTCTACCCACTGCACGTGCGCACCTGCTCTGAGTGTCTGTTGGTGCAGCTCCCGGCGTACGTGGCGGGTGAGGAGATCTTTTCCGACTACCTCTACTTCTCCTCCTATTCATCATCCTGGGTGGAGCACGCACGGCAGTACTCGGTCGCGATGATCGAGAAGCTCAACCTAACGGCCGAGAGCCTGGTCGCCGAAGTGGCCAGTAATGACGGGTACCTTCTGCAGCACTTCGTGACCGCGGGTATTCCGGTGATCGGCGTTGAGCCAGCCGGAAATGTCGCAGCGGTGGCCCGCGAAAAGGGGATCCGGACGGAGGTGTGCTTTCTCGGACCGGAAACCGGCGAATCGGTCGCGGCGCAATACGGCCGCGCAGACCTGGTTGCCGCAAATAACGTCTATGCGCACATTCCGGACATTATTGGCTTCAGCCAAGGTCTGGCAAACTTGGTCAAACCGGACGGATTGGTCACGCTCGAGTTCCCGCACCTGCTCCGCCTGATCGAGCGCCGGCAGTTCGACACGATCTACCACGAGCACTACCAGTACCTGTCGCTGCTCACCGCGTCGCGGGCCCTCGCCAAGGGCGGGCTGACCGTCGTCGACGTGGAGGAGCTCGGCACGCACGGGGGTTCGCTGCGCGTCCACGCGCAGCGGAGTGAGACGGCGGGTGAACCTTCGGTCGCCGTCAAAGCCGTCCTCGACGCCGAGGCCACGGCCGGACTGCACACCTTCGAGGGGCACCAGGGTTTCGCCGACGAGGTCTTCACCATCAAGCGCGACCTGCTCGACTTCCTGATGCGGGCCCGCGCCGAGGGCAAGCGGGTCGTCGGCTACGGCGCCCCGGGCAAGGGCAACACCCTGCTCAACCACTGCGGCATCCGCGAGGACCTGCTCGAGTACACGGTCGACCGGTCGCCGCACAAGCAGGGCATGTTCCTGCCGGGCACGCACATCCCGATCCATGAGCCGGAGCGCATCGCCGCGGACCGGCCCGACTACGTCCTCGTCCTGCCGTGGAACCTGCGCACCGAGATCAGCGCGCAGCTGTCCTACGTGCGTGACTGGGGCGGCAAGCTGGTCTACCCGATCCCGGCTCTCGACGTTGAGGGGTAGTTTGTCGTGAAGGTCGTCCTGTTCTGCGGTGGTCTCGGCATGCGGATGCGCGAGGGCACGAGCAACGTGCCCAAGCCGATGGCGATGATCGGCGATCGGCCGCTGCTGTGGCATGTCATGCGCTACTACGCCCACTTCGGACACACCGACTTCGTCCTCGCCCTGGGCTACGGCGCGGCCGTGGTCAAGGACTACTTCCTGCACTACGACGAGACGCTGTCCAACGACTTCACCCTCGTCGGCGGCAACCGTGACGTGCAGCTGTTCTCGACCGACATCACCGACTGGAACATCACGTTCATCGACACCGGCCTCAAGGCCACGATCGGTGAGCGGCTCATGCGCGTGCGCAAGTACGTCGAGGACGAGCCGATGTTCCTGGCCAACTACGCCGACACGCTGACCGACGCGCCGCTGCCGGAGATGGTGGAGCGTTTCCGGGAGTCCTCCGCGGCGGTCAGCATGCTCGCCGTGCCGCCGGTCTCCACGCACCACGTCGTGGAGATGGGCCCCGACGGTGCCGTCTCGCGGGTCCGGGACTTCCGCGAGCTGATGACCTGGGAGAACGGCGGCTACTTCATCATGCGGCCGGACATCTTCGACGCCCTGCGCGACGGCGAGGACATGGTGCCGCACGCCTTCGACCGGCTCATCCCGGACCGGAAGCTGCTCGCCCAGCAGTACGACGGGTTCTGGCGCGCGGTCGACACGTTCAAGGACCGCGCGGAGATGGAGGAGGCCTACAACCACGGCAACTGCCCGTGGATGCTGTGGGATTCCGCCCGCCGCCCGTCCCTCGTCCCCACGCAGCGCGCATGACCGGTCCGGAGCGTAGCGGAGGGGCCGGTCATCAGGGGCGCAGTGTCAGATCAGGCGGCCGGAGCGGAGCGGAGGTCGCGTGATCGAGTTTTCGCTGGCCGGCGTGCGATCCGTCGTCGCCCTGGGTGCCCACCCGGACGACATCGAGATCGCCGCCGGCGGCCTGCTGCTGTCCCTGCCGGCCGGCGTCACCGTCGACTACGTCCTGGCGACCGGCGTGCCGGCCCGCCAGGACGAGGCCCGCGCGGCCGCGACCGCGTTCCTGTCCCAGGGCACGGTCACGTTCCACCTCAACGACCTGCCCGACGGCCGCCTGCCCGCGCACTGGAACGCGACCAAGGAGATCGTCGAGGCCGCGGCCCGGCTCGGCACCCCGGACCTGGTTCTCGCGCCGTCAACCGACGACGCGCACCAGGACCACCGGTTGCTCGGCTCGCTGGCCTCGACCGCGTTCCGGGACTCCCTCGTCATGCACTACGAGATCCCGAAATGGGACGGCGACCTGTCCCGGCGCAACGTCTACGTGCCGCTGTCCCGCGAGCAGGGCCGGCGGAAGGTCGAGCTGCTGCACGAGCACTTCCCGTCGCAGAAGGCCCGCGACTGGTGGGACGACGAGGTGTTCCTCGGCCTGGCCCGGATCCGCGGCATGGAGTGCCGGGCCCACTACGCCGAGGCGTACACCGTCACGAAGTCCGTGGTGCGCTTCTAAGGTCCTTGGGTGACGGGCTTGCCGCCATCGAGGTAGACGTTGCTGGCTTCCCAGGTGACGCCGTCGAGGTCCTCGTTGGAGGCAGGCCCGTACCGGCTGTTCTGCACGAACACGTTGTTGCGGAACACGACCTTCTCCGCCTTGGTGTCCGGGCGCAGGTTCACCGTGTAGTTGCCGCCGGTGAACAGGTTGTCCTCGACCAGGAGGTCGCTCAGCTTCGGGGCGGTCTCCGAGCCGAGCTGGAAGCCCGCGTTGAACGGGTCGTTGGTCGTCGGGTTGAACGCCTCAAGGGTGTTGTGCCGCACGATCATGTGCTCGCCGCCGGTCGTCTGCAGGATGTCCTGGTGGTCCTTCTCATCGGTGAAGACGAGATCGTGGATCCAGTTGTCCTCGATGACGGCGCCGTCGGAGACGCGCGGGCCCTCGTTGAGGTGGTGCATGTTGACGCGGCGCATCGTGTAGTGGCCGAAGCCGACACCGAGCCCCTGGCCCTCGCCCACGATCTCCGTGTCCTCGATGAGCAGGCTCGCGCCGGGCACCACGTCGTCGAACACCCGGATGATCATGCCGCCCTTGTTCTTGCAGCTGATCTTCGACCGCTTGATCGTGACGTTCTTCGCCTTGATGTCCAGGCAGTCGGTGAGGATCTTCCCGTCGATGACGGCGTCGTTCTGGGTGATCGCATACGGTCCCGTGTACGGGGTGAGCACCGTCCCGGCGGGCACGCCCGTGTTGTCCGGGCCTGGCCAGGGCTTCGCCGCCTTGACCGGACCCGCGACCAGGCCGGCGCCGGCGGTCGCGTGCTTCTTGCCCGGCTCTGAGAAGGCGTAGCTCGCCTTGTAGGGCTGGTCGTCGACCGTCGAGTCCGTGACCACCGCGGGGGCGCCGGCGAAGTGCTGGAAGCCGGTGGCGCAACCGTGGACCTTCACCTTGGTCGCGGTGTAGCCGCCGTTGCCGACGCCGACCATGTCCTTGGCGTCGCACCACACCTCGGTGTTCTCCACGACGGTGCCGCTGACGCCGGGGAACACCCGGATCGCCACGGTGCCCTTGTGGTGGACGGTCGAGTTGATCACTTTCACGTTGTCGGCCTTGATGTGCAGCGCCGTGGTCAGCTGTTGCCCGTCGATGACGGTGCCGGCGGTGCTGATGACGGTGGCCTTCTCGCCGCTGCTCGGCTGGCCCTTCGACCCGCCCGACGCATACTGCACGACCGCGAACGTGCCGGCCGCCAGCACGAGCACGATGGCGACGCCGATCGCGACGCGACCGGTGAGCCGGCGTGGTCTGGAAGGCGGGGCGGTGTGGCGTCCGGGCTGGTTTCGTTGCACCTGCTCCGTGCTGCTCACGCCGTCACCTCCGCTGCGCTGCGGCGCCGCCGTGAGCTCAACCTGCAATCCCGGTGAGCGGCTCCTTCGCGACGCTTCGGACCGCTCACAAAATCCCCCTTGTACGTGACTCGGCGCGCAGACCCGCGGACGATACGTGATCCGTCACCACGTCCTCAACCTGAGTGTCGGCTTTCCGCACCTGGCGCACAGGGACTTTCGGCAGTTCGGACAGGCTGGACCGACGTGATGTCAGACTTCTCGCCCGATCTGCCGCTATTCGGCGGAGACCTTCACCTTGCCGTTGCCGTTGGTCCCGCCCCCAGCGGTGCTCGTGGCCGGGGCGGTGGTTGCCGCGGACTGCGTCGGGGCGGCGCCGGCCGGCGCGGTCTCCGCGTCCCGGCGGGCGGCCTCCCGGATCGCCTCGGCAGCCCGCTCGGCCTCCGCGACGGTTTGCGCGGCGCGCTCGGCGGCCTCGGACCCGGCGGCGTTCGCGAGCTCGTCGATCTCCTGTGCCCGCCGCTGCGCGGCCTCGACCCGCTCCTCGGCCTGGCGCAGCCGCTCCTCGGCCGCGGCGACCTTCTCGCTCAGCGCGTCGGCGTCGACGGTCTGCTGCCGCAGCTCGGCCAGGCGCGCCTCGGCGGCCGCGACCTGGGTCGTCAGGTCCGACTCCTGCGAGCGCAACCCGGCCAGCTCGGTGCTCAGCGCCGCCTCGGCCTGGGCGACCTTGCTGGTCAGCGCCGTCTCCTGCTCGCGCAGCTCGGCGAGGCGGGACTCCGTGGTCGCGGACTCCTTGACCCGCCGCCGCAGCTCGGCCTCCTGCGCCGCGGCCTCGGTCAGCCGCCCCTGCAGCGCCGTCTCCTGCGTCCGCAGCTCGGCGAGCCGGGCCTCGGCGTCGGCGGCCTCCTTCGCCCGCTCCCGCAGCTGCGCCTCCTGGGCCGTCAGCTCGGTGATCCGCTGCTCGGCGGCGTCGGCCGCGGCCAGCCGCTCGGTCAGCGCCCGCTCCTGCTCGCGCAGCTCGGTCAGGCGCGCCTCGGTGGCGGTGACGTCCTTCTCCCGCTGCTCCTGGCCGTCCTGCGCCGCGGCGGTGGCGGCGAGCCGCTCGGTGAGGGCCTGCTCCTGCTCGCGCAGCTCGGCGAGGCGCGCCTCGACGGCGGTGGCGTCCTTGAGGCGCTCGCGGAGGGCGACCTCCTGCGACTGAACCTCGGCCAGCCGGGCCTCGGCCGCGGCGAGCTTCGCCGTGACCGCCTCGACCTCGGCGGCCTTGGCGCTCGCCTCGGTGGCGGCGGTGGCTTCGGCGGCGGTCACGGCCGAGGCCGCCTCGGTGCGCAGCGCGTCGGCCTCGGTGTTCGCGGCGGCGCGGAGCTGGTCGGCCTCGGCCTTTGCCGTGGCGCGTGCCTCGGCGAGCTCGCGCTCGGCCGTGGCGCGCAGCTCGGCGAGCTCGGTGTCATGGGCGGCGCGCAGGTCGCGCAGCTCCTGCTCGATCGCGGCGCGGGCGGCGGCCGCCTGCTGCGCGGCCTCGGCGCCGGCCTTCTGCGTCGCCTCGTCGGTGCGCTTCTGATGTGCCTCGGTGGCGGTGGCGTGCGCCTCGGCGGCCGCGGCCTCGGCCTTCGACACCGCCGTGTCGGCGATGGCCTTCGCCTGCGCGGCAGCCTGCTCGGTGACGGCGGTCGCGGACTGCTCCGCCTGGGCGGCGACGGCCGCGGCCGCCTCCTGCGCCTGGGCGGTGACGCTCGCAGCCTGCTCCTCGGCCCGCGCGGCGACGGTGGCCGCGGCCTCCTGCGCCTTGGTCGCGACATCCGCGGCGGCCTGCTGTGCCTGCGCGGTCACCGCCTCGGCCTGCTGCTGTGCCTGCGCCGTGACCGCGGCCGCCTGCTGCTGCGCCTGCGCGGTCACGGCGTCGGCCTGCTGCTGTGCCTGCGTGGTCAGGGCGGTGGCCTGGTCCTTCGCCTGCGCGAGGGTGGCCGCCGCCTGCTGCTGCGCCTGCGCGGTGACGGCGTCGGCCTGCTGCTGGGCCTGGGTGGTGACGGTGGTCGCGTGCTGCTGCGCGGCGGCGGCGTGCTGGTCGGCGTGGGCGCGGACCTGCGTCGAGTGCTGCTCGGCGCTCGCCCGCAGCGACTGCAGCTCCTGCTCCGCCTGGAGCCGGGCCTGCTCGAGCTGGGCGGTGACGGCGGCGGTGATGCGCTGCGCCTCGGCGTGTGCCTGCGTGACGATCCGCTCGGCCTCGGCGCGTCCGGCGGCAGCCCGCTCCTCGACCGCGCGGGTCTCCGCGTCGAGGGCAGCGCGACGCTCCGTAACCAGACGCTCCTCCTCCGCACGGCGGGCGGCGAGGGCGAGCTCGAAGTCCTCGTTGGCCTTCGCGGCACGGCCACGGGCGTCGGCGAGCAGCCGCTCGGCCTCACCCCGCAGGCCGGAGATGTCATGCACGGCGTTGGCGCGGATCGACTCGGCCTGATCTTCGGCGAGGCCGAGGATCTGCTCGACGCGGGCGCCCAGGTGCCGGAACGAGACTTCGCCCACGGGACCGCGTCGCCGCAGGTCAGCCAGCTCCATCTGCAGGTCCTGGACCTGTGACGCGAGCGCCTGGACCTGGCCCCAGACCTCTTCGTTCTCCAGCTTCAGGGCATGGATCTCGTTCTCTGACTGAGTCCAGTACTTGTCGACCTGGCTGCGGTTATACCCACGCAGTGCGGTCTCGAAGTCGGGCTCTGAAGAGACGCCGCCCGGGCCTGTGTCGAAGAGGTCGCCGTCTGCCATAACACCCATCCTCACACGCAACGTCCCGCCACGCGCAATTACACACCGCGCATGACGGGACGTGCGATCGAACTCCCCGTGAATGATCGAGAAGCGGCCGGATCACCGCGCCCCGCGAGCGTCAGGCAGAGACCTTGTCACCGTCGCCGGACTTGGCCTTCTTGGCGTCGGCCGGGCCACCCTGCTGCGGCGGCTGGACCGACGGCATGATCCCGGCGAGACCGGAGAGCATCTGGCCGAGCTGCGAGGTGACCGCGTCCTTCTGGCGGGTGAGGTCGTCGACCTCGCGCCGGGCGCGCTGCGTGGTCTCCTCGGCTTCGGCGCGAGCCTCGCTGAGCTGACGGTGTGCCTCGGCGCGAGCCTCGTTGACCGTCTTCTCCGACAGGTTCTTGGCCTTCTCGAGGGTCTCGGCGGCGCTGCGCTCGGACTCGACCCGACGGGCCTCGGCCCGCTGCTCGATCTCCTTGGCCCGGTCCTCGGCGGCCCGTGCCCGGCTCTCGGCCTCGCCGACCAGCTTCTGGGTCGCGGCGACCGCGGAGGCGTGGCGGGCGGACTCGTCGCGCTCCGCCTTCTCCTGCCGCTCGGCGATCTCCAGCGCCAGGGACTGCAGGTCCTTGTCGCGCTTGTCGCGGGCGTCGGTGAGCAGCTTGGTCGCCTCGGCGCGCTTCTCCTCCGCCTCGCGGGCGGCCTTGGCACGCAGCTGGGTGATCTCCCGCTCGGCGGTGGCCCGCAGCGTCGCCACCTCACGCTCGACGGTCGCCTTCAGCTCGGCCACCTCGTGCGCGGTCGCGGTGCGCAGCTGCTTGGTCTCCCGCTCGGCGTCGGCGCGCAGCGTGTCAGCCTCGCGGCGGGCCTGGACCCGGACCTCGGCGGCCTCCCGCTCGGCGGCGGTGCGCACGTTGCCGGCCTCGCGCTCAGCGGTCGCCTTCATGGCGGCGGACTCGGCCCGCGCCTTGTCGGTGATCTCGCGAGCCTCGAGACGCGCGGCGGAATTGATGCCCTCGGACTCCCGCTTGGCCTCGCTCCGGTGGTCGTTGGCCTGCTCCTCGGCGAGCCGCAGGATCTGCTCGACCCGCGTGCCCAGCCCCGACAGCGTCGGACGGTTGTTCTCTTCCAGCTGCTTGTTCGTGTCGCTCAGCTTCTGCTCCATCGTGCCGAGCCGCTGCTCGGTCTGACGGATGCGCCGCTGGGACTCGGCGAGGCGACCCTCGGCCTCTTCGCGAGCCTGGTTGGCCTGCTGGAGCTGCGCGTTGATGCGCTGCATCTTGGCGTCGACCTGGGCACGGTCATAGCCGCGCAGGACGACACTCAGCTCTTCGTGGTCCGAGCCGTTCTGAAAGAAGTCAACCGAGGACTGCTGCTGGGGCATTGGCACATACTTGCAGACCACGGGGGGGCTTTCGCAAGGGTGCAACGGCACTCTTCCGAGATGGTCACAAGGTCAACTTCACCGTGGCAGGACACGCCACGTTTTTGTCCTGCTTTGTCGGCGTGTCGACTGGCCGTCCGGCCAGCTCAAGGTCACCGAACGGCGCGCGGACCGAGAGAATGCCCACCCTGGATGACATGGCGTTTTTGCCGGCAGCGGGCAAAAACAACCGTGCCGGGAGGGCCACATCGTTGTGACCGTCCCGGCGCGGGGTCCTTCGGATGGGCCTGCCTCCGCGTCTCGCGCGAAGGGTCAGCTGTCGCGGAAGCGGTTGATCGCCTGTTCGTGCTTGGCGCGCAGGTCTGGGTCGCGGACGCCCAAGCCTTCCGAGGGGGCGAGGCAGAGCACGCCGACCTTGCCCTGGTGCGCGTTGCGGTGCACGTCGTGGGCGGCCTGGCCGGTCTGGTCCAGTGCGTACGTGCGTGACAGCGTCGGGTGGATCCGGCCCTGGGCGATGAGCCGGTTCGCCTCCCACGCCTCGCGGTAATTGGCGAAGTGGCTGCCCACGATGCGCTTGAGGCTCATCCAGAGGTACCGGTTGTCGTACTGGTGCATGAACCCGGAGGTCGACGCGCAGGTGACGATGGTGCCGCCGCGCTTGGCGACGTAGACGCTGACGCCGAACGTCTCGCGGCCGGGGTGCTCGAACACGATGTCCGGGTCGTCGCCGCCGGTCAGGGAGCGGATCTCCGCGCCGAACCGCCGCCACTCCGCGGTGTCCTGGGTGTGCTCGTCCTTCCAGAAGGTGTACGAGGAGCGGTCGATCACCAGTTCGGCACCCATGGCCCGGCACAGGTCGGCCTTCTGCGGGCTGGACACGACGCAGACCGGGGTCGCGCCGCCGTTGAGGGCGAACTGCGTCGCGTAGGAGCCCAGGCCGCCGGACGCGCCCCAGATGAGGACGGTGTCGCCCTGCTTCATCTGGGCGCCGTGGTGCGAGACGAGCTGCCGGTACGCGGTGGAGTTGACCAGCCCGGGGCAGGCCGCCTCCTCCCAGGACAGGTGGGTGGGCTTCGGCATGAGCTGGTTGGCCTTGACCAGGGCCAGCTCGGCGAGGCCGCCGAAGTTGGTCTCGAAGCCCCAGATCCGCTGCTGCGGGTCGAGCATGGTGTCGTCGTGGCCGGCGGCGTCCTCGAGCTCGACGCTCAGGCAGTGCGCGACCACCTCGTCGCCCGGCTTCCACTTGCTCACGCCCGGGCCGACCTTGAGCACCACGCCGGCGGCGTCGGAGCCGACCACGTGATAGGGCAGGTCGTGGCGCTTCGAGAGGTCGTTGAGCCGGCCGTACCGCTGCAGGAAGCCGAACGTCGAAACCGGCTCGAAGATCGAGGTCCAGACGGTGTTGTAGTTGACCGCGCTGCCCATGACCGCGATCAGCGCCTCGCCGGGGCCGACCTCCGGGGTCGGCACCTCCTGCACGTGCAGGGACTTGCGGGGGTCCTTGTCGCGGGTCGCGAGCCCGTCGAACATGTCGGTCTCGTCGGCGCGCACGACCACGCCGCGGTACGACGCCGGCACCGGCAGGCCGGCCACGGCGCGGAGCTCGGCTGCCGGGTCCGCGGCCCGCTCCGCCTGCATGATCGCGTCGAGGATCTGCTGCACCGCTGGCTCCTAACGTCCGGGATGAAGGCAACAAGCGTGGGACCCCGGAAAGTGGGGTGCCTATGGGGATCGGCGACACATCTCGATGCCCTCAACCGGACGTTACTGAACGGTAGCTAGCTCAGGAACGGGCCTGTGAAGAAGTCCACTGGCCAGTTCAGGAGTGGTTGCTCGAAGTTGCGCGGAATGGCTCCACCAGCTCCACGAGTACGCCCCCGGCGTCCTTCGGGTGAACGAAATTGATGCGCGAGTCGGACGTGCCGCGGCGCGGCGACTCGTACAGCAGGCGGACGCCGCGGGACCGCAGCTCGGCGCAGGTCGCATCGATGTCGATCACCGTGTACGCGAGCTGTTGCAGGCCCGGACCGCTGCGGTCCAGGAACTTCGCGATGTTCGAGGCCGGGCTCAGCGGGGCGAGCAGCTGCAGGCAGCCGCCGTCGGTGGTCGGCCCCACCGAGAGCATCGCCTCGCGCACCCCCTGCTCCTCATTGGTCTCCTCATGCACCACGCGCATGCCGAACACGCGTGCGTAGAACTCGATGGCTACGTCGAGATCGGCCACCGCGATACCCACGTGATCGATGCGGAGGATGCCGACGGGTGAGATATCCAACTGCGGGTCGGAAGACGTCATAGCGATAGTCTGAATCCCTAGTAATCGTTCAGTCGCGACGGTGCGATGTGAACCATCTCTCGGAGGCCACCCGATGACTCAATCGGTGATCGTCAACGGCGCCCGCACGCCGATGGGACGACTGCTCGGCGCGCTCAAGGACTTTCCCGCCACCAAGCTCGGCGGCGTCGCGATCAAGGCGGCGCTGGAGCGCTCGGGCGTTTCGCCCGAGCAGGTGCAGTACGTGATCATGGGTCAGGTGCTGACCGCCGGCGCCGGCCAGATCCCCGCCCGTCAGGCCGCGATCGACGCCGGGATCCCGATGTCGGTGCCGGCGCTGACCGTCAACAAGGTCTGCCTGTCCGGCCTCGACGCGATCGCCCTCGCCGACCAGCTGATCCGGGCCGGCGAGTTCGACATCGTGGTCGCCGGTGGCATGGAGTCGATGACCAACGCCCCGCACCTGCTGCTCGGGCAGCGTCAGGGCTACAAGTACGGCGACGTCGTCATCAAGGACCACATGGCCCTGGACGGCCTGACCGACGCCTACGACCAGGTGTCGATGGGCGAGTCGACCGAGCGCCACGTGGCGCGGCTGGGGATCACCCGCGAGGCGCAGGACGCGTTCGGCGCCGCCAGCCACCAGAAGGCCGCCGCCGCGCAGAAGGACGGGCGCTTCGCCGAGGAGATCGTCCCGGTGGAGATCCCGCAGCGCAAAGGCGAGCCGTTGCTGGTCACCGACGACGAGCAGATCCGGCCGGAGACCACGGTCGAGACCCTGGCCAAGCTGCGGCCGGCGTTCAGCAAGGACGGCACCATCACCGCCGCCACGTCCTCGCCGATCTCCGACGGCGCCTGCGCGGTCGTGGTCATGAGCAAGGCGAAGGCGGAGGAGCTCGGGCTGACCTGGCTCGCCGAGATCGGCGCGCACGGCAACGTCGCGGGCCCCGACAACTCGCTGACCAGCCAGCCGTCCAACGCGATCCAGCACGCCCTGGGCAAGGCCGGCCTCACCACCGCCGACCTCGACCTGGTCGAGATCAACGAGGCGTTCGCCGCGGTGGGCGTGCAGTCGACCGCGGACCTGGGCATCGACCCGGCGATCGTCAACGTCAACGGCGGCGCGATCGCGCTCGGCCACCCGATCGGCATGTCCGGCGCGAGGCTCGCCCTGACCCTCGCGCTGGAGCTGCGCCGCCGCGGCGGCGGGCTCGGCGCCGCGGCCCTGTGCGGCGGCGGCGGGCAGGGCGACGCGCTCCTGCTCCGTGTCCCGAAGCAGTGAAGTGTCCCCAAGCGGTGAACCAGCGATCATTCAGGACATGAGCGAAGGCAGCGAAGCCAAGGAACCGCAGCGGTGAGCGTCCGGCGGTCGCGGGACGTGCCCGATCTGGTCGCGAAGGCGCGGGAGGGCGACCCCCGTGCCGTCGCGCGGCTGGTGTCGCTGGTCGAGGACGGCGACGAGGTGCTGCCGCAGGTCGCGGCGGCCCTCGCGCCGTTCGCCGGCGACGCCCACGTCATCGGGCTGACCGGCGCTCCCGGCGTGGGCAAGTCGACCACCACCAACGAGCTGGTCCGCGCGTTCCGCAAGGCGGGCCGTCGCGTCGGCGTGCTCGCCGTCGACCCGTCCAGCCCGTTCACCGGCGGGGCGATCCTCGGCGACCGGGTCCGGATGCAGGACCACGCCACGGACCCGGGCGTCTACATCCGCTCCATGTCCAGCCGGGGGCACCTCGGCGGGCTGTCGGCGGCGACCCCGCAGGCCGTGCGGGTGCTCGACGGCGCCGGCTGCGACCCGGTCGTCGTGGAGACCGTCGGCGTCGGCCAGGCCGAGGTGGAGATCGCCGGACTCGCCGACACCACCCTGGTGCTGCTCGCGCCCGGCATGGGCGACTCGATCCAGGCGGCGAAGGCCGGCGTGCTGGAGATCGCCGACATCTTCGTGGTCAACAAGGCGGACCGGGACGGCGCCGACGCCACGTACCGCGACATCCAGGGCATGATCGGCCTCGGCGAGCGCGCGCCCGGCCAGTGGCGGCCGAGGGTGCTGCGCAGCGTCGCCGCGCGGGCCGAGGGCATCGAGGAGATCGTGGCGACGATCACAGAGCACCGTGAGCATCTGAAAGACACGGGGGAGCTGCGCCGCCGGCGGGAGCGACGAGCGGCCGCCGAGATCGAGGCGATCGCCCTGGGCACGCTGCGTGCCCGCATGGAAGACCTCCGGGACGGCGAGGTCCTGGCCGGTCTTGCGAAGAGCGTCGCTGACGGTGACCTGGATCCGCACACCGCGGCGGCCGAGCTGGTGACCATGACCGAGCAGCGGAACGACCGCTAAGGTCTGCGGGTCAACCTTCAGCTCGACCAGCACAGGGGGCACATCTTGACGGCCTGGACCGTCATGTTGCGTGGCATCAGGTATCGGGCCGGCCGGTCGTTCGTGGTCTTCCTCCTCGCCGTGACGGCGACCACGGCGGCCGTGCTCGCACCCGCGTACAGCCGTGCCGCGCAGCAGTCCGTGCTCACCGACGGCCTGTCCGCCGCGTCCACCGACGCGACCGGGCTGACCGTCGGGGCAAAGGGCACCGCAGACAGCGCCGCGTTCAAGGACCTCGCCGAGATCCGGCTGGCCATGAACGCCGTGCTCACCAAGGACCAGCTGCTCGCCGACCGGCTCGACCTGCCGGTCGCGGCAATCGACACCGAGGTCGCGTTCGGTGACGTGGGCGCCAAGCTCGCGTACCGCGACAACGCCTGCTACCACCTGAAGATCGACGGCGACTGTCCCGACAACCCGGGCGAGATCGCGGTCAGCCGGCGCACCGCCACGGCCCGCGACCTGAAGGTCGGTGACCACCTCACCGTCCGCATGGGGCCGGCGACCGGCGGGCACGACAAGACCTTCACGATCCGCGGCATCTACACCCCGACCGACGGCGACGCCGCGTACTGGGGCCGCACCTCCTACTTCAGCGCCGCCGCGGGAGGCGAGGGGGAGCGGGCCGACGCCCTGTTCTCCATGACCGAGGACGACCTGCGCCTGGAACGCACGGCGACGCTGGCGACCCGCCTGGAATACCCGCTGCGCGCCGACCGGGTCAGGCTCGACGACGTCGCCGGGCTCCGCGACGGCATCCAGACCCTGGGGGACCGGCTGCGGGGCGAGGAGCTCGAGGTCACCACCACCCTCCCGGCGGTCCTGCGCGACATCGACACCGACCGCGCCAGCATCGGCCGCACGGCGCCCGTCATCGCCGTACCATTGCTGCTTTTGTGTTGGTTTGTGCTTTTTCTGCTTGTTGCCTCGCTCACCGACGAGCGGGCGCCCGAGATCGCGCTGGCGAAGCTTCGTGGCTATCCGTCCGGGCGGGCCGCCAGGTTCGGCCTCGGTGAGGTGCTGCTGCTGACCGTCGCCGCGGTGCCCGTCGGGATCGTCGCCGGGCTGCTGCTCGTGCAGGGCGCCGCCGGCGCCCTGCTCGCCGACGGGGTCCGGGTCGAGGTGCGCTGGCCGGTGTTCGCCGCCGCCGGCATCGCCCTGGCCGCGGGCCTCGCCGCCGCCGTCCTCGCCGGCCGGCAGACCCTGGCCAGGCCCGTCCTGGGCCTGCTGCGGCGGGTCCCCGAGCGGGGCGGCTGGCGGGCCGGCGTCGCGGACGGCGTCGTCGTGGCGCTCGCCGCGGCCAGCCTCGCCGCCGCCGTCAACGACCGCGGCTCACCCCTCGCGCTGCTCGCGCCGCCGCTGCTCGCGGTGGTCCTCGGCGTCGCCGCGGCCCGGCTGCTCGGCCTGTGGTCGCACGCGCGGCTGCGCATCGCCCGCCGCCGCGGCCGGATCGTGCCGCTGCTGTCCGCCGCGCAGCTGTCCCGCCGCCCCGGTGGCCAGCGGCTCGTCGTCGTGGTCACCGTCGCGGTGGCGCTGCTGACGTTCGCCGCGACCGCGTGGGACGCCGCCGCGCAGGCCCGCCGCGACACCGCCGACGACACCGTCGGTGCGCAGCGGGTCCTCACGGTCGCGGCCGACCACCCGTCCGCCCTGGAGGCGGCGGTCGACAAGGCCGACCCCGGCGGCCACGCCATGGCCGTCGTGCGGGCCAGCCAGCGCTTCGACAACGCCCCCATCGAGCTGCTCGGGGTGCAGTCCGCCCGGCTGGCGGGCGTCGCGGTGTGGCGCGGGCACTCCGCGGCCGAGGTCGGCGACCTGGCCGCGCGGCTGCACCCGAACGTCGCCGCGCCGCTGCGGATCGGCAAGGACCTCGCCGCCGAGATCTCCGTCGACGCGCTGCCGGCCAAGCCGGCGCTGCGGGTCGCCGCGATCGTCGCCGCACCGGGCCAGCCACCCCGCACGGTCGCGCTCGGCGGGCTGGTGAAGGGGACGAAGACCTACCGCGCGACCCTCAACGGCTGCGCGGACGGCTGCCGGCTCGTCGGCCTGGCCATCGGGCGGGCCGCCGGCGGCAGCGACCCCTTCACCGTCAGCGTCGCCGTCCGCGGCCTGCAGAGCGACGGCGGGCCCCTCGTGCCCGGCTTCGACCTCGCCGGACGCTGGCAGGCGCGGCACAGCGGCGGCGGCGCCCAGGTCAGCGTCCGGGCCGGCGCCGCGCTCGGCGTCGACGTCTCCGGCAGCGACCCCGCCGACGCCGTCGTCGAGCACGTCGACACGCCCGACGCGCTGCCCGCCGTGCTCGCCGGTGGCGCGCCCACCGACGACGCGACCGCGGCGGCGTTCAAGCTGCCGGGCTTCTCCGACCAGCCGCAGCCGTTCACGGTCGCGGCACACGCCGCCGGCCTGCCCAGGGCGGGCCGGCGCGGGGTGCTCTTCGACCTCGACTACGCCACCCGGATGGCCGAGCGGGGCGCCAGCCTCGCCGACAACGCCACCCTGCGCTACGAGGTGTGGGCCTCCGCCGCCGCGCCCGCGGACCTCGACCGGCGGCTCGCCGCGGCCGGGGTGCAGGTGCTGCGCACCGAGACCATCGACGGGCAGCTGTCGCAGCTGGCCCGCCGCGCGCCGGCGCTCGGGCTGTGGCTCTACCTGCTCGCCGGCGGGGCCGCGATCCTCCTGGCGATCGGCGTGGTGCTGCTCACCGCGTACGTCGGGGTCCGGGCCCGCCTCTACGAGCTGGCCGCGCTGCGGGTGGCCGGGGTGCGGGCCGGGCAGCTGCGCAGGGCGGTGTTCCGGGAGTACCGGGCGCTGCTCGGCCTGCCGCTCGTCGTCGGTCTCGCCGCCGGCCTGGTCGGCGCGATGGTGATGCTGCCCGGGATCCCGCTCGTCACGGTCGGGGTCGCCTCGCCCGTCGCCCTGCGGCTCGGCATGGGCGCGTTGCCCGTGGCGGTCGCCGTCATCGTGGTCGGTCTGTTCGCGGCGGTACTGATGGTGCTGCGGCTCATGGGACGCGCCACGCCGGAACGACTGCGGGACGGTGCCCAGTGACCGGACTCTCGGTGACCTGTCGTGGACTGGTCTACATCTACCGCCTGGAGGGCTACGACGTCGTCGCCCTGTCCGGGGTCGACCTGGACATCTCCCCGGGCGAGTCGGTCGCGCTGCTCGGCCCGTCCGGCTCCGGCAAGTCGACGCTGCTGTCGCTGCTCGCCGGGCTCCTGCCGCCGTCGGCGGGGCGGGTCAGCGTCGGCGCGCACGACCTGGTCCGGGCCACCCCGGCGGAGCTGCAGCAGCTGCGGGCCACCGACGTCGGGGTGGTGCTGCAGGGCGCCTCGCGCAACCTGCTGCCCTACCTGACGGCGGAGCAGAACGTGCGTTTCGCCCAGCGGGGCGCCCCCGCCGACCGGCGGCGGCAGCTGCCAGACCCGCGCGAGGTGCTCGCGACCGTCGGCCTGAGCGGGCGGGGACGCAACCGGCAGCGGCCGCAGCGACTCTCTCCTGGTGAGCGTCAACGGTTGGCGCTCGCCGTCGGGCTGGCCGCCCGCCCGGGACTGCTGCTCGCCGACGAGCCGACCAGCCAGCTCGACACCCACGCCCGCGACGAGGTGCTCCTCGCCCTGGACGCGGTCCGCCGGGCCGGCACGACCGTGGTCGTCGTGACGCACGACCCGGATGTCGGCCGGCGGATGGGCCGCACCGTCACCATCCGGGACGGGCGGGTCGGTGCCGAGGGCCGGCGCGGAGAGGACTACGCGGTGGTCGGTCGCGACGGTACGGTGCACCTGCCGCAGGAAGCGCTGCGCCTGCTGCCGCCCGGTTCGCTGGTCGGCGTCGAGCCGCAGCCCGACGGCACGGTGCTGCTGGTGCCCGCCCGGTCCCCGGTGTTGTCGCAGATGTTGGAGGACGTGCAGTGAAGACGTTGACGGTCGACGGCGTCACCGTGGCCTATGAGCGTGACCACCCGGTGCTGCGGGACGTGTCGGTGGTCGTCTCACCGGGCCAGATCCTTGCCGTCACCGGACCCTCCGGGGCCGGCAAGACGACCCTGCTGTGGGCGATGGCGGGCCTGCTGAAGCCCGCGGCCGGTGTCGTGGCCGTGGACAGCACGCCGTTGCGCGACCGCGACCACGCGGTGGCCGAGAAAGTCGTGCTGATCCCGCAGGACAACGGGCTCGCCGCGATCCTCACCGCGCAGGAGAACATCCAGGTGGCGATGATCGCCGGCGGTGCGCCGCCGGCCGACGCCCGGCGGGCGACCGTGTCGTCGCTGGAGCGGCTCGGCCTCGCCGGCCAGGCCGACCAGCTGGTCGAGGAGCTCTCCGGCGGCCAGCAGCAGCGCACCGCGATCGCCCGCGGGCTGGCCCTGCACGGCGCCGTGGTGCTCGCCGACGAGGTGACCAGCGAGCTGGACTCCACCAACCGGCAGAAGGTCATGGAGATCCTGCAGGAGGAGGCCCGCCGCGGCGCGGCGGTCGTCTTCGCCACCCACGACCCCGAGGCCGCGGCCGCCTGCGACCGTGAACTTCATCTGTCCGACGGCGTCGCGCAACTCGTCCGCTAAAAGGACGGTCCCCGTGGTGGCCGGGCGCGAGTACGCTCGCGCTCGGCCACCGACCTAGGGGAGTTTTTGACATGACCGACGTGACCGCGGGTCTCCCCGCACAGCGCACTGATGTGGACGACCCGGACATGACCGGCGACGCGCTCTCCATCGAGCCGGCCGCTCCGGGGTCCGTGGCGGGCGCCACCACCGGCGAGCGGGTCAGCGCGTTCGCCTCCGACACCGCCGAGCGGGTCGGCGAGTTCGCCAGCACGACCGCCGACCGGGTCGGCGAGTTCGCCACGACCACCGCGGCCGCGTCCGGGCGGATCGCGTCGCAGGTCGTCGACCGGCTGCGCAACAACGCCGAGCTCGCCGCCGAGCGGGGCACCACCACCATCGCCGACGAGGTGGTCGAGAAGATCGCCGGCATCGCCGCGCGCGAGGTCCCCGGCGTCTACGACCTGGGCGGCGACGTCGCCCGCGTCTTCGCCTCGGTCCGCGACCGGATCGGCCTCGGCGACGACGAGCGCGAGCACGGCAACCGCGGCGTGAGCGTCCGGCTCGAGGGCCGTTCCGCGGCCGTGCAGGTCACGCTCGTGATCGAATACGGCTTCGTGCTGTACTCCGTGGCCGAGAAGGTCCGCGCCAACGTCATCGGCGCGGTCGAGAACCTGCTGGGCCTCGAGGTCACGTCGGTCGACATCGTGGTGGACGACGTCCACGTGAGCGACAAGCTGCCCGAGTCGGTCGAGGCGTCCGCAGCGTAAGGGTCACGCTTCGGAGGGTGGGAGTTCACCCACCCTCCTTAGCGATCGTTCAGGAAGCGCATACCATCGACGGTGAGACGGACACCCCGATCACCCCGAGGAGCGCCGACACCCGATGGACGCCCACGACATTGCCGAGGGCCGCGCCCGCTGGCAGCGCCGCTATGACGAGGCCCGCAAGCGCGACGCCGACTTCACCACCCTGTCCGGGACCCGGGTCGACCCGGTCTACGGCCCGCCCGAGGGCGCCGACGTGCCCGGCTTCGAGCGCATCGGCTGGCCCGGCGAGTTCCCCTACACGCGGGGCCTGCACCCGACGGGGTATCGCGGCCGCACCTGGACGATCCGGCAGTTCTCCGGCTTCGGCAACGCGCAGCAGACCAACGCCCGCTACAAGATGCTGCTCGGCGCGGGCGGCGGCGGGCTGTCCGTCGCCTTCGACATGCCCACGCTGATGGGCCGCGACTCCGACGAGCCGCAGTCGCTCGGCGAGGTCGGCCACTGCGGCGTCGCCATCGACTCCGCCGCCGACATGGACGTGCTCTTCGACGGCATCCCGCTGGCCGACGTCACCACCAGCATGACCATCTCCGGTCCCGCGGTGCCCGTCTTCTGCATGTACCTGGTGGCCGCCGAGCGCCAGGGCGCCGACCTGAGCGTGCTGGACGGCACCCTGCAGACGGACATCTTCAAGGAGTACATCGCGCAGAAGGAGTGGCTCTTCCCGCCCGAGCCGCACCTGCGCCTTATCGGCGACCTGATGGAGTTCTGCGGCAAGGAGATCCCGCGCTACAAGCCGCTGTCGGTCTCCGGCTACCACATCCGCGAAGCGGGTTCGACGGCCGCGCAGGAGCTCGCGTACACCCTGGCGGACGGCTTCGGATACGTGGAGCTGGGTCAGTCGCGCGGCCTGGACGTGAACCGGTTCGCGCCCGGCCTGAGCTTCTTCTTCGACGCGCACATCGACTTCTTCGAGGAGATCGCGAAGTTCCGCGCCGCGCGGCGGATCTGGGCCCGCTGGCTGCGCGACGTCTACGGCGCCACCAGCGAGAAGGCGTTGTGGCTCAAGTTCCACACGCAGACCGCCGGCGTGTCGCTCACCGCGCAGCAGCCCTACAACAACGTGGTCCGCACCGCGGTCGAGGCGCTCAGCGCGGTCCTGGGCGGCACCAACTCGCTGCACACCAACGCCCTCGACGAGACCCTGGCGCTGCCCACCGACGAGGCCGCCGAGATCGCCCTGCGCACCCAGCAGGTGCTGATGGAGGAGACCGGCATCACCAACGTCGCCGACCCGCTCGGCGGCTCCTGGTATGTCGAGGACCTCACCGACCGCATCGAGGCCGAGGCCGAGGCGATCTTCCAGCGGATCCGCGACATGGGCGGCGACGGCACCATCACCGCCGGCATCCTGCGCGGCATCGAGGACGGCTGGTTCATGTCGGAGATCGCCGACAGCGCCTTCATCTACCAGCAGGCCGTCGAGAAGGGCGACAAGCGGGTCGTCGGCGTCAACGTGCACACCGGCTCGCTGACCCGGGAGCTGGACATCATGCGGGTCTCGCACGAGGTCGAGATCGAGCAGAACAAGCTCCTCGGTGCCCGCCGCGCCGAGCGCGACAACGCCCTGGTCGAGCGCAAGCTGGCCGAGATGGTCGACGCCGCGCGCGGCGGCGGCAACATGATCCCGGCGATGCTCGACGCGTGCCGGGCCGAGGCAACCCTCGGCGAGATCTGCGGCGCACTCAAGGACGAATGGGGCATTTACCGCGAACCGGCACGTTTTTAAGGGCACCGTTACCTAATCTCAATGCAACCGGCTCCTCCCCCGGGTGGTCTACCTACGAACGACCTTGACCATGGGGGAGGGGCCTTGCTGGCACTCGTGCTCGCAGCGCTGCGGGCCCGGCGGGCGCAGGCGATGACGTTGCTGCTGCTGAGCACGCTCGCCGCAGCCGCCGCGGCCGCCGCGCCGTGGTATGTCCTGGCATCCACGGAACGCATTGCGACCCGCCACGTGGCAGCCGCGCCGATCCAGGAGCGGTCCCTCGAAACGGTCGGTGAGGGTGCCGTCGAGGGTGGCTCCGTCGTCGCGCAGCTGGAGGCGAACGCGGCGCTCACCGCCTCGGTCGTGGAGCTCGGCGGGTTCACCACCTATACGCAGGCATACCTGGTCGGCTCGCTGATCGCCGCCACGCCGCAGGACGGCGGCAGCGCGCTGGGCGTGAAGCGCGAGACCGACTCGCCGCTCACGCTGCGCACCGGCGCCTGCGAGCGGGCCGCGATCGAGGGCCGCTGCGCCACCGGCGACACCGAGGTGATGCTCAGCTACCGCACCGCCCGCTGGCTCGGGGTCAAGCCCGGCGACCCGATCAGCTTCGACGCGACCGACGGCGCCGGGCCGCAGCAGTTCACGGTCGTCGGCATCTACCGGCCGCTCGACCCGACCGAGCCGTTCTGGAGCAGCAACGCCCAGCTGATCGCCGTCGACCTGCCGACCGGCGCGCCGCCGGAGATCACCGAGCCCGTCGACGACGCGGTGCTCGCCGGCCCGGCCGTGTTCGACCGGCTGCGCCCGGCCAAGCTGCGGATGGTCGTCGACATGGTCGCCGAGCCGGCGCTGCTGGTCGACAACTCCCCGTCGGAGGTCCGCGCGTTCCTCGACGCGGCGACGGTCAAGGCCGCCAACAACCGGCTCACGCTCTACACCAGCCTGTACGCCACGGTCGAGCGGGTCGAACGGGACCGGCAGCTGGTCAGTCTCGGCGTGCCCGTCGGCGCGTTCCAGCTGCTGCTGCTGTGCTGGTTCGCGCTGTACCTGGCGGTCAAGTACACCGGTGAGGAACGCCGCCCGGACGTCGGCCTGGTCAAGCTGCGCGGTGCCACCCGCGGGCGCACCTGGGCCCTCGTCGGCGGGCAGAGCGCGGTGCCGATGCTGGCCGGGGCGCTGCTCGGGCTGCCGCTGGGCTACCTGGTGGCGACCGCGGTCACCGGCGCGATCCAGGACGCCACGGTCGTGCGGCAGGCCGCGACGCTGTCGGTCCAGGCGGTGGTGGTCGCCGTGGTCGGCGCGCTGCTGGCGGCCCTGCTCGCCGAGCGGCGCTCGCTGGGCGCGACCGTCGCGGAGCTGCTGCGCCAGACCCCGGGCAAGGCCAGGGCCTGGCGCGACCTGTTCGACCTCGTCCTCGTCATCGTCGCGGGGATCGCCCTGTACCAGGTGAAGCACCGCGCCTCCGGTGACGCCGCCGGGCTTGCGCTGCTGGCGCCCGGCCTGGCCGCGCTCGCCGGGGCGCTGGTCGCGTCCCGCGCGATCACCGCGGTAGCCGGCCGGCTGGTCGAGGGGGCGCTGCGGCACGGCCGGCCGGCCCGCGCGCTCACCGCCATCTACCTCGCCCGCCGGCCCGGCGTACACCGGCTGGCCGCACTCATGATCGTGACGGTGGCGCTGCTCGGCACGTCGTTCGTCACCTGGAGCGCCGGCGAGCGCGCCGGGCACACCCGGGCCGAGCTGGAGGTCGGCGCCGAACGGGTCCTCAACGTCCGCGCCGAGAACCGGCTCGCCCTGCTCCGGGCGGTCCGCGCCGCCGACGGGTCGGGGCGGCAGGCGATGGCGGTGGTCCAGTCGCTGCGCTCCGGCCAGGACCGGGTCCTGCTGGTCGACTCCCCGCGCCTGCCGGCCGTCGCGGCCTGGCGGCCCGAATACGGGATGACCGCCGAGCAGGCCGCCGCCGCGCTGCACCCGCCGGCCCCCGACCCGATCATGATCACCGGCGGGGAGCTGGCCTTCGACCTGGACGTCCGGGTCACCAAGCCCGAGTCGGGCCGCACGCTGTTCTTCGAGGCGGTGCTCGCCGACCCGGCCGGCGCCCGTCTCGTCGCCCGGGTCGGCCCGCTGCAGGACGGCGCCGCGGTGCTCAAGACCCCGATCCCGGCCTGCGCCAAGGCGCCCGGCTGCCGGCTCAGCTCCCTCGCCATCACGCAGAGCACGCTGGAGCAGAAGGTCTTCTTCGCCGCCCGCCCCGGCATCGAGGTCACCGTCCGCGGCCTGTCGGACGGGCAGCCGGCGGTGACCGCCGAGTCCCTCGCGGACCGCGCCCGCTGGCGGCTGGCCGTGTCGCCGGCGCCGCCCAACCTCATCGTCACGCCGACCGGCGGCGGGCTCCTGCTGCGGGTCGCGCCGATCAGGCCCGGCCCGGCCAGCGACGCCGGCGTCTACCCGGTCGACACCCCCGCCCCGCTCGCCACGATCCGGGCGAGGAAGCTGCAGAGCCGCATCGCCGGCGACCAGCGCGTCACCTACGGCTCGGCGTCCATCGCCGAGCGGGTCGTCGGGACCGCGACCCGCCTGCCGCGCCTCGGCGAACAGGGCGTGCTCGCCGACCTCGAATACGCCGACCGGCTCGGCGCCGACTTCGGCGCGGGCGAGTCGATGCAGGTCTGGCTCGCCGCCGGCGCGCCGGCCGACATCAGGTCCCGGCTGGAGGCGCAGGGGCTGATCGTGATCGGCGAGGAGTCCATCGACGACACCGCCGCCCGCTATGCGGCCTTCGGCCCGCCGCTGACCCTGCAGTTCATGCTGCTGTCGGCGGTCATCGGGGTGGCGCTCGCGATCGGCTCGGCGTTCATCGTGGCCGCCGTCGAACGCCGGCCGCGGGCCGCGGAGCTCGCCGCGCTGCGGACCCAGGGCGCGCCGGCGCGGGTCGTGCAGCGGGTGGCGGTCGAGGGGTACCTCATCCTCGCCGGCGTCTCTGTGCTCACCGGGATCCTGCTGGCCGTGCTCATCCGCGCGTACGTCGGCGACGTCCTGCCCTACTTCGCCGACGGTTGGAGCGCTCCGTGATCGGGCTGGTGCTGTCGATGATCCGGGCCCGTCCCGGGCAGGCACTCACCGCGTTCGTCCTGGCGATGTTCGCCATGGCGGCCGCGGTCAGCGCACCCGTCTACGTCACCACGGCCGACCGCGCCGTGGTGGCGAGCGAGGTCGAGGCGGCACCTGTCAGCGAACTGGTCGTCCAGGCACGGCGGGACACCAAGGCGGGCGACCGCGCCTTCGAGGACCTCGTGCCGAAGGTGTTCACGTTCCCCGGCTTCACCACCGTCTTCAGCGCCGAGATCAACGCCTACGTGAACGGCACCGCCCCCGGCGTCGAGGCGGTCGCGCCGCGGTTCGTGTACCGCGACGACTCCTGCGCGCACGTGCGCTTCCTCGAAGGCCGCTGCTTCATCAGCCAGAGCGAGATCATTCTCAGCAAGCCGACCGTCGACCAGCTCAAGCTCAAGGTCGGTGGCACGCTGGAGGTCGCCGCCGGCGCGTACGACCCCGAGGGCCGCGAGTGGATGCCCATCGGCGCGTTCACCACGATGACGGTCGTCGGCGCGTACGAGCCGCTCGACCGGACCGAGCAGTACTGGGCCGACTTCGACTACTTCGACGAGCGCCCCACGGACCGGCTGGTCACCGCGCCGATCCTGGCCGGCCGGCTCTCGCTGGAGTCGATCGAGCGCCCCAACGAGCGGCAGGCCCTCGACGTGGTCATCGACCACGACGCGATCACCGGCGACAGCCTCGCCGCGGTCAACGCCGCCGTCGAGAGCGGCCGGGCGCAGCTGGTCGGCCTGTCCGGGGCGCCGACGGTGAAGGCCGACCTGCCGGACCTGCTGAAACGCATCGAGCGCAACCGCAGCCTCGTCGCGCAGGTCGTGCCGGTCGCTGCGGTGCCGCTCGTGCTGCTGTGCTGGTTCGTGCTCTTCGTCGCCGTCGCGTCGGCGACCGCCGAACGCCGGCTCGAGCTGGGGCTGCTGTCGCTGCGCGGCGCCACCCTCCCGCGCCGCTGGTGGCTCGCCGCCGGCGAGAGCATCGTGCCGGTCCTGTTCGGCGGCGCCGCCGGCTTCCTCCTGGGCCACTACCTGGTCCGGCTCGCCGCCTGGCTGCTGCTGAGCACCAGCGGCGACGTACCGCTGTCCGCCGGCGCCAACCGGTGGGCCCTCGTCGCGCTCGGCGGCGCCCTGCTCGCCGCGGGGCTGGCCCAGCGCGCCGAACTCGCCAAGAAGACCATCGACCTGCTCCGCAACGTGCCCAGCCGGATGTCGCGCTGGGGCGCCCCGGTCTTCGAGGTCGCCGTGGTGGTCCTCGCCGTCGTCGCCGTGCTGCAGTTGCGGGAGGGCGACGGTGGGCTGACCGGCTTCGCGATCTTCGGCCCGTCGCTGGTCGTCATCGCGTTCGGCCTGCTCGCCGCCCGTGGCGTGCTGCCCCTCGCCGAACGCAACGGCCGGCGCGCCCTGCGCCGCGGGCGGATCGGGCCGACCCTGGCCGCGTACGCGATGGCCCGCCGCCCCGGCAGCCAGCGGATCCTCGCCCTGTTCGTGGTCGCCATCGCCCTCGCGTGCTTCGCGGCGACCGCGGCGACCGCCTCCGACGACAACCGCGACACCCGCATCCGGGTCGAGCAGGGCGCCGACCGGATCATCACCCTCGAACAGGCCGGCCGCACCGAACTGCTCGGCAAGGTCCGGGCGATCGACCCCGCCGGCGACTTCGCCATGGCCACGATGATCCTGCCGCCGCCGGACGACTCCGGGGTGCCGCCGATGCTCGCGGTGGACTCCCAGCGCCTCGCCCGGGTCGCGCTGTGGGACGACAAGCACTTCACCGCCGCCGAGGCCGCCGCCGCGATGCGCCCCGACGTGCCGCGCGAAAGCGTCATCCTCGACAACAAGGACGTGACCCTCGACATCACCGTCGACAAGCTCTACGACGCCTTCCGCGTCCGGTTCATCGTCGTCGTGGTGCCCCTGGACGGTTCCGCCGTCGGCGAGGTCGACTTCGGCGCGCCGCAGCTGGGGCGCCACACGTACGTCAAGAACCTGCCGATGTGCGTGAACAAGTGCCGCCTCGCCGCGCTGCAGATCAGGCAGCCGGAGGGCCGCGGCTTCGACGCCACGATCACCCTGCACGGCATGGCCCAGCGCGGCGAGACGATCACCGACTTCGGCAACCCCGACGAGTGGCGGGTCCCGGAGAGCCCCGGGCCCCGGCTCATCGTGCCCACGCTCAGCTCCGCCGGCGGCGGCCTGCGCATGGACGTGTCGAACTACAAGGGCGCCGACGTCGCGTTCCGCCTCCTGCCGACCGACGTGCCCGTGCCGATGCCCGTCGTCATGGCACGCACCGCCGGCATCGACGACCACATGTCCGGCTTCGACCAGACCCGGGTCGTCGTCCAGGTCGCCGGCGAGGTCGCCCAGGTCCCCCGCATGGGCGTGCACGGCGGCCTCGTCGACCTCGAGTACATGGACCGGCTCTCCAGCGGCGGCGGCGACACGCTGCACCCGCAGATCTGGCTCAACGACCGCGCCCCCGCCGACATCCTGGACCGGATCCACGCGCAGGGCCTCGTCGTCGTGTCCGACCAGCGCATCGCTCCGCTGCGGGCCGCGCTCGACGAGCAGGGGCCGGCGGTCGCGCTGCGCTTCCACGAGCTCGCCGCGGGCCTCGCGGTGCTGCTCGCCGGCGGCGCGCTCTGGCTCGTGACCGCCCTGGACCGGCAGCGCCGCGGCGGCGAGCTGCGGGCCCTGCGGGCGCAGGGCGTCGCCCGCCGCGACGCGTCCGCCAACGGCTACCTGGCGCTGGTCGGCACCGCGGCGGTCATCGGGCCGTTCGCCGCTCTGGCAAGCTGGCTGCTGGTGCGCGAACATCTTCCGGTGTTCACCGACGACCCCGGCACCTTCCCGGTGCCGATCTGGCCGTCGCCGCTCCCGGTCGCCGCCGCCTGGGTGGCGTCCGTGCTGACCCTCACCGGCGTGGCGCTCCTCGCCGGTGCCCGACTCCGTGCCGCGACCAGACAGCGATAAAGGGGACTGCTCATGAACGGGTTGGCGGTGGCCTGCCGACGGGTCGTGCACATCTACCGGGCCGAGGCCGGCGACGTCGTTGCCCTCGCCGGCGTCGACCTGTCGATCGGCCCGGGGGAGACCCTGGCCCTGGTCGGGCCGTCCGGCTCCGGCAAATCGACGCTGATCGCGCTGCTGGCCGGGCTCATGCGCCCGTCCGCCGGCAGGGTCAACATCGGCACGTATGACATGGGCAAGCTCTCCGACGGCGAGATCGCCCGCCTCCGCGGCACCGAGATCGGCGTGGTGCTGCAGGGCGCCGCCCGCAACCTGCTGCCCTACGCGACGCTGCACCGCAACATCTGGCTCGCCCAGCGGCGCGCCGCCCGCACCGAGGGCATCAAGCTCGACGACCCGGACCGCATCCTGGACCTGGTCGGCCTGCCCGGCCTCGGCCGCTCCCGCATCGACGAGCTCGCCCCCGGCGCCCGCCAGCGCGCCGCGCTCGCCGTCGGCATCGCCGCCGGGCCCGGCCTGCTGCTCGTTGACGAGCCGACCAGCCAGCTCGACACCGCCGGCCGCGACGAGGTCCTCGAGGCCCTCGAGACCGTCAACCAGGAGCGCAACACCACCATCGTCGTCGTCACCCACGACGGTGACGTCGGCACCCGCCTCGGCCGCGCCGTGACCATCCGCGACGGCCGGGTCGGCGCCGAAGGCCGCGACGGCCAGGACTTCGCCGTCGTCGCCGGGGACGGCACGGTCCAGCTGCCGCCGGAGGTCCTCGGCGACTTCCCGCCCGGCACCCTCTTCACCGTGGAGCACATCGACGGCGCCGTCACACTGGTGGCGGGTGGATCGGACCGGTCACTTGCGGCAGACCACTTGGGGCACGTGCAAAACTAGCTTCATGAGCGACCCAAGGCAGACCCAGTCGATCTTCACCCGCGGGGCGGTGGACCTCGGCGCCCTAGCCCGGAGCAATCAGGCCGCGGCGCAGCGATCTGCCCAGCCTGCCGCCGCGCCGAGCTCCGCGTTCGTGTTCGACGTCACCGAGACCAACTTCCAGGACGCCGTCCTGCAGCGTTCGGTCACCACCCCGGTCGTCCTGGACTTCTACGTCGACGGCAGCCAGCCGCACCAGCAGTTCTCCCCGCTGCTGGAGAAGCTCGCCGCCGACGGTGAGGGCACCTGGCTGCTCGGCCGCGTCGACATCGAGGCCAACCCGCGGCTCGCCCAGATGTTCCGCATCCAGGGCATCCCGTTCGTCGTCGCGATCGTCGGCGGGCAGCCCGTCGACGCGTTCAACCAGATGCTGCCCGAGGCCCACCTGCGCCAGTGGATCGACGCGGTCCTCAAGGCCGCCGGCGTCGAGGTCCAGCACGGCGACGACCCGCGCCTGCTCGCCGCCGACGACGCCCTCATGGACGGCGACCTCGACGCCGCCGAGCAGGCGTACCGCAACATTCTCGCCGACACGCCGGCCGATCCGATCGCCGAGTCCGGGCTGGCCCAGGTCGCCCTCCTGCGCCGCACCGCCGGGCTCGACCCCGCGGTGGTCCTCGCCGCCGCCGGCGACGACGTGCCCTCGCAGCTGCTCGCCGCCGACATCGAGGTGCTGACCGGCCAGGCCGACCTCGCCTACAAGCGCCTCATCGACCTTGTCCGCCGCACCCCCGGCGACGAACGCGAGACGGTGCGCAAACACCTCGTCTCGCTGTTCACCGTCGCGGGGCCCGACGACCCCGCGGTCGCCAAAGCCCGCCGGGCGCTGGCGAGCGCACTCTTCTGAGCCGGGGCGGGATGCGCCGGATCGCCGTCGTCGACGCACCGAGCAACCTGGGGTTACGGCCACCGACCGCAACCTCGGTCCCCGGCTGCGCGAAAGCCCCCGGCTCGCTGCGCGACAGCGGCCTGCTGGTCCGGCTGGGCGCCCGCGACGCGGGGTGCATCACCCCGCCGCGGTATGACCCGGCCGGCTGGGAGCCCGGCGACGGCGTCGCCCAGGCGGATGAGATCGCGGTCTTCGTCCGCCGCCTGGCCGACCGGATCGGCACCGTCCTGGCCTCCGGCGACTTCCCGGTCGTCCTCGGCGGCGACTGCTCGATCCTGCTCGGCGCCGGCCTGGCGATGCGGCGGTACTCCGCCGACCTCGCCGGCCGGGTCGGCCTCGTCTACGTCGACGGCCACTCCGACTTCCGCCACGAGGGCAACGCCTCCTATGTCGGTGCCGCGGCGGGGGAGGCCCTCGCCCTGGCCACCGGCCGGGGGCAGAGCAACCTGGCCTCGATCGAGCAGCGCCGGCCCTACTTCCGCGACGTCGACGTGGTCCTGCTCGGCATCCGCACCCATGACGAATACCGCCTCGACCTGCAGGCGGCGGGGATCGTCGCCCGCGCGGTGCCGGAGCTGCGCTCCCACGGCGCCGCCCGCTCCGCCCAGTGGGCCCGCGACCAGCTGCGCGACTGCGCAGGCTTCTGGGTCCACGTCGACGTCGACGTCCTCGACCCGGCGGTCATGCCGGCGGTCGACGCCCCCGACGTGGGCGGGATCGCCTACCGGGAGCTGGAGATCCTGCTCAGCGGCCTGGTCTCCGACCCCCGCTGCGTGGGCGTCCAGGTCACCGTCTTCGACCCGGACTACGACCCCGACGGCCAGTATGCGCGGGAGGTCACCGACGTCCTGGTCGCCGGCCTCGAGCCCCTCGTCACGTCCGCCGCCCTCGCGGCCGACGACCTCACCCCGGTGGTGTCCGCCCCGCCGCTGCAGGCACCCGCCCCGGCCGCTGAGCCGGCCGCTGCGCCCCTGATCGTGCCTGCCCCCGGACCTGCCTCCGGCCCGGTGTTCGAGCCTGCCGCCGCGCTTTCCTCACGGCCAGTGCCCGAGCCGGCCTCTGCGCCGGTGCCTGAGCCGGCCTCTGCGCCGGTGTTCGAGTCGGCTTCCGGGCCGGTGTTCGAGCCGGCGTCCGTGGCGGTGTTCGGGCCGGCTGGGGACCGGGTGGACGCGCTGACCACCGAGCAGGCGGACGCGCCGGCCGAGGCGCCGCCAGGCGAGCCCGCCGACCTGGACGCCGAGTGGGCCGCCGGCCCGGGCGATGGAGCATCCGCCGACCAGATCACCGAGCCGGCGGACGGCGCCGATGTTCCACCCGAGGATGCGCCCGCCGCGGAGTTCCCTGCCGACCCCACCGACGACTTCCCGGGTGAACCGGCGGACGATCTGGCCGCCGACGCGGTCGAGGACCTCCCGGGCGACCCGGTGGACGTCGTGCCCGCCGACCCGCCCGCCGACCTGGCCGAGGACCTCCCGGGTGACCCGGCCGACGATCCGGGGGATGATTCCTCCGACGGCCCGGCCGAGAATTTGGCGGCGGAGGTCGAGCCGGCCTCTCCTGACGCCACCGAGACGTCGGTCAATGCCCCCGACGGTCCCTCGCCGGCAGAGCACGCCACCGCGGGGACACCGGTCGGCGCCGTCGACACGGACCTCGAACTGCCACCGGTCGCCTGGGTCGACGTCCGGACCGGCGCGGTGGTCGACCTCGCCGCCGACCGGGCCGCCGGCCGCGCCGGGGCGGGCAAGGCCGAGGCGCCCGAGACGCCGAGGCTTCCCGCGTACAGTCGCGGCGCTGTGATCGGAATCACCACCCGCAAGCCGATCGACCTCGACGCAGTGGAGCCGGCCGGTCCCGCAGACGGCGGCTGGGTCACCGTCGGCAGCGGCGCCGGCGCGCCCGCCGAGCCGGCCGGCACCGAGCCGAGCGCGGATCAGGGCGCGGAGGACGGTGGCGGCGCGCTGCCGTTCGGGCGCCCCGGGCGGAAAGGCCGCCGGGCGCCCCGGCTGGCGTTGACGCTCGCGCCGATCTCGGCACCGCCGTCCTCGGGTCGCCTCGCCCGCCGCAGCGACCCGCATGACGACCCGCCCGGCCAGGACCGCGACGGCGTCGTGCCGTTCGTGCCGGCGCAGAGCAGGACCCCGCGGGAACCCGTCGAGCCGCCCGAGTCGCCGTTGACGGATGTGGTGCCTGCTGCCCGTACCCCCGATGAGGACCGGACACCGAAGCAACGATGACGTGCAACGGCCCCACCCGCCGTCGGCGAGTGGGGCCGTTTGCCGCTGGTCAGCCGATGGTCTGGAAGAACTTCCCGGCGATCGGGACGGCCGCCGCGGTGCTGGCGCCACCGTTCTCCACGAAGACGCAGAAGGCGATGTCGCCGCGGTATCCCATGAACCAGGAATGCGTGTGCGCCGGGTCGTTGTCGTATTCGGCGGTGCCGGTCTTGCCGCGCAGGTCGCCGGGGAGATCCTTGAGCTGGTTGGCGGTGCCGTCGGTGACGACCTCGCGCATCATCTGCCGCAGCGCGTCCAGCGACGCCTGGTTGAGCTGCGGGCCGTCAGCCGCCGGGCTCTTCGGGGCGGGGTCGAGCACCAGCTGCGGCTGCTTCCACTGACCGCGGGCGATCGCGGCGGCGGCGCCGGCGAGGGCGACCGGTGAGGAGAGCGTGGTGCCCTGGCCGAACGCGGCCGCGGCCTGCTCGGACTTGGAGCCGTTCGAGGAGACCTTGCCGGTGAAGACGTCGACGCCGAGGTCCCACGGGATGCCGATGCCGACGCTCTGCGCGGTCTTCGCCAGGCCGTCGGGGGCCAACTGCGGTGCCAGGCTGGCGAACGCGGTGTTGCACGACTTCGCGAAGTCGACCCGGAACGGCACGTTGCCGAGCTCCATGTCGTGGGAGTTCTTGAACGTGCGGCCGTCGACGGTGAGGTTCTTCGGGCAGGGGACCACCGTCTCGCCGGTCGTGCCCTTGTCGAGCACGCCGAGCGCGGTGATCGTCTTGAACGTCGAGCCGGGCGGGGTCTGGCCGGTGAGGGCGAAGTTGTTGCCGGCCGCGCCGGGGCCGTTGGCGACCGCGACGAGCGTGTTGTCGCTGACCCGGATCGCGACGAGCGCGGAGCGGCGGGTGTCGAGGGCGAGGGCCGCCTCGGCCGCGTTCTGGATGTTGACGTCAAGGGTGACCTTGATCGCCGAACCCGCCGCCGGGTCTGCGGTGAAGAGCTTCTTGTCCGGGGTACCGGTGGGCATCGGCACCACGACGGAGACGCCCGGTTTGCCCTGCAGTGCCGCGTCGTACTTCTGTTGCAGCCCGGACAGGCCGACGACGTCGCCGACCTTGTACTTGCCGGGGTTCTTGTCCATGATCTCCTTGGTCACCTCGCCGGACGTGCCGATCAGCGCACGGGCGAACTGGGCGGAGGGTCCCAGGGTCTGCGTCGAGTTGCGGGTGACGACGCCGGGCGTCGAGTTGAGCTTGTTGGCGACGGTGTCGTAGACCTCCTTGCGCAGCGTCACGACCTCGACGAACGCGTCGGGCTTCGCGGCCTTCACCTTGTTCGGCAGGCCGGACAGGTCGACCTGCACCTTGGCCGTGGTGAAGGCGTCGCCGAGGTTCTTCACCACGATGTTGATATCGGTGACCGAGCGTGGCTGCACGCCGATGATGACCACGGGCTTGCTGCTCACGATCGGCTGGCCGGCGCCGTCGAGGATGCTGCCGCGGGAACCCGGCGTCTTGCGCACGGCGATCTTGTCGGTGGGCTCCAGCGTCGGGTTGATGGTCTTGGCGTCCCAGACGACGGTCCACTGCTTGTCGACCCGCTTGGCCTTGACGGTGGTGTCGTATTCCCAGGTCGAGCCGGAGACCGGCCACTTGACCGTGACGACGGCGCTGGCCTCGTCCTTCTTGACCGCCGGCGAGCCCTTGATGGCCAGCTTGGGCGGGGTGGCGGCGAGGTCGCCGGCGACCGTGGTCCACAGCTTCTGCGCCGCGTCGCCACTGAGCGCTTTGCCATCCGTGCCCACGAACTTCATCCCGGCGATGTTGCCCTGCTCCCACGCGGCGAGGAACGTCTTCAGCGCGTCGTCCGGTGGCTTGCTGGAGCAGGCGGGCAGGGCGCCCAGCAGCGTCAGCCCGGCGAGGAGGGCGATCATGCGACGAAATGAAACGGCCATGGGGGCGATTCTGCGTCATGAAAGCCACGATCCGCACGCCCCAAGATCGGAAAAGTTGGACAATTGGTATGGGCGGGTGCTGGTCGATCGGGTAACCGACGCTGCTGAACCGGTTGCTGGGGCATACGCCGATCAGAATTGTCGGCGGTACGTCTTAGGCTGTGCGGGACAACCCACAGCGTCGTGGGTGAGGGGAGAACAGACCGATGAACCGGCCCACGGCAACGGTGCGCACTGCGGTCGCCGAGCCAGCGATCGAGGACGACGAGTTAGCCCAGCCTGTGCCCAACGCTGAGCACCTCGTCGCCGAGGCGGTGGTCCTGGCCGCCGCGCAGGACGTCGATCCCGGCCTGGTTGCGCAATACTGGCGACTCGTCCCCGACGAGGAGCTGGCCAGCTGCCAGGTGTCGAAGATGGTCGCGGCCACGGGCTCGCACCTGGAGCTCGCGGGGCAGCGGGTCCCGGGGGAGCTGAAGCTCCGTCTGGGGCTCAGTGTGACCGGCGGCACATCGCTGGAGATCGTCACCGACGACATGCCCTTCCTCGTCGACTCGGTCACCAGCGCCCTGTCGTCGCGCAATCTCGACGTCAACCTGCTCGTCCACCCGCTCGTCGTGGTGCGCCGCCAGCCGCTTGGCGCCCTGGAGGAGATCCGGGTCGGGCTCGAGCCCGAGGACGCCGCCCCCGGCGACATCGTCGAGAGCTGGATCCGCATCGAGATCGACCGCATCCGCGACGAGCGTGACCTCGAGACGGTCCGCACAGACCTGGCCCGCGTGCTCAACGACGTGCGCGAAGCGGTCGAGGACTGGCCGAAGATGCGCACCCAGGCGCTCACGCTCGCCGACGAGCTGGGCAGCGCGCAGCTGCCGGTGCCGGACAAGGACATCACCGACTCCGTCGAGCTGCTGCGGTGGCTCGCCGACGACCACTTCACGTTCCTGGGCTTCCGGCAATACAAGCTGATCAAGGGCGACGGCGGCGAGGACCTGCTGCAGGCCGTCCTCGGCACCGGCCTGGGCATCCTGCGCGCCGACCAGCCGCACCCGCGGGTGCTGAGCTCCATGACCACCGAGGCGTATGCCAAGGCGCTGGAGAAGCGGCTGCTGATCATCACCAAGGCCAATTCCAGGGCGACCGTGCACCGCTCGGCGTATCTGGACTACATCGGCTTCAAGCAGTTCGACGCCGATGGCAACGTGACCGGCGAGAAGCGCTTCCTGGGGCTGTTCTCCTCCGCGGCCTATCGCACCAGCGTGCGGGACCTGCCGGTGGTCAAGCGCAAGGTCGCCGAGGTGGTGGAGCGCTCCGGCCTGTCGCCGCGCAGCCACTCCGGCAAGGACCTGATGGAGACCCTGGAAACCTATCCGCGCGACGAGCTGTTCCAGATCACCACCGACGAGCTGTACCGCTCCGCGATGAGCGTGCTGCGCCTGGCCGGGCGGCGGCAGCTGCGGCTGTTCCTGCGCCGCGACGCCTATGGCCGGTTCATCTCGTGCCTGGTCTACCTGCCCCGGGACCGGTTCACCACCGCCAATCGGCTGCGCATCCAGCAGATCCTCCTCGCCGAGCTCAACGGCATCGGCGTCGACTACACGACCAGGGTCAGCGAGTCGAAGTTCGCGCGGGTCCACTTCATCGTGCGCACCGAGCCCGGCAACCCGCCCGGCGACGTCGACGTCGACGACCTGACGGAGCGGCTCGCCGAGGCCACCCGCCTCTGGGACGACGACTTCCGGCTCGTGCTGGAGCGCAAGCTCGACGACGAGCACCAGGCGAAGGTCCTCTACCAGCGATACAGCGGCGCGATCTCGGAGACCTACAAGGACGAGCACACGCCATTCGAGGCGGTGAAGGACGTCGCGAAGCTGGAGCTGCTCGACGAGCCGGGCCAGCTGGTCATGCACGTCTATCGGCGCCGCCAGGACGAGTCCGACATCCGGTTCAAGGTGTATCGCTACGGCGAGCCGATGATCCTGTCGGCGGTCCTGCCGGTGCTGCACTCCCTCGGCGTGCGGGTCACCGACGAGCGGCCGTATGAGATGCACCGCGTCGACGGCACCATCTATCTCTATGACTTCGGCCTGCAGCTGCCCGCCGACTCGCGGGCGATCGCCGAGGTGCGTCCCCACCTGGAGAACGCGTTCTCCGCCACCTGGCGCGGCGAGGCCGAGGTCGACGGGTTCAACACCCTCGTCATCAAGGCCGGGCTCACCTGGCGCGAGGTCGTCGTGCTGCGCGCCTACGCGAAGTATCTGCGCCAGGCCGGCACGGTGTTCTCGCAGGACTACATGGAGTCGACGCTGCTGCAGTATCCGGCGATCGCCTCCAAGCTCGTCGCGCTGTTCGCGGCCCGGTTCGACCCGCGGCTGCAGCTGTCCGAGGACAGCCGCGCCGTGCAGTCCAAGGAGCTGGTCTCGGCGATCCACGCCGACCTCGACGGGGTGACCAGCCTCGACCAGGACCGCATCCTGCGCTCGTTCCTGATGCTGATCCAGGCGACGCTGCGCACCTCGTTCTTCCAGCGCGGCGAGGCCGGACGCCCGAAGTCCTACACGGCGTTCAAGCTCGACCCGCAGTCGATCCCCGACCTGCCGGCACCACGGCCGAAGTTCGAGATCTTCGTCTACTCGCCGAGGTTCGAGGGCGTGCACCTGCGCTTCGGCGCGGTCGCCCGGGGCGGGCTGCGCTGGTCCGACCGGCGCGAGGACTTCCGCACCGAGATCCTCGGCCTGGTCAAGGCGCAGATGGTGAAGAACGCGGTGATCGTGCCGACCGGGGCCAAGGGCGGCTTCGTGCTCAAGCAGGTCCCGGGCGACCGGGACGAGGCCGTCGCCTGCTACCAGCTGTTCATCTCCGCCCTGCTCGACGTCACCGACAACCTCGACGGCGGCAAGGTCGTCGCCCCTGCTGACGTAGTCCGGCACGACCCCGACGACCCGTATCTCGTCGTCGCCGCGGACAAGGGCACCGCCACGTTCTCCGACATCGCCAACGAGATCTCGACCCGCTACGGGTTCTGGCTCGGCGACGCGTTCGCCTCGGGCGGCTCGGCCGGCTATGACCACAAGCGGATGGGCATCACCGCCAAGGGCGCCTGGGAGTCGGTGAAGCGGCACTTCCGCGAGCTCGGCGTCGACACCCAGACCACCGACTTCACTGTGGTCGGCGTCGGCGACATGTCCGGCGACGTCTTCGGCAACGGGATGCTGCTCTCCCGGCACATCCTGCTGGTCGCGGCCTTCGACCACCGGCACATCTTCATCGACCCCACGCCGGACCGGACGGCGTCGTTCGAGGAGCGGCAGCGGCTGTTCGACCTGCCACGCTCATCCTGGGACGACTACGACAAGTCGATCATCTCCACCGGCGGCGGGGTCTATCCCCGCACGGCGAAGTCGATCCCGCTCACGTCCGAGGCGAAGGCGGCGCTGGGCATCCCGTCCTCGCTGACCTCGCTGACGCCCAACGAGCTGATGCACGCCATCCTCGCCGCCCCCGTCGACCTGTTCTGGAACGGCGGCATCGGCACCTACGTCAAGGCCAGCAGCGAGTCGCACGCCGACGTCGGCGACAAGGCCAACGACCACATCCGGGTCAACGGCCGGGAGCTGCGCGCCAAGGTCGTCGGCGAGGGCGGCAACCTCGGCCTCACCCAGCTCGGCCGGATCGAGTTCGCCCTCGGCGGCGGCCACATCGCCACCGACTTCATCGACAACTCCGCCGGCGTCGACTGCTCCGACCACGAGGTCAACATCAAGATCCTGCTCGACCGCGCCGTCGCCGCCGGCCAGCTCGACCAGGCCGACCGCAACCCGCTGCTGGCCCAGATGACCGACGAGGTCAGCGACCTCGTGCTGCGCGACAACTACGACCAGGCCACCGCGCTGGGCAACGCCCGCGCCCAGTCCCGGTCGCTGCTGCCGGTACACAAGCGCCTCATCGCCGACCTGGAGCGCCGCGGCCAGCTCGACCGGACCCTGGAGGGACTGCCGACCGACGAGGAGCTCGACTCCCGCGCCGCCGTCGGCGTCGGCCTGACCTCACCCGAGTTCGCGGTCATGCTGTCCTACGTGAAGATCGTGCTCGAGCACGAGATCCTCGACTCCGGCCTGCCGGACGAGGAGTGGACCACCGAGGTGCTCGTCGACTACTTCCCGACCGCGCTGCGCGACCGGTTCGTCGAGGCGATGGCCGAGCACCCGCTGCGCCGCGAGATCGTCACCACGGCCGTCGTCAACGAGGCGGTCAACCGCGGCGGCACGTCCTTCTTCCACCGCGCGTCGGAGGAGACCGGCGCCGGCTCGGCGGACGTGCTGCGCGCCTCCGTCGTCATCCGCGAGGTCTATGGGCTCAACGCCCTGCGCGTCGCCGTCGAGGCACTCGACAACCAGATCCCGACCGAGTCGCAGACCGAGGTCTACCTGGAGATCCGGCGCCTGCTCGACCGCGCCGTGCGCTGGCTGGTCTCCAACCGCCGCCTGCCGATCGACGTGCCCGGCGAGATCGCCCGGCTGCGCCCCGGCATCTCGCGCCTGCTCGGCGAGCTCGACACCCTCTTCCGGGGCCGCGAGCGCGACGCCCTGCACGCCAACACCGTCCAGCTGCGCGAGCTCGGCCTGCCCGACGAGCTGGCCGAGCTCACCACCCGCATCATGTATGGCTTCGGCCTGCTCGACATCGTCGAGGTCGCCTCCCAGACCGGCCGCGACGTCAACGAGGTCGCCACGGTCTACTACGTGCTGTCGGAACGCTTCCGCATCGACGACCTGCTGTCGAAGATCTCCGACCTGCCCCGCGAGGACCGCTGGCAGACCCTGGCCCGCATGGCGCTGCGCTACGACCTGTATGCGGCGCTCGCGGCCCTGACCGCTGAGGTGCTCAACGGCACCGCCCCCTCCGGGGACGCCGAGGCCCGCGTCGACGAGTGGGAGCAGAGCAACGCCACGTCGATCGCCCGTACTCGCAATGCGATCGGCGAGTTCGGCGAGTCTCCTGGGGACCTCGCCGCGCTGTCCGTCCTTCTTCGCCAGATCCGCACGCTCGTTCGGGCTTCTGCGGCCTGACGTTTGCTTCGTGATCCGGAAGGTCCCCCCGGGGCCTTCCGGATCTGGGCTTCCTGTTCACCCCCCAAGATCCTCTGGTCGTCTTCCGTTGAGGTTCGCGTGGGGGTACGCCGCCTGGACTGATTTCTGGTGCAGGTCCGCGTAGGTCGGTGGTTCCGCGCAGCCTCCGGCCGCGCGAATGGGTGGCGTGGTTGCGGTCCGTGCCGTGTCGAGGTGATCCCAAGCCAGGTCCGAACGCACATGATCCAGCGCCGTCGAGGTCATCATTCGGTGGTGCCACACCGTCGCCAGTTCCAAAAAACGAACAACCCGAACGATCCCAGGGGTCAGAGCCCCGCAGATCCTTCGGGTTGTTCGACCGATGATCGATGGCTTTGTTTTTTGGCCAGCGACGGTGTTGTAGCACCGAATGATGCGCTCGACGGCGCTGGATCATGTGCGTGCGGACCTGGCTTGGTATCACCGCAACTACGGCACGGACGGTGACCGCGCTACCCATTCGCGCGGCCGGAGGCTGTGCGGAACCACCGACCTACGCGGACCTGCACCAGGAATCACTCCAGGCGGCGTACCCCCACGCGAACCTCAACGGAAAGACGACCACAGGATCTTGGGGGAGTACGAATACCGTCAGGCAGCCAAGCCCAGCGTCTCAGCAGCGGCACGGCCGTTGGCGTGGCTGGCGCCCCAGGTGGTGATGAAGGCCCGCACCCCAGCCGGCCGCCACGAGGACGGCCACCCCATCTCGACGACAGTGACCGGGTGGGTGGTGGCCAAGGCATCGACCAGGGCACGGGCGCCCGGCAGCCGGTGGACGTTACGACCCACGACGACGATCGGACGGGTGCCCGCCACGGCGCGCAGCTCGGCCGGGTCGGTCTGCGCCGCTACCACGCGGATCTGCTCGGTGCCGTTGACGTGCGGGCCGAGCCCCCACGGGACGCGGCCGGCGGCGATCGACGACTCCGACTCCAGCTGGACGATGAGCGGGGCGGAGGAGCGGTCGACCGAGCCCTCGATGCGCACGGCGCTGAGCGCGGCCGGGTACCCGAGCCCGGGCTCCTCCCGGTCGGTGCGGTCGCCTTGGCGGGTCCAGTCGGACAGGGCCTGGACGCGGGCGGCGGCCTCCTCCAGGCGGGCGAGGGGCAGGCGGCCGTCCTGGACGGCGGTGACGATCTCGTCCACGCAGGCGAGGGTCAGCTTCTCGTCGACGTCGGCGCCGATGCAGAGCAGATCGGCGCCGGCGGCCAGGGCGAGGACGGCGCCGGCCTGGGTGCTGCCGGCGTAACGGGCGGCGCCGAGCATCTCCAGGGCGTCGGTGACGACGACGCCGGTGAAGCCGAGCTCGGTCCGGAGCAGGTCGACGAGGACGGCCTTGCTGAAGGTGGCCGGGGCGTCGCCGGTCAGGGTGGGTACGCGGATGTGCGCACTCATGATCGACTTGGCGCCGGCCTCGACGGCTGCCGCGAACGGCGGCAGCTCGCGGCGGCGGAGCTCCTCGAAGGAGATGTCGACGGTCGGCAGCTCGAGGTGGGAGTCGGCGAGGGTGGCGCCGTGGCCGGGGAAGTGCTTGGCGCAGGCGGCCACGCGGGCGCTCTGCAGGCCGAGCACCGCGGCGGCGGTGTGCGCGGCGACGAGGTGCGGGTCGGCGCCGAAGCTGCGGGTGCCGATGATCGGGTTGTCGTCGGCGGTGTTGACGTCGACGGTGGGCGCGAGGTTGAGGTTGAGCCCCAGCTGGTCGAGCTCGGCGCCGATGGTGCGGTACACCCGGCGGGTGATCGCCGGATCGCCGAGCGCGCCGAGCGCGGCGTTGCCCGGATACGGGCTGCCGAGGCGGTGCGCCAGGCGGGTGACGTCGCCGCCCTCCTCGTCGATGGCGATCAGCACGCCGTCGCGGGCGGTGTGCAGGCTCGCGGTGAGCGCGGCGACCTGGTCGCGGTCCACGATGTTGTAGCCGAACAGCAGGTGCCCGGCCATCCCCTCGGCGAGCAGGTCGACGGCCCAGGCCGGGGCCTGTGCGCCAGGGAAGGCGCCGAGCAGCGTGCCCAGCGCCAGCCGGCGGAGTCCTGGATCGTTCGACACGGTGTTCCCCCCTCAGCGCGTGGACCAGTGTTGAACACTCGTCTGATGCGCTATCCACGATCGTAAGAGCATCTTGACCAGTTGTGCGTAGGCCGTGCGGGTGGTGTGACCGTACGCTTTCCGGTATAGGTTGCCCGAGGCAATCTAATAGGAAAGTTTCTTAAATACTAGGGGTGTTCATCACCATGAGTTCTGCTCGTCTTCCAGGCACCCCTAGGTTGCTGCGCGCGCTCAACGACCGCGCCGCCCTCGAGCTGCTGCTCAGCAAGGGTCCACTCACCCGCGCGCAGCTCGGTGAGCTGACCGGGCTGTCCAAGGTCACCGCGTCCCAGCTGGTGGAGCGCCTCGAGGAGCGTGGGCTCGTGGCCCGCGTCGGCGAGCAAGCCGGCGGCCGGGGGCCCAACGCCCAGATGTACGCCGTGGTCCCCGCGACCGCGTACGTCGTCGGCGTCGAGGCCGGCCCGCAGCACGTCGTGGCCGGCGTGGCCGACATCACCGGCAAGATCGTCGGGCGCACCGACGTGTCGATCGGCGAGGGCGACGACCCGGTCAAGGTCGTGCACGCCGCCGTCGTCGAGGCGGCCGGCGAGGCAGGTGCGCCGATCGACCGCATCCGCCGGATCGTGCTCGGCACGCCCGGCCTGGTCGACCCGAAGAGCGGCGAGATCACGTTTGCCTGGGACCTGCCGCGCTGGCACCGGGGGCTGCTCACGGCGCTGCGCGAGGACCTCGGCCGGCCCGTCGCGTTCGAGAACGACGTGAACCTCGCCGCCATCGCCGAGCAGCACAGCGGCGCCGCGCTCGGCGCGAAGGACTTCGTGCTGGTCTGGCTGGACCGCGGCGTCGGCACCGCCGTCGTGCTCGGCGGGCGGCTGCACCGCGGCAGCGTCGGCGCGGCCGGCGAGATCGGCTACCTGCCGGTCGCGGGCACCCAGGTCAGCCGCGACGCGTCGCGCCGGGCGAAGAGCGGCTTCCGGATGCTCACCGACGCCGCGGCGGTGAAGGCGGTCGCGAAGACCCACGGGTTCAAGGCCTCGGGCGCCGGAGAGGCGATCAGGGCGGCCATCGCCGCGGGCACGGCCGGGAGCCCCTTCCTGGACGAGCTGGCCCGCCGCATCTCCCTGGGCGTGGCGTCGGTCGGACTGGTGCTCGACCCTGAGCTGGTCGTCCTCGCCGGCGAGATCGGCCAGGCCGGCGGCGCCGACCTCGCGCAGCGGGTGCAGCACGAGGTCGCCGCGATCGCCGTGGTCTCCCCGCGGGTCGTGGCCACCGAGGTGTCCAGCGAGCCCGTTCTCAACGGCGCCATCCTGACCGGTCTCGACGCGGTCCGGGAAGAGGTCTTCGGCGACACCGCGTGAACCGCCGCCGGGCCCGGTCGCAGACCGGGCCCGGACGACGCTAGTTCGTGTCGCGGCGGCGCATCGAGACGAACGCGCCGGCCAGCAGCACCGCGACCACCAGCGTCAGGACCAGCCCGGCCTGCTGCCAGCTGCCGGACAGCACGGTCGCGGCCGGCGAGCAGCCCGTGTCGGAGCAGGACGCCGGGGTGCTCTCGAACGCGGTCGACTTGTTCATCCACGCCGAGACCCAGCTGGACAGCCGGTACTTGGCCGAGTAGTCGACGCCGCCGATCACCTGGAACAGGATGATCGCGCCCAGCTCGTAGACGACCAGGTACGCGATGCCGACCCCGAGCGCCGTCGACGTGTGCCGGCCCATCGAGGCGATCGCGAACCCCAGTGCCGTGCCGGCCATCGCCAGCAGGGCCACGCGGACCGCGGTGATCAGCAGCGACATCCAGTCGGCGAACCCCATCACGTTGACCGAGTCGTTGACCGCGTCGACCGCCACGAAAGCGCCGGTCCAGGCAGCGAGGTACACCACCGACACCAGCGCGACCCCGGCACAGGCCGCGATCAGTTTGGCGGCGAGGACCCTGCCTCGCCGCGGGGCCCAGAGCAGCAGGTTGAGCATGCCGCCGGAGCTCCATTCCACGCCCACGAACGACGCGCCCAGCACGAAACCGGCGACCGTCAGCACGATCGCTGCCGTGGTGAACAGGGACGGCCACTGGCGGCTGAACGAGAAGCCGAAGTCGAGCATCGTGTCGGTGGTGGGGCGCGCGCCGTAGTCGCAGCCGCGGGGGAAGTTCACGCCGGGCGGCGCGGTCTCCGTGCCGCTCTGCACCGCCTCGCACAGCGCGACGTTGCGGTCGTAGATGACCGCGGCGGCCTCCGCGCGCTGGCCGGCGGTGCGGATCTCGGCCTCGGTCGGCGTGCTGCGGGTCAGCGTGAACCCGAACGTCAGGAAGGCGAGCAGCGTCGCGATGAGCACGAGGGTCACCAGCGTGACCCGGCGGCTGAACAGGCGGGCCCACTCGGCCCGCAGCAGCGGAGTCATGCCTGCCGTCCGTTCTCGATGATCTGGCCGGTGACCTCGAACGGTGGCCCGGGCGGGGGCCCGTCGTGGCCGGGCCAGTCGGAGTTGTCGACCGGGCGGAACTGCCCGCGGCGGGGGCCACCGCCGGTCAGGGTGAGGAACGCGTCCTCCAGCTGCGCGACCGGTGCCAGCTCCCGCACCCACAGGTCGTGCAGGCCCAGCGCGCGGGACACCCAGGCGGGGTCGGCCAGGTCGTGCACGACGATCTGGTCGCCGGAGACGGTGACCTGCGCACCGGCGTCGGCGAGGATCTGCGCGGCCCGGGGCACGTCGTCGACGCGGACCCGGTAGGTGCCGCGGTCGTTGGCGGCGAGCACCTCCGACACCGGGCCGGCGGCGACCCGGCGGCCGCGGGAGATGATCGTGACCGAGTCGCAGATCTGCTGGATCTCGGCGAGGATGTGGCTGGAGATGACCACGGTCGAGCCGCGGTCGGCCTGCTCGCGGAGCAGGTCGCGCATCTCCCGGATGCCGGCCGGGTCCAGCCCGTTGCTCGGCTCGTCCAGGATCAGCAGCTCGGGGTCCTTCAGCAGGGCCGAGGCCACCGCGAGGCGCTGCTTCATGCCCATCGAGTAGGTCTTGACCATGTCCTCGGCGCGGCTGGCGAGGCCGACCTGGTCCAGCACGACGTCGACCCGCTGCTTCGGCACGCCGCCGGCCTTGGCCAGCAGCAGGAGCGTCTTGTGCCCGGTGAAGTTGCCGAAGAACGCCGGCGCCTCGACGATCGCGCCGACCCGCGACACCACCTGCGGCAACGCCCTCGGGACCGGCTGGCCGAGGATGCGCATGTGCCCCGAGTCGGCCCGCAACAGCCCGAGCAGCGTCTTGAGCGTCGTGCTCTTGCCGGACCCGTTGGGCCCGAGGAAGCCGTGGATCTGCCCCTGGTGGACCTCCATGTCGAGGTGGTCCAGCGCGACCCGTGGCTTGCCGAACAGTGTCTGGTAGGTCTTCACCAGACCGGCGATTTCCAGTACGGCACTCATCCCCGCGCACGATACGGCTTTTGTCCAGCGGATGGGGGGCAGGGCCAGCGCCGGGGCGGCGACGTGGTTGGATTGGCCCGTGTCTGATGACCTTGTCATCGCGGTGGACAAAGCGACGGTGACCCGCAACCGGTCCGACCTCATCCGATCGGTGAGCTGGCAGGTCGAGCTCGACGAGCGCTGGGTCGTGCTCGGCCCTAACGGTGCCGGCAAGACCACGCTGCTCAACCTCGCCGGTGCCCGGCTGTATCCGACCCGCGGCACGGTGACCGTGCTGGGGGAGAAGCTCGGCCGCACCAACATCAACGAGCTGAAGACCCGGCTCGGGTTCTCCTCCGCGGGGCTGCAGCTGCCGGGCGACGAGACGGTCCGTGACGTCGTCATCACCGCCTCGTGGGCGGTCGTGGGGCGCTTCACCGAGCGGTATGACCGCATGGACGAGTCCCGCGCGCAGGCGCTGCTGGAGCAGTTCGGTGTCGGCGCGCTCGCCGACCGGCTCTACGGCACCCTGTCCGAGGGCGAGCGCAAGCGGGTCCAGATCGCCCGGTCGCTGATGGTCGACCCGGAGCTGCTGCTGCTCGACGAGCCGACCGCCGGGCTGGACCTCGGCGCCCGCGAGGACCTCGTGCGGCGGCTGTCGGAGCTGGCCGCCGACCCGGACTCGCCGGCGATCGTGCTCGTCACGCACCACGTCGAGGAGATCCCGCCGGAGTTCACGCACGCGCTGCTGATGCGTGACGGCGGCGTCGTGGCACAGGGCCTGCTGCGCGACACCGTGACGGCGGAGAATCTCTCCAAGACGTTCGGGCTGCCGCTGCGACTGTCGATCGTGGACGGTCGCTACCACGCGCAGGCAATGTAGAAAACTGTCACACCCGAGCGGTACCGTTCGATGCATTCGAACGGGGGGTGCGTGGTGGCCGAGCCAGGGGACGACCCGCCAGCCGACGATCCACCCGGCGACCCTGAGCCCGCGCCGGTGCGCCGCACCCGGGTCGCGCGCCTGGTCGCGTGGGTCGTCGTGCTGGTCGCGGTGGTCGTCGTGGCGGTGGTCGTGGTCATCGACGTCGGCCCGCCGTCCGAGGCCGACCTGCGCCGCAGCGCCATCGGCGGGCGCGGCGAGCTGCTCATCGGGGTCAAGGACGACACCCCGGGCGTGAGCCTGCGCGACAAGGCGACCGGCGAGTATGCCGGGTTCGACATCGACATCGCCTATCTCATCGCCGGCGACCTCGGGTTCCGCCCCGACCAGGTGCGGTTCCTGTCGATCGAGACCGAGGACCGGGCGCGCATGCAGGCCCGCGACCGCGACGGCAGGTTCGTCACCGTCGACCTCGTCGTCGCCAGCTTCAGCATCACCAAGGAGCGGTCGGAGCAGCCCGGGGTCCGTTTCGCCGGGCCATATCTGAGCACCCAGCAGTCGGTGGTCACCGGCAAGGCGCACAAGCCGGTCAGCAGCCTCGAGGACCTGCGCGGCGAGCGGGTCTGCACCCTCGCCACGTCCACGTCCAGCGAGGTCGCGCAGAGGGCCGGCGTGACCCTCTCCGGCAAGAACGAGATCAGTGCCTGCGTCGCCGGGCTCAAGGCCGGCGAGTTCGACGCCGTCACCACCGACGCCGCGATCCTCGCCGGGTTCGTCGCGCTGGACGGCGGCCAGACGTTCGTGCACCACGACGTCGGGCTCACCGGCGACGAGCGGTGGGGCGTCAACTGCGGCGACAACGAGGCCCTGCAGACACTGGTGAATCTTTACCTGTATCGCTCCGCCCACGACCCGACCGACCGGCGGTGGGAGCAGGCATACGACCGGTATCTGCGCAGTGAGCAGCGGTTCAGCCCCAACCAGCAGGTGGCCATCGACCATCAGCCCGAGGTGCCGAAGGTGGACGTGCGCCAGTGGCCGTGGGAGAGGTAGGCGACCGGCAGTGGCTGCTGCCGTTGCTGCCGACGTTTCCGATCGTCCTGCTGGTGCTGCGGCTGTGGTATCTGAGCCGGCAGAACGTGCCGACGATGCTGCTGTTCGTGCAATACGTCAGCCCGCTGGGCCTGCTCAGCACGCTGGTGATCGCGCTGCTGTGGGTGTTCCCGGCGACGCTGCTGCTGACCCGGGTCCTGGGCGCGCTGCTGGAGCTCAGCGACCCCGCCGCGGCCGCGACGTCGCGGCTGGCCGCGGCCGCCCGGCGGATCCCCGACTGGGTGGTCGTCGTCGCGCTGGTGATCGGCACGCTGACCTGGCAGCTGCGGTTCCTGCCGACGCTGGTCATGGTCGCGCTGTCGATCCTGGGCCTGGTGGTGCGGCAGCGGGGCGCCAACACCGGCGCAGCCGCAGCCGCGACCGGCGTGGTGCTGCCGTTCGTGGCGGCGCTGCTGCAGTACACCTTCCTCGGACCGGCGATCGTCGAGGCCTTCCGGCAGCGCGAGCCGGTCACCTTCGTGCTGCTCGCGCTGCCGCCGCTGGTGACGCCGCTGCTCACGGGCCCGGTGCCGGCGTGGGCGGCCCGGCCGGTGACGCACTGGCCGGCGGTGGTGGCCGCGTTCGCGGCGCCGTTCCTCGTCGGGGTCGTGTTCCTGCGCGCCCCGATCCTGCCGACGGTTGCGATCGACACCGACGACGGCGTCCTCGTCGGCTCGGTGATCACCGTCGACGACCGGATGACGACGCTGCTGGACACCGGCGGCACCGTCCAGTTCGTGCTCAACGAGCGGATCCAGGCGAAGGTGCTCTGCGACGCCGGCGACCGCCCGCCCGGCAGCAGGGTCGACGCGCACGGCTGGTCGGTCGAGCAGACCGCCCTGACGTGGATCGCGCCGACCCGCCGGCCCGCTCCGGTCGACCCCCGCTGCGAGGGCCGACGCTAGCCCGGATTCCCCTGGATCAACGGCTTGCGGCAGCCCAGACGACCAAGCCCGGTGCGCGCGGCCGCTTCACTGCACGGTACCGCACGCCACCTAATGGATCTTCGGATACATCGCTCTGCGTAGTCAGGCGAAGTTCGGCTTGCGTTTTTCCACGAATGCGGTCATGCCCTCGGTCTTGTCCTCCGTGGCGAACAGTGCCGCGAACAGCTGGCTCTCCCACGCCAGGCCCGAGGCCAGATCCATGTCCAAGCCGCCGTCCACCGCAAGCTTAGCGGCCCGCAACGCGTGCGCCGGCCCGCGCACGTAGGGCTCGACCATCGCCTTCGCCGCCGCGTACACCTCCGCGGCCGGGACGACCTTGTCGACCAGGCCGATCGACAGCGCCTCGGCGGCCTTCACGAACCGCCCGGACATGATCAGGTCCTTGGCACGGGCCGGCCCGACGAGGCGCGCCAGCCGCTGCGTCCCGCCCGCCCCCGGGATGATGCCGAGAGTGATCTCCGGCTGGCCCAGGGTCGCGTCCTCGGCGGAGACGCGCCAGTCCGCGGTCAGCGCGAGCTCGCAGCCGCCGCCGAGCGCATACCCGTTGATCGCCGCGACGACCGGCTTCGGGATGCGCGCCACCGCGTCGAACGCGCCGGTGAGCGCCGTGGCCCGGGAGCCCATCTGGGAGTAGCCCATGCCGGCCATCTCCTTGATGTCGGCGCCGGCGGCGAAGACCTTGTCTCCCCCGTACAGGATGACCGCCCGCACGTCCGGGTCCGCCGTCGCGGCGCCGGCCGCCTCGCGCAGCTCCTCCTGGATCTGGATGTTCAGCGCGTTGACCGGCGGACGGTCCAGCCGGATCGTACCGATACCATCTTCGATCTCCAGCCGGACCAGCCTGCTGTCGCCCACAGTGTCTCCTCAACGTCGTTGTCGTTGCCCGCAGCGTATTCCGGCGTACCGTCGGATGTGCCATGGCGACCACGTACTACCGCGACCACGCGGTGCACATCAGCTCCGAGGGTGTGCGCGTCGATGACGCGTGGTATCCGCTGGACACGCTCACCTACATCTGGCACCAGCGCACCGGCCGGCTCGTGCAGGGCGCCTACATGCTCGCCACCCGCGGCGGCGCCGTCGTGCTGATCGTCGGGCTGCTCGTGGCCGCCGGCATGGCCGCGCGCCGGATCGACTTCAACGGGCCCGACTCCACGATGTACATCGCGGGCGGCATCCTCGGCATCATCGTGATCGGCGGGATCGTGGCGTTCAGCGTCGAGGGTCTGCTCGACCTGCTCGACCGGGCACACGATCACGGCAAGGGCATCCACGAGATCTGGGTGCGCACCCGCGACGGCGACTCGATGATCTTCTCGACCAGCGACTCGCCGAAATTCGGGCAGATCTATCGCGCCCTGCAGCGGGCCGTCGAGCAGTCGGCGTAACCCTTAGGATTCCGGGCATGGTGGCCCTGGGCGTGGACTTCGGCACGTCGCACACCGTCGCCGTGGCCCGCTGGCCCGACGGCCGCGCCCGCCCCCTGCTCTTCGACGGCACGCCGCTGCTGCCGTCGGCGACGTTCTGGGACGACGGCGCGCTCGTCGTCGGCCGCGACGCCGTGCACAGCGCCCGCCGCGCCCCGGCCAGCTTCGAGCCCAACCCGAAGCGCCGCATCGACGACGGGCATGTGCTCCTCGGCGAGCGGGAGGTGCCGGTCCACGACCTGCTCGTCGCCGTCTTCCAGCGGGTCCGCGCCGAGTTCGTCCGCACCGCCGGGGGACCGCCGGTCACCGTCACCGTCACCCACCCGGCCAACTGGGCCTCCACCCGGCGCAAGGCTCTCGCCGCGGCGGTGCGGGCCGCCGACCTGCCCGAGGCGACCCTCGTGCCCGAGCCGGTGGCGGCCGCGACCTACTTCGTGCGGGTCCTGCGCCACCTGGTGCCCGTCGGCTCCGCCGTGGTGGTGTACGACCTGGGCGCCGGCACCTTCGACGGCAGCGTCGTCGCCCGCACCCCGACCGGCTTCGAGGTCCTCGCCGTCGACGGCCGCGACGACCTCGGCGGCCTCGACTTCGACGAGATCGTCCTGGCGATGATCGGCCGCACCCTGCCGCCCGAGCGGTGGCAGCGGCTGATCACGCCGTCGACGATCGAGGAGGCGCGGGCCGCCCGGACGCTGCGCGACGAGGTCCGCGAGGCCAAGGAGCGGCTCTCCCGCGCCTCCTCGGTCACGGTCCTGATCCCGCTGCTGGACGTCGACGTGCAGCTCACCCGCGAGGAGTTCGAAGCGGCGGCCCGGCCGCTGGTGGAGCGTTCCGTGCGGGTGCTGACCGAGACGGTCCGGCTGTCGCGGGTCACGGCCGAGCAGGTCGCGGGGATCTTCCTGGTGGGCGGGGCGAGCCAGATCCCGCTCGTCGCCACCGAGCTGCACCGCGCGTTCGGCCGGCCGCCGGTGACGATCGAGCAGCCGGAGATGGTGGTCGCCGAGGGCAGTGTCCTGGTCGGCGCACGGGTCGACAAGCCGACCGGCGCCGTCGTGCCCGCGCCCCGTCCGCCTTCGGGTGGTGTACGGGGTCGCGCCCCGTCGAGCAGCGTGCCTTCGGGCGGTGCCCGGGCCGTCGCCGCCGGGAATGCCGTGGTTCCGGTGTCCGCCGAGCCCGTCTCCGGGGGCGTGGCACCGGTGCGTCCGGATCCCGTGTCGGGGCAGCCGGCGCCGTCGGGGTCGCCGGTCGCGCTGCCGGGGTCGCCGGTCGCTCCGTCCGGGTCGCCCGCGTCCTTCGGTGCCGGGTCGCCCGCGTCCTTCGGTGCCGCGCCGCCGGCGTCTTTCGGTGCCGCGCCGCCCGGGGCGCCCGCGCCGTCCGGGTCGTTCGGCATCGCGCCGTCCGGGTCGTTCGGCGTCGCGCTGCCGGGATCGCCGGCGTCGTTCCATGCCGCTCCGTCCGGGTCGCCGGCCGCTCCGCCGGGGTCGCCGGTTGCGCCGCCAGGGTCGCCTGCCGGGCCGCCGGTGTCGCCTGCCGCCGGGCCGGCCGGGGTGGCGCCGGTCTCCGGGGCGCGGGCGCCGGTTTCGCCGGGATCCGTGCCGTTCGGCCCTTTGCCGTTCAGCCCGGCGCCGCCCGTACACCGGATGCCGCCGCAACCCATGCCGTATCCGCCGCCACGTCCGGTCTACTACCAGCCGCTCCCGCCGCAGGTGGTCTACGTGCCGCAACCGATGCCGTATCCGCCGCCGCCGCGCCGGATCGCGCCGGGGGCGATCCGCTGGCCCGCGGGCTTCCTGACGCTGTACGGCGTGCTCATGTACATCCTGACCGCGCTGCTCACCCTGGCCCTGATCGTCTACAAGCTGCCGAACTCCGGCGCCACCACCTCGGACTCGTCGTGGCAGGCCGGGCTCTACGGCGCGCTGATCAGCCTCGGCCTCGCGGTGCTGTTCACGCACGGCGCCCGGCGGCTACGCCGCGGCAGCAACGGCCACGTGTGGTACCCGATGGCGCTGTGCCTGCTCGTCGCCGCCGGCGGGGCGTACAGCGCACGGGACTCGGGCCAGCCCGCCTGGCTCGGCCTCAGCGTCGTGTACGGCGGGTCCGCGCTACTCCTTCTGCTGCCCAGCGCACGGGCCTGGGTCCGGCCGCTGCGCCCCCCGCCGGTCGGCAACGCGACCGGAGCGCCCGAGGCGTGAGAAGAGTCGTACCCGCCGCCTAGACTTCGGGGCATGCCAACGCCAGGGATTCGGCTCGGTGTCGACTTCGGCACCTCCAACACCGTCGCCGTGGTGCGGTGGCCGGACGGGCGGTCCCGCGCGCTGCTGTTCGACGGCTCGCCGCTGCTGCCCTCCGCCGTCTATGCCGAGCCCGGCGGGACCGTGATCGTCGGCCGGGACGCGGTGCACAGCGCCCGGCTGGAGCCGGCCCGTTTCGAGCCCAACCCGAAGCGCCGCATCGACGACGGCACCGTGCTGCTCGGCGACCGGGAGATCCCGGTCAACGAGCTCGTCGCCACCGTCCTGCGGCGGGTCCGCGACGAGTGGACGCGCACCGTCGGCGACGTTGCGTCCGAGGTGACCGTGACGTTCCCGGCGTCGTGGGGCGCCACCCGGCGGCTCGCCGTCGCCGACGCCGCGGCCGCCGCCGGCCTGGGCCAGGTGCGCCTCGTCCCGGAGCCCGTCGCGGCCGCCGCCTACTTCACCCAGGTGCTCGGCAAGGACGTGCCGGTCGGCTCGGTCGTGGTCGTCCACGACTTCGGCGCGGGCACGTTCGACGCCAGCGTCGTGGCCCGCACGCAGGGCGGCTTCGAGGTCCTCGCCGTCGACGGGCGCGACGACATCGGCGGCATCGACGTCGACAACGCGATCGTGGCCCACATCGGCGCGATCTGCCAGCCGCAGGCCCCGCAGGAGTGGCAGCGGCTGATGAGCCCGCAGACGGTCGAGGACCGGCGGGCCCGGCGGCTGCTGTTCGACGACGCCAGGGTCGCGAAGGAGCGGCTGTCCCGGCAGCCGGCGTCCGATCTGACCGTGCCGCTGCTCAATATCGACGTGCACCTCACCCGCGACGAGCTGGAGCGGCTCGCGCAGCCGCTGCTGGAGCAGACGGTCCGCGTCACGCAGGGCGTCATGCGGTGGGCGCAGCTGAGCGAGGGCAGCATCGCAGGCGTGTTCCTGGTCGGCGGCTCCAGCCGGATGCCGCTGGTCGGCACGCTGCTGCATCGCGCGCTGGGCACGGCCCCGGTGGTGATCGAGCAGCCGGAGCTGGTGGTCGCCGAGGGCAGCATGCTGACCGGCTCGACGGAGATCCCCGCGACGGCGGCGCCCGCCCCGGGACCGGCGACGGGTGTGATCCCGCAGGTGCCGGGCTTCGACTGGCAGCCACCGGCCCAGACCTCCGGCGGCCCGCAGTCCGGCGCCGGACAGTTCGGCGCGGCGGCGGGCGCGGGGCAGTTCGGCGGCGGTCAACCGAGTGGCGGCCAACCAAGCGGTGGTCAGTTCGGGGCCGCACAGTCTGGCGCGGGGCAGTTCGGCGCGCAGCAGCCCGGCGGCGGCCAGTTCGGCGCGGCGCCGGCCGGCGGCGGCCAGTTCGGTGGTCAGCCCGGTGGTCAGCCCGGTGGGGGCCAGTCCGGCGCGGGGCAGTCCGGCGCGGGGCAGCAGGCCGGAGCCGGTGGGGCGGGGCAGTCCGGGGCGGATGTGCCGCTGTGGCCTGAGGCGGGCACGTTCGCCGCGGAGGCCGCCGCGAGCGCCGCGCCGATGTCAGGGGTGCCCATGTCGGCGCCGCCGGTTTCGTCGCCGCCCGGCGGTGGATATCCGACGTATCCGGCGTCGGCTCCGCCCGGGAACTACGCCGGCAGCCAGGCCACGTCCCAGCAGAGCGGCTACGGCGTGCCGGCCTCGGGTCCGCCCGTGAACTACGGCCCGCAGGTCTCCGTGCCGCCGGCCAACTACAACCAGCCGATGTCGGCGCCCCCGGCGAACTACAACCAGCCGATGTCGGCGCCCCCGGCCAACTACAACCAGCCGGCGTCGGCGCCGCCGGCGAACTACGGACAGCCCGCGCCGGGCCAGCAGGGCTACAACCAGCCCGCCTCGGCGCCGCCGGCGAACTACAACCAGCCGATGTCAGGGCCGCCGGCGAGTTACAACCAGCCGATGTCGGGACCGCCGGTCTCGTCGCCGCCGGTGTCCGCGCCGCCGAACCGGGCGGCGGGGAACATCTTCGTGTCCAGTGGCAGGGGGCCGGTGAGTCCCACAGCGCCGGCCGAGCCGGCGACCCGCTACGACGAGTTCGGCAACCCGGTCCGGCAGGGCGGCACGCAGCAGCGGCCGGCGTATCCGCAGCCCTCGCAACGGTCCGGGCAGTCGCGTCCCGCGCCGCGCGGCGACGAGCGGCGGCCGGGTGGCGGGACCAGACGGCGGGGACCGTTCGCGCGTGCGATGCTCACGCTGCTGGTGCTCGTGCTGCTGGTCGCGACCCCGCTCGTCGCCGGATATGTCTCCTTCTATCTCACCGCCGACCACTGGCCGCCGCCGGCTGACAAGTGGTTCGACACCTCCGGGCGATGAAGGCTCCGCGGCGATGAAGGCTCCGGGGGCGATGAAGGCTCCGCGGCACGGTGAAAGTGAGTAACATTCGCGTCGGTCGGACCTGATCGAGGAGGGTGCATGACGCAGATCGACGGGCACGGCGGGGACCTGGCTCTCGCGGCGCTGCGGGGCTTCGGGGTCGAGGAGCTGTTCACGCTCTCCGGCGCCCACGTCTTCCCGCTGTATGACGCCGCCCACAAGACCGGCGTGCGGATCGTCGACGTGCGGCACGAGCAGTCCGCGGTCTTCGCCGCCGAGGCCGTCGCCAAGCTGCAGCGCCGCCCCGGGCTGGCCGTCCTGACCGCCGGCCCCGGCGTCACCAACGGCATCTCCGGCCTGACCAGCGCCTCGTTCAACGGCGCGCCGGTGGTCGTGATCGGCGGGCGGGCGCCGCAGTTCCGCTGGGGCTCGGGCAGCCTGCAGGAGATGGATCACCTGCCGATCGTCCGCGCGGTCACCAAGCACGCGGAGACCATCCTTGCCACCGATCAGGTGTATGCCCGCATGCAGGCCGCGGCCCTCGCCGCGCTGACCCCGCACCGGGGGCCGGTCTTCGTCGACCTGCCCCTCGAGGTGGTGTTCTCGCAGGAGAACGGGATCGAGGCGGCGCCGGCACCGGCCGTGCCGCATGTGGAGCCGGACCCGGACGAGGTCGCGCGGGCGGTGCAGCTGCTCGCCGCGGCGCAGCGACCGGTGATCATCGCGGGTTCCGACGTGTGGGCCGGGCACGCCACCGCCGCGCTGCGGGAGGCGGCTGAGGCGCTGCGCGTGCCGGTGTTCGCCAACGGCATGGGCCGCGGCACGCTGCCGCCGTCGCACCCGCTCGCGTTCTCCCGGGCCCGCAAGGCGGCGTTCGGCGGCGCGGACGTGATCGCGGTTGTCGGCACCCCGCTGGACTTCCGGCTCGGCTTCGGCGACTTCGGCGGCGCGCAGGTCGTGCACGTCACCGACGCGCCGTCGCAGCGGGCCGGGCACGTCACCCCGGCCGCCGCACCGTCGGGTGACCTGCGGGCGATCCTGGCGTCGTTCGCGTCGTACGCGGGACTCGTCGCCGATCACGAGGATTGGATCGAGGCGCTGCGGGCCGCCGAGGACGCCGGTCGGGTCCGGGAGCGGCAGGCACTGGACGCGGACACCGATCCGATCAAGCCGAGCCGCGTCTATGGCGAGCTGCGCAAGGTCCTCGCCGACGACGCCGTCACGATCGGCGACGGCGGCGACTTCGTCTCCTATGCCGGCAAGTATCTCGAGCCGTCGCAGCCGGGCACCTGGCTCGACCCGGGGCCGTATGGCTGCCTCGGCACCGGCATGGGCTACGCGATGGGGGCCCGGGTGACGTATCCGGACCGCCAGATCTGCGTGCTGATGGGCGACGGCGCCGCCGGCTTCTCGCTGATGGACGTCGAGTCGCTGGTGCGCCAGCAGCTGCCGGTCGTGATCGTGGTCGGCAACAACGGCATCTGGGGGCTGGAGAAGCACCCGATGCGCAACATCTACGGCTACGACGTCGCCGCCGACCTCCAGCCGGGGCTGCGCTACGACGACGTCGTCAGGGCGCTCGGCGGGGCCGGCGAGACGGTGGAGAAGCCGGGCGACCTCGCGGGCGCGTTCGGCCGGGCGTTCGCCTCGGGCGTGCCCTACCTGGTCAACGTGCTCACCGACCCCGAGGACGCCTACCCGAGGTCGTCGAACCTGGCGTAGGGCCACGCCACAACGGCTATTCCAGACCCAGGAGCCGGGGCAGCGAGCCGATCGACCCGATCACCTCGTGCGCCCCGGACGCCTGAAGGGCCTGCCGGTCACCGGCGCCGGTGAGGACGCCGACGAGCAGGCCGGCGCCGGCGCGCTGGCCTGCGATCAGGTCCAGCGGCGTGTCGCCGACGACGACCATGCGGCGCACGTCCTCGACGCCCAGCTTCAGCGCGGCGACCAGCATGAAGTCCGGGAACGGCCGGCCGCGGCCGGCGTCGGCGGGGGAGAGGACCAGGTCGACCTGGCCCCACCAGCCGAGGGCGTCCATGATCGCTTCCTGGGTGGCGCGGGCGAACCCGGTCGTCAGGGCCACCTTGATCCCCGCGGTCCGCAGCGTCTTGATGGCCTCCAGGGCGCCGGGGATCGGCAGCACGGCACCCTCGTCGACGAGCAGGCCGTAGGCCTCTTCGAAGGTCTCGTTGGCGGCCTGGGCGCGGCGCTCGTCACCGTCGAGCAGCAGCCGGAAGACCTCGATGCGGCTCTGCCCCATCGTCTTGCGCACGACGGCGAGCATCCGGTCGTGCTGCGGGGTGCCGGGCGCGACGCCCTCGCCCGCGAAGGCGACCGTGAAAGCCTGCTCGACCAGGCCGTCGTCCCGCACCGTCGTCCCCGCCATGTCGATGCAGGCGAGCTGCCACGCTGTCATCGCCCTATACGACCACGTCGACAAGGCGGGTGGGTGAACGGCGCAAAACGCTCAGAAGGCACCCGCCCGGCGCAGCCGCCGTGGCCTGCCATCGGGGTCGTGAATGGTGTTGTAGACCACACGTGCCCAGGCCGCCGTGCGGCGCGGTACCCGCGGCGGGTGGTAGGGCAGCAGCCGTCCGGCGGGGCGGGGGCCGATCCGGCCGGAGTCGTGCCACGCCTGCAGCGCCTTGGCGGAGGCGTCGAAGATCTCCTCGATCGGGCCCTCGGGCAGCTCGTCGAGCTCGAGGTGCTCCCGGCAGAGCCGCTCCCGCAGGTCCCGGGCGTAGGTGCCGGAAGGGTCGAGGATCGCGCAGGTGAGCTCCGAGTCGTGGGTCCAGGAGCGCAGCGACACGTTGTCGGAGCCGGTCGTGACCCAGGTGTCGTCCACGACGCAGACCTTGGCGTGCACGTAGATGGGGGTGCCCGCGGCGTTCTCCGGGCTGAAGACGTGCAGCCGGTCGCCGCCCGCCTCGCGAAGCATGGCGAGCGCCCGGGAACGGCCGTACAGCTGCGGCATGCTCCCGAACCTGCCGGGCCGGTCCGGATGGCGCGGCACGACGGCGACCAGGTGCAGGCCGGGGTTCTCCCGCAGCGCGTCGGCGAAGCAGCTGGCGACCTTCGGCGACCACAGGTACTGGTCCTCCAGGTAGATCAGCCGCCGGGCCTGCCTGACCGCCTTGCCGTAGCCGCGCGCGACGCTGAACTCGCCGTCCGGGGCGAACGGGTAGCCGCCGCGGCGGTAGGGGTACGTCCGCAGCAGCTGCACGCTCAGCGCCCCGGCCGGCGCCGGGTCGGGCAGCTGCGGCGGCAGCCGGTCGGGGTCCAGGTTCTCGTCCTCGACCTTGCCCTGCACCCAGTGCAGCGGGTTGCGTGACAGCGCCGACGGGTCCTCCCAACGTTCCCGGAACGTGGCCTCGACCTGGCCGACCACCGGCCCGCGCAGCTCCAGCTGCACGTCGTGCCAGGGTGCGCGGCGGCCGTACTTCGGGGTGATCTCCACCGGCTGCGGGTCCCCCTCGTGCGCGGGGGTGTCGCGGCGGCCGTGGCACAGGTCGATCCCGCCCACGTAGGCCCGGTCCAGCTCGGGCCGGGTGGGGTGGCGCAGGACGACAAGCTTCTGGTGGTGCGAGCCGCCGACGCGGACCCGCATGTCACGCAGGCACTCGCCGCCGGCGGCCTCGATCTTGCGGGCGAAGCGCCGGTTCTCCGCCGCGCTGAACTGCAGCGCGTTCCAGTGCGAGCGCCAGAGGAGTCCCTTGACGCGGACCCCGCGCTCGGCCGCGGCGCACAGCACCGAGCCGATCGACGGGCCGTGCTTGCTGACCCGCTGGCTCGCGTCACCGCGCCAGTCGGTGAACAGCAGCAGGTCCCCGCGCTCCATCCGTTCGATCGCGGCGTACAGCTCGGCGAAGTACTCCTTGCCGTCGATCAGCGGCCGCACGGCGTTGCCGTCGGTCCACGCTGTGATCCTGGTGTGCGGGTTGCCCCGCTCCTCCTCCGTGAGGAACCAGTCCTGGTTCATCGTGAGACGCCCGCGTCCTGGAGCTCACCGGCCGGCGCCGGGACCGGCTCCGAAGCGACGTCGCCGTTGGGTCTGATCAGCCAGTACATGGCGCACAGCCACAGTGCCGACAGCAGCACGCTGCCGAGGATGTCGGTCGGGTGGTGCATGCCGCGGTACATGCGGGAGACGGCGACCCACAGCGGCATCGCGACGGCGAGGACCGGCAGCACCCACCGCCACCAGGCCCGGGTTCGCGGCACGATCAGCACGGCGGCGGTCGCCCAGATCAGGATCGTGGCGGCGACGTGGCCGGACGGGAAGCTCGACGTCGGCATCGGACCGTCCATGTTCTCCACGTCGGGGCGGGCCCGGTCGACGATCGCGGCGCTGGCCAGGAACAGGGTCAGCTCGCCGAACATCACCGACAGCAGGAAGATCACCGGGCGCCAGCGGCGGATCGCGGCGAGGGACACCGCGCCGATCACGAGGCCGATCGCGAGGATCGCGTGGGTGTTGCCGACCTCGCTGCCGACGATGCTCACGTGCCCGAGCGCGTCGCTGCGGTGCGCGGCGAACCAGTGCGGGATCGTGGAGTCCCACAGGACGTTGCCGTTGCCGTCGCGGTACCGGGCGAGGGGGAGCCCGACCGCGACGAGCGCGCCGAAGGTGAAGACCCAGGCGACGGCGGCCCCGGCGAGCGCCCAGCCGGTGCCCGTCCGGTGCTCGTGCGGCTCGGTGGGGCGCAGGTCGTCGGCGGCCTCGGGCTCCAGCCCCTCCTCCAGGGGTTCGGTGACCCGCAGGCCCTCGTGGTGGCGCAGCAGTTCGAACGCGGTGGCGCAGAGCCCGATCCAGGCGATGCCCAGCGACCAGCCGCCGATCACGTCGGACAGGAAGTGCACGCCAAGCGCCAGCCGGCTGAACCCGACCAGCGCGACGATCACGCCGACGCCGATCACCGCCACCCTGCGCCAGCGGGGGCGCAGCGCCGGCAGGAACACCAGCAACAGCGCCGTGTAGCAGATCAGCGAGTTGAGGGAGTGGCCGCTGGGGAAGCTGTTGCCACCGCCGTGCGCGACGGGCTGCTCGACGACGGGGCGCAGCCGGCCGACCGCCAGCTTGAGGGTGGGGTCGAGGATGAGCCCGCCGACTGTGGTCGCGACCAGGAACCCAGCCAGCCTGTACTGCTTACGGACCAGCACCAGCGTGGTGCCGATCGCGACGAGCCAGGCCATGACGCCGAAGCTGCCGAGCCGGCTGATGCCACCCATCAGCGTAACCAGGAAGTCACTCGGCGCGACGGCCTCGTTGAGCTCCTCGGCGATGCCGCGGTCGACCGACTCCAGAGGTACCCAGCGCACCCGGACGGCGATGATCAACAGGCTGAACAGCAGGGCCGTGCCACCGAAGCCGGCCATGCGCAAAAGAGCGGATCTGGAGGTCCTCACGTTTGCCAGCATGCCCAGTCGGGGGAGAACGAGAACATGACGGCCGCCAATACAGCACACCGCGCCACGCAGAGTGACCTTTTCAAGAATCTGACCAAGGTCGGGTTCATCGGATACGGGCTGCTGCACCTCGCGCTCGCGTGGGTGGCGGCGCAGATCGCCTTCGGCGTGGGCGGGCAGGAGGGTGACCAGTCCGGCGCCTTCCAGAAGCTCGCGGAGCAGCCGTTCGGCAAGGTGCTGCTCTGGTTCACGCTGATCTGCCTGGTCGCACTCGCCCTGTGGCAGGTCGCCCTGGCGATCTGGGGCCACCGCGACGTGCGGGGCAAGGAACGGATCTGGGAGCGGGTCGCCTCGGCCGCCCGCGTGGTGATCTACGCCGCCCTGGCGTGGACCGCCGGCAAGGTCCTCACCGGCACACCGTCGTCCAGCGCCGACCAGCAGGAGCAGGCCACCGCCGGGATCATGGCCAAGCCGGCCGGCGCGTGGCTCATCGGGCTGATCGGCCTCGGCGTCCTCGCGTTCGGCGTCGGGATGCTCTGGTACGGGTGGAAGCGCAAGTTCGAACGCAAGCTGAACTTCGGTGCGGCGCTGCCCAAGACCCGCAAGACCGCGGTCCGCGCCGGGCAGATCGGCTACGGCGCGAAGGGTGTCGCGTTCGGCATCGTCGGCATCCTGCTGCTGCAGGCGGCGGTCACCAACGACCCCGGCAAGTCCCGTGGCCTCGACGCGGCGTTGCACGCCCTGGTCGAGCAGCCGTTCGGCAAGTTCCTGCTGCTCGCGGTGGCGCTCGGCGTCGCGGCGTTCGGCGTGTACTGCTTCTTCCAGGCCCGGTACCGCAAGGTCGGCACGTGACGCAGCGCGCCGCCGTCATCGTCAACCCGTCCAAGGTCATCGACCTCGACGAGCGGCGCAAGGAGATCTGTGACCTGCTCGCCGAGGCGGGCTGGCCCGAGCCGCTCTGGCTGACCACCACGCCCGAGGACCCCGGCTGTGGCATGGCGGTCCAGGCCGTGGAGGCCGCCGTCGACGTGGTGCTCACCTGTGGCGGCGACGGCACCGTGATGGCCGTCGCGTCGGTGCTCGCCGGCACGGACGTGGCCCTGGCGCTGGTGCCGTCGGGCACCGGCAACCTCCTGGCCACCAACCTCGGCGTCACCCGCGACGTGCGGGCCGCCGTCGACCTGGCGGTCCGGGGTGACCGGCGCCGCATCGACGTCGGCATCGTCGACGGCGCCGACACCAGCACCGGGCACCCCGGCACGTTCACGGTCATGGCCGGGATGGGATTCGACGCGGAGATGCTCGACGCCACCCCCGACACGATGAAGCGCCGGTTCGGCTGGCCCGCCTACGTCGTGGCCGGGCTCCGCACGCTGCGCCGCAAGCGGGTACCGATGCGGATCCGGCTCGACGGCGGCACGTGGCTGCGCCGCCGCGCCCGCACCGTGCTGGTCGCCAACGTGGGGCGCCTGCAGGGCGGGATCCCGCTGCTGCCGGATGCCCAGCCCGACGACGGCTGGCTGGACGTGGCGATCCTGACCCCCCGCGACCTCACCGACTGGATGCGGCTCGGGTGGGGCGTGATCATGCGCCGGGGTGACAGCCGGCAGCTGGAGACCTTCCGGGCGAAGAAGGTCGAGGTGCACAGCGACCGCGAACAGGCCCGCGAACTCGACGGCGACGTCGTCGCGCCGGCCCGCATGCTCGTGGCGACGATCTCACCCGCCGCGCTCCTGCTCTGCGTGCCGCGGGCTACCCCTCCTCCTCCCGGCGCTTGAGATCCTCCTCCCAGCGGCGCAGCAGCTCGGCGTCGTCGCGGGAGCGGCTCGTGTCGATGCCGCGCAGGAAATCGGGGTCGTCATCGGGTGCGACCGGCTTGGCCTGCCTGCGGCGCGGGCCGCCTGCCGGGCCGCCGGCCGAGGCAACCCCGGCGGGCTGCTCGGTCGCGAGCGGACGGCCCGCGAAGAACCAGGCGATGACGCCGACGACAGGGAGCAGCAGGATGACGAGACACCAGACGACCTTCGGTAGCCCACGGACGTCGTCGCGGTCCGTGGACAGGCAGTCGATCAACGCGACCAGCGTCGCGACCAGCACGATGAGAAAGGGCAGTGCACGTCCCATGGCGCCATCATGACGCAGCGAAGCGCCCTATGACACCAGCAAGAGGGTGCCCGTCACGCAGTACAGGAGGATGAGCGTGACGATGAGCGGTAGCGTGCGGCGCACCGGACGGGTGATCGAGCGGATTCTCACCCGGGCGAGGTGAATCGCGCCGGCCCAGGTGAGACCGACGGCGGCGACCGCGACGAGGGCGACCGGCCGGGGTGTCTGGAGCACGGCGAGCCGCGCCAGCAGCAGTGCCATCACGGTGAACGACACGGTCGTGCGCCGCCAGGACAGCACGGTGCGCTCCAGCTGGGTGTCCAGCGGGGTGTCGTCGTCGCGGGTCGGACCGCTCACAGGAACGTCGCCACCAGCAGGGCGACCGCGCCGAGCGCGACGATGAGCGACAGGATGCCGGGGAAGCGCGACGGCGGCAGCGCCTCACCCAGCCGCATCGCCCGTTCGCTGCGGGCCCAGTGGTCGATCGCGCGGATCGCGACCAGGCCGCCGAGCGCGAAGAGCGACACTGCGATCACGACCCGCAGCCGGTGGCCGGGCAGGAACTGCGAGACCGCCAGCCCGCCGCCGACCAGGGCCAGGGCCGTGCGTAGCCAGGCCAAGAACGTGCGCTCGTTCGCCAGGGAGAAGCGGTAGTCGGGCGTGCGGCCGACGGATCGCACCTCGTCCGGATCGAACCAGCGTCGGATGATTGCCCACATCGACACCATTGTCAGACTCCCTAGGTACAGTCGCGGCCGATGCTGCGAACAACTCTCGCCGGGCTGCGTGCTCACAAGCTACGGCTGCTGCTGACCGCGACCGCCATCATGATCGGAGTCGGGTTCCTCGCCGGCACCCTGGTCTATGGCGACACGGCCAAGGCCGCCTTCTACGACGACCTTGCCCGCGCCGCGAAGAACGTCGACGCGTCCGTCGGCTCGTCCGGCTTCAGCGAGTCCGGCCAGCGGTTCGACCCCGGCATCGTGGAGGAGATCAAGGCGGTGCCCGGCGTGGCGCACGCCGACGGCCGGATGGCCGAGCGGCTGCCCATGCTCGACGACAAGGGCCGGCTGATCTCCTACTTTGGCCGGATCGGCTGGGCGCTGTCCACCCCCGGTGATGATCATCTGTCGATGTACGACATCGGCACCGGCCGGCAGCCGCAGCGCGCCGGCGAGATCGCGGTCGACGACACCACCGCCAGGATCTACGGCTTCGAGGTCGGCGAGCGGATCTCCGTGGTCGGCCCCGACCAGAAACCGGTCGCGCTGACGCTGGTCGGCATCATGGACCTGGGCGCCAACAAGCGCTTCGCGGGCTTCACCGTCGCCGCGCTCACCCCGGAGGACATGCGGACGCTCACCGGCGCCGACGGCTACGCCCAGGTCGTCGTGTCCGCGCAGCCCGGCGTCACGCAGCAGCAGCTCGCCGACCGGCTGGAGTCGGCCCTCGGCGGCCGGGCCTGGGTGACCACCGGTGCGCAGCTGCGCGACGACTACGCCAGAGCCGCCGCCAAGTACGTCGACGGCTTCCTCATCGTGATCTTCGGCTTCGGGCTGATCGCGCTCGCGGTGTCCGTCTTCGTCATCTACAACACCTTCGCGATCCTGGTCGCCCAGCGGATCCGGGAGCTGGCGCTGCTGCGCTGCGTCGGGGCGTCCAAGGGGCAGCTGTTCGGCTCGGTGATCCTGGAAGCCGTCGTGGTCGGCGTCGTCGCCTCCCTCGGCGGCCTGCTCGTCAGCACCGTCGTCGGCGAGGGCCTGCTCATCGGCCGCAACACCGTCGGCAGCGGGGTGCGGGTCGACCGGCTGATCGTCGAGCCCCGCACCGTGCTGGTCGGCGTCTTCGCCGGGACGCTGTTCACGGTGATCGCGTCGCTGCTGCCGGCGGCCACCGCGAGCCGGATCCCGCCGATCGCCGCGCTGCGCACGACCACCCTGTCGGAGGTCGCCCCCGGGCGCCGGCTGCTGCGCATCGCCCTCGCGGCGGTGCCCGCGGCGGCCGGTGGGCTGCTGATGCTCTACGGCACCACGGTGCCCGGGTTCACCGGCGTGCCGATCGTGTTCCTCGGCGCGATCGCGGTCTTCACCGGCATCGTGATCGCGGCGCCGCTGATCGTGTCGCGGCTGACCGCCTGGGCGGGCTGGCTGCCGGCGAAGCTGTTCGGCGCCGCCGGCCGCCTCGCGGTCACCAACGCGCTGCGCAACCCCAAGCGGGTCGCGGCCACCACCAGCGCCCTGATGGTCGGCCTGGCGCTCATGAGTGTCTTCAGCGTGCTCCTGGCGACCGCGCGGGCCCAGGCGGAGCAGGAGCTGGACGAGAACTTCGCGGTCGACTACATCATCAGCGGCGTCTACACCCCGGGCGGGCAGAGCCGGAAGGTGCCCCTCGCGGTGACCGCGACCCTGCGCTCCCGCAGCGAGCTGGCCGCGGTCGCCGCCGCCCGCAGCCGCAGCGGCGACGTCGACGGCCGCGCCGCCGAGATCTGGTCGATGGAGCCCGGCGCGCTCGACACCGTCCTGCGGCCCGAGATCACCGCGGGCTCCGCCGGCGCGCTCAAGGCCGGCACGGTCGCCCTCAACCGGTTCTTCGCCGACGAGATCGGCGCCCGGGTCGGCTCCGAGGTGCGGGTGCGCACGCTGACGCTGACCGTCGCCGCGCTCTACGACGACGCCCCGACCGACGGCCAGGCGCTGCTGGACTGGAGCGACTACGCCACCGCGTTCGGCCCCGGCGACCCCGACCAGGTGCTGGTCAAGGCCGCGGAGGGGATCGCGCCGGAGGACTCGCGGGCCGCCGTCGACGCGTCGCTGGTCCAGGCACCGCTCACCCAGGTCAGCAGCCAGGCCGAGTGGCGGGCCCGGATCACCGGCTCCCTCGACGAGCAGCTCGGCGTGTTCTCCGCGCTGCTGGGCATGTCGATCGTGATCGGCCTGACCGGCATCGCCAACACCCTCGCCCTGTCGGTGCTGGAGCGCACCCGCGAGTCGGCGCTGCTGCGGGCGCTCGGGCTGTCCCGCGGCCAGCTGCGCGGGATGCTGGTGCTCGAGGCGATGCTGATGGCCTTCGTCGGCGCGGTCGTCGGCGTCGGCTTCGGCGTGCTCGTCGGCGTGTCCGCCTCGGTCGGCCTGATCCGGCAGTTCGGGCACGGGCACCCCGTCGTGCCCTACGGGCAGCTGCTGCTCTATGTCGTCATCGCCGCCGTGGCCGGCGCGGTGGCCGCCGTGCTGCCTGCCCGCCGCGCGGCCCGCACCGAGGTGGCGGCCGTGATGGCCGACGACTAGGCGGGCATCTGCCACAGCTCGCGGATGGTCTCGGTCACGCAGTGCTCGCGTGGGCGGCCGCAGGTGCACAGATGCCCGTCCGGCTCCTCGCACCGGCGGTGTGTGACCTTTTCCGCAGCGTGCTGTGCCACCGCCGCGGAGAGCGGCCGCGCGGGCTCGAAGAGTCCGGTGTTCTGTGACATTTCCCCCACCCCCGGCTTCAGGGTGAGCCGTCGGGTGACAGTTTTCACCGCGCTTGCCAACCTACTGTCGAGTAACATCCGGGAGGCGAACCTGTTACCGCCTGAGTTGAGCCGTAACGTGGGGCGCAAGTGGGCCGCGACGACGCGGCAACTGTCAAGCAGGAGGACCTCGGACCGCGATGAAAATCGTCGTACTCGTCAAGCAGGTGCCGGACTCCGGCGCGGACCGCAACCTGCGCAGTGACGACAACACCGTCGACCGCGCGTCGGCCAGCAACGTGATCAACGAGATGGACGAATACGCGATCGAAGAGGCGCTGCGCCTCCAGGAGGCGCACGGCGGCGAGGTGGTCATCCTGACCGTCGGGCCCGAGCGCGCCACCGAGTCGATCCGCAAGGCCCTGTCCATGGGCCCGGACTCAGCCGTCCACGTCGTCGACGACGCGCTGCACGGCTCGTGCGCCGTCGCCACCTCGAAGGTCCTCGCCGCCGCCATCGCCCAGCAGCGCGCCGACCTGGTCATCTGCGGCGCGGAGTCCACCGACGGCCGGGTGCAGGTGATGCCGCACATGATCGCCGAGCGGCTGGGCATCGCGGCGCTCACCGGCGCCCGCAAGCTCACCGTCGAGGGCGCCTCGCTCACCATCGAGCGGCAGACCGACGAGGGCTTCGAGGTCGTCACCGCCGCGACCCCGGCGCTGGTCAGCGTGTGGGACACGATCAACGACCCGCGCTACCCGTCGTTCAAGGGCATCATGGCGGCCAAGAAGAAGCCGCTGCAGACCCTGTCGCTGGGCGACCTGAACATCGCCGCGGGCGAGGTCGGCTTCGACGGCGCGACCAGCATCGTGGTCGAGCACACCAAGCGCCCGCCCCGCCAGGCCGGCAACAAGATCGACGCGGGTGACGACGGCGGCACCAAGCTCGTCGAATACCTGGCCTCCGAGAAGTTCGTCTAAGGGAGTTCGAAACCATGGCTGAAGTACTGGTCGTCGTCGAGGCCTCCCAGGGCACCGTCAAGAAGGTCACCCTCGAGATGCTGACCCTGGCCCGGACGCTCGGCGACGTCTCCGCCGTCGTCCTGGGCGGTTCGGCAGCGGCGCTTGCCGACAAGCTCGGCGAGTTCGGCGCCTCGACGATCTACGCCGCCGAGGGCGAGGACCTCGACGGCTACCTGGTGGCCCCCAAGGCCACCGTCCTCGCGTCGCTGATCCAGCGTGTGTCGCCCGCCGCGGTCCTCATCGCCTCCAGCCAGGAGGGCAAGGAGATCGCCGGCCGGGTCGCCGTCAAGCTCGACAACGGGCTGCTCACCGACGTCGTCGCCCTGGACGCCGACGGCGTCGGCACGCAGGTCGTCTTCGCCGGCTCGACCATCGTGAAGTCGAAGGTCAGCAAGGGCCTGCCGATCGTCACGGTCCGGCCCAACTCGCTCACCCCCACCCCGGCGCCGGCCACCCCGTCGGTCGAGCAGGTCGAGATCGCCCTGACCGACAAGGACCGGCTGGCCAAGGTCGTCGAGCGCAAGGTCGAGGCGAAGGGCGCCCGCCCCGAGCTGGCCGAGGCCTCGATCGTCGTCTCCGGCGGCCGCGGCGTCGGCAGCGCCGACAACTTCAAGCTGGTCGAGGAGCTCGCCGACCTGCTCGGCGGCGCCGTCGGCGCGTCCCGCGCGGCCGTCGACTCGGGCTTCTACCCGCACCAGTTCCAGGTCGGGCAGACCGGCAAGACGGTGTCGCCGCAGCTGTATGTGGCGCTCGGCATCTCCGGCGCCATCCAGCACCGGGCCGGCATGCAGACGTCGAAGACGATCGTCGCGGTCAACAAGGACTCCGAGGCGCCGATCTTCGAGCTGGCCGACTTCGGCGTGGTCGGCGACCTGTTCAAGGTCGTCCCGCAGGCCGCCGAGGAGATCCGCAAGCGCAAGTAACGCACCGATGTGCAGAAGGCCGCCTCACCGGGCGGCCTTCTGTCGTTACGGCAGCGTGCCGCGCAGCAGGCTCTTGCCGGAGTGGGTGGCGTCGCCGTCGTGCGGCTCGGCGGAGATGTCGACGATGTTGAACCGGTGCAGGTCGAGGGTCCCCGGCACGGTCAGCTCCTGGTCGGCCTTCGCGCCCATCACGCCCAGCGCCTGCATCCGCAGGTCGGGACCCTGGAGGCTGGTCGAGTCCAGCAGCCACGCCTCGTAGTCGCCGTCGGTCTGGTCCGGCATGCCCTCCGCGTGGACGAGCAGCTTGCGCTCCCCGTCGACGCTCACCAGGCAGGCATACCCGCCCGCGCCGGCCGGTGCGCCCGGCAGCGCCTCCAGGGACACCCTGGGCGAGCCGGTGGGGCAGGACGCGACGGTGGGGGTCGCCGGCCGGTCCCGCAGGACCAGCGCCGTGCCGGCCGCGGCCGCGACCGCCGCCACCACGGCCGCGGCGGCGGCGATGCCGGCGGTGACGCCCCAGCCCGGACGGCGCCGGGCCGTGCGCCGCCGGTCGAGCTCGTCCATGGGGGGCGTGGACGGCACCCGTACCCCATCCGCTGACGGAACACGAGCAACCGGCGGGTCGGTGTGCAGGGTCACGGCGGGCGGGGGCGTGGCCCGGTCGGTCGCCGCCAGCTCCGCCCGGATCCGCTGCCACACGTGCTCCGGCGGCGGCGGAAGCTCGCGCAGCCGTTGCGTCTGCCGGCCGAGGCCGGCCACGTCGCGCAGCTCGTCCATCTCGGTGCGGCACCGCCCGCACGTGTCGAGGTGGCCGGTCTCGTGCTGGTCGAGGGTCTCCTCACCGAGCGCCAGAAGCACCAGCCGCTCGGGCTCCAAATGTGACACCGTCCACCTCCCATCGACTGCGTAGTCTGGCCATCCCGCGGCGCAGGTGACTCTTGACCGTGCCCAGCGGCAGGCCCGTCACCGCCGCGATCTGCGGATGGGTCAGGTCGTCGTAGAACGCCAGCTCCAGCACCCGCCGCTGCTCGCCCGGCAGCTGGGCCATCTCGTCGGCGACGACGAGGCGGTCGACCACCCGGTCCGGCGGCGCCTCGACCTCGCCGACGGGCGCGAGCCGCCGGACCGAGTCGGCGATCCGGTCGTCGCGGGCGGCGGCGCGGATCTGGTCGACGACCTTGCGCCGGGCGATCCCGAGCAGCCAGCCGAGCATCGAGCCGCGGGCCGGGTCGAAGCCCTCCCGGCCGAGCCACGCCGCGACGAACGTGGCCTGGGTGACGTCCTCGGCGTCGGTCGTGCTCGCCAGACCCCGGGCGGCGAGGTGGAACACGGCCGGCCCGTAGCGCTCATACGCCAGTCGCAGCGCACGCTCGTCGCCGGCACGGAACAGGTCCGTGAACCCGTCGTCACCGTCGCTCGGGTGCTCGACGCCCGCCGAGCTCACCGTGGTTGCCGCCATCGCACAGGCACGTCCTGAAGCTATCGCATCTCAAAGGGGACTTCCGCTTACGTGTTCGGCGCGGACGGGTCCTCCGGATGCACTTCGTGGCCATTTCCACTCGACGCATCCGGTCGCCCGGCGGCCCGCGTATCCCTGGCCGTCAATCGCATTCCGACAAAGGAGCGCCACAGATGCGCATTCGCAGGACACTTGCCGGGCTCGCCGTCGTGGCCGCCGCCACGGTCGGCGCCGGTGCCCTGGCCGCGACCCCCGCGCACGCGGCCGGGCCGTCGAAGGTCTCGGTCGTGCACGGCATCCCCGGCCAGCCCGTCGACGTCTACGTCAACGGCGCCAAGACGCTGGACAACTTCCAGCCCGCCACGGTCGCCGGCCCCCTCGACCTGGCCGCCGGCAAGTACGACATCGTGATCGTCAAACCGGGCGACCCGGTGACCAGCCCGATCATCAAGGTCGACCAGGCCGCGGTCCCTGCGGACGCCAACATCACCCTGGTCGCGCACCTGACCGCCGACGGCAAGCCGACCCTCACCCCGTTCGTCAACGACGTGAGCAAGGTCGCCGCCGGTAAGGCCCGCCTGGTCGTGCGGCACACGGCGGCGGCACCCGCGGTCGACGTGCGCGCCGGCGGCCAGCCCGTGTTCAAGGGCCTCACCAACCCGAACGAGGCGAAGGCCGACATCGCCGCCGGCACCGTCAGCGCCGACGTCGTCCTCGCCGGCACGACCACCGTGGCGATCCCCGCGGCGAGCCTGACCCTGGCCGAGGGCAGCTCGACCATCGTCTACGCGGTCGGCTCCGCGTCGGACAAGACGCTCGGGGTGGTCGCGCAGAAGATCGAAGGACTGCACTCGGCGCCGGGTGGCGTGCCCAGTGGCACCGGTGGGCTGCTCGATCAGCGCACGCCGTGGGTCTGGTACGCCGTAGCCTGCGCCGCCCTGATCGTCCTCGCGGGTGGCGGGGCGCTCGCCGTCCGCCGCCGGGCCCGGGCCTGATGCACGGTTCGTCCTTGACGGGCACGCTCCGGGGCCACGGCTCCGGGGCGTTCCCCGTACCGGTGGCGGTGGTCCTGCTCTTCGCTCTTGCGGCCTGCTCGGGTGACCCGCCGCCGAGCGTCGGGGGTGCGGCCGCGTCGGCTCTCGCCAGCCCTTCCGCGCCGGTGACCAGCGGGGTGCCGGTGCAGGCCGGCGCGTTACCGGCCGCGGCGGCGACGATCACGCCGACCCGGTTGCAGGTCGGCCGGTTGCGGCTGACCGCGCGGGTCGACCCGGTCGGCATCGACGCCGCGACGGGCGACTTCGCGGTCCCGCCGAGCATCGACGAGGTCGGCTGGTACCGGTTCGGCCCCGGCCTGGAGGCGACCGCCGGCTCGATCGTGATCGCCGGGCACGTCGACAGCGCCGAACAAGGGAAGGGGGCGTTTTTCAGACTGCGCGAATTGACTCCGGGGGATGCGATGACCGTTACTGGCAGTGACGGCTCTTCGCGCGTGTTCACGGTCGTGGCCAGGGAGATCTTCGCCAAGACCGCCGTTCCGCTGGAACGATACTTCGCCCGGGACGGGGCGGTGCGGCTGACGTTGATCACGTGCGGTGGCCCGTTCGACGCCCGAACCCGTCACTACCGTGACAACGTGGTGATCACCGCGCAGCCAGTGGAGCGGTAAGGAGCGGGCGGCCGTTAGGCTTGGGCCCGATGTCGTACCTCGACCATGCCGCCACCACGCCGATGCTCCCGGAGGCGCTCGACGCCTTCGTCGCCGCCGCGGGTGCAGTCGGCAACGCCTCGTCGCTGCACGCTCCCGGCCGCCAGGCCCGCCGCCGGGTGGAGGAGTCGCGGGAGCAGATCGCCGCCGCGCTCGCCGCCCGACCGTCCGAGGTCATCTTCACCGGCGGTGGCACCGAGAGCGACAACCTCGCCGCCAAGGGCATCTTCTGGGCCCGGCGGGCCCGGGACCCGCGCCGCAACCGGGTCGTCGCCAGCTCCGTGGAGCACCACGCGGTGCTCGACGCGGTTGCCTGGCTGGAGCGGCACGAGGGCGCGGCGGTGACCTGGCTGCCCGTCGACGCGCGCGGCCGGGTCTCCGCCGCGGATCTCGCCGCCGCCCTAGCCGGCGACGACGTGGCGGTCGCCACCGTGATGTGGGCCAACAACGAGGTCGGCACGATCCAGCCGGTCACGGAGCTGGCGGCGGTCGCCGCCGCGGCCGGGGTGCCGTTCCACACCGACGCGGTGCAGGCCGTGGGGCAGATCCCGGTCGACTTCGCGGCCAGCGGCGCCGCCGCGCTCACCGTCAGCGGGCACAAGCTCGGCGGCCCGATCGGCGTCGGCGCCCTCCTGCTCGGCCGGGAGGTCGAGTGCACGCCGCTGCTGCACGGCGGCGGCCAGGAGCGCGACGTGCGGTCCGGCACCCTCGACGTGCCCGGGATCGTCGCCCTCGCCGTGGCCGTCGAGCTGTCGGTCAAGACCCAGCGGGAGACCGCGGAGCGGATCGGCCGCCTGCGCGACGACCTCGTCGCCCGCGTCCGCGACGCGGTGCCCGGCGCGATCCTCAACGGCGACCCCTCGGACCGGCTGCCCGGCAACGCGCACTTCTCCTTCCCCGGCTGCGAGGGTGACGCGCTGCTGCTCCTGCTCGACGCGCAGGGCATCGCCTGCTCGACCGGTTCGGCCTGCTCGGCGGGGGTGGCGCAGCCCTCGCACGTGCTGATCGCGATGGGCGCCGGCGACGCCGAGGCGCGCTCGTCGCTGCGCTTCACCCTCGGGCACACGTCGACCGTCGACGATGTCGACGCGCTCGTGGCGGCGCTGCCCGGTGTGGTGGAGCGGGCGCGGAGGGCGGGCGCGGTCAAATCGCGTTGACCCGCGGCTAGGCTTCTTGGTGTGAGAGTGCTGGCGGCGATGTCTGGTGGGGTCGACTCCGCGGTCGCGGCCGCCCGGGCGGCCGAGGCGGGTCACGACGTGACCGGGGTCCACCTTGCCCTGGCCCGAAACCCGCAGACGTATCGCAGCGGCGCCCGCGGCTGCTGCACCCTGGAGGACGCCCGCGACGCGCGGCGCGCCGCCGACGTGATCGGCATCCCGTTCTACGTGTGGGACATGGCCGAGCAGTTCCACGAGTCCGTGGTCGACGACTTCGTCGCGGAGTACGCGGCCGGCCGCACGCCCAACCCGTGCCTGCGGTGCAACGAGAAGATCAAGTTCGAGGCGGTGCTGGACCGCGCCGTCGCCCTCGGCTTCGACGCCGTCGTCACCGGCCACCACGCCCGGCTCGGCGCCGACGGGCTGCTACGCCGCAGCGTCGACTACGGCAAGGACCAGTCCTACGTCCTGGCGGTCCTGACCGCCGCGCAGCTGTCCCGGGCGATGTTCCCCCTCGGCGACTCGACCAAGGCCGCGGTGCGCGCGGAGGCCGCGGCGCGCGGGCTCGCGGTCGCGGACAAGCCGGACAGCCACGACATCTGCTTCATCGCCGACGGCGACACCCGCAAGTTCCTCGCCGACCGGCTGGGCTCACAGCCCGGGGACATCGTCGAGGCGACCACGGGCGCGGTCATCGGGCAGCACGCGGGGGCATATGCGTACACCGTGGGCCAGCGACGAGGACTGGACCTGCGGATCTCCGCGCCCGATCGCAACCCTCGCTACGTGCTCTCGATCACGCCGGCCACCAACACGGTGACGGTCGGGCCGTCCTCCGCGCTGGAGGTGTCCACGGTCGTCGGGGTGCGACCCATCTGGCACGTCCCTGACGCCCCGGTGGAGTGCTCCGTCCAGCTGCGGGCCCATGGCTCGGTGTTCCCGGCGTCGGTGTCGTTCGACGGTTCGTCGCTGGTCGCGTCGCTGTCGTCGCCGGCGCGTGGGGTCGCCGCCGGGCAGGCTCTTGTTTGCTACCAGCCTTCGCCTTCGGGAGACATCGTGCTCGGATCAGCCACCATTTCGGAAACTTCATGACATTTCCCTGGCCGGTGGGGTCTGCCACCGGGGTCGGTTCCATGCCCGGCACCGACATCGCCGAGGCGCAGCGGATCGTGCTCGGCGAGCTGCCCGACCTGCCCTACCTGCCGGAGCTGCCCGACCGCGGTCCCGGCGCCGACATGATCGGCCGGGGCGGGGCGCTGCTGACCGAGCTGCCCATCGAGCTGTACGCGGGGCGCTGGCAGGTCGCCGCCCGCCCCGGCCACGACCTGCGGGTCGCGCTGGACTTCCTGGACCGCGACCTCGACACGGTGACGGCGCAGGCCTCGGAGTTCGCCGGCACGTTCAAGATCCAGGTGCCGGGTCCGTGGACCCTGGCCGCCTCGCTGCAGCTGCCGATCGGCGGCGCCGTCCTGCGCGACCACGGCGCCACCCGAGACCTCGCCGCGTCCCTCGCCGACGGTGTACGCGCGCACGTGGCCTCTGTCCGGGCCCGGCTGCCGCAGGCGACGATCCTGCTGCAGGTCGACGAGCCCTCGCTGCCCGCGGTCCTGGCCGGCCGGGTGCCGTCGGAGAGCGGATATGCCACGCTGCGCTCCGTCGACGAGTCGGTGGCGCGCACCGCGCTCTCGTCGGTCTTCTCGGCGGCCGGCGTGCCGGTGGTCGTGCACTGCTGCGCCGCCGACGTGCCCCTTGCGCTGCTGCGCTCGGCTGGGGCGCTCGCGGTCGGGCTCGACCTGTCGCTTGTCGGCGATCTTGATTCGCTTGGCGAACAGATCGATGCCGGCATGGGCGTCTTCGCCGGTGTGTCAGGTCCGTCGCCGGCCGGGACTGTCCGGGATCTCTGGCGCAAACTGGGCTTCCCGCTCACCTCGCTCGCGGTGCAGGTCGTCGTCACGCCGCCGTGCGGGCTCTCGGTGCCACCGGTACCGGTGTTCCGTGCCCTGCGCGACGCCGGCCGGCGGCTCACGGATGATCTGTAGGCAGTTTTTCTGTCGTACCCGGGCGGTAAATTCGTGGCATGAGTGACGCAGGGACCGAGCCCACCCTCGAAGCGCGCGAGCGGCACACGGAGCTGTCCCGCGAGCTGGACGAGCATCAGTATCGGTATTACATCCTGCAGTCCCCGGCCGTCGACGACGCGATCTACGACCGGCTGATGCGCGAGCTGGAGGCGATCGAGGCCGAGTTCCCGGCGCTCGTCACCCCCGACTCGCCCAGCCAGCGGGTCGGCGGCACCTTCTCCACCGACTTCGCGGCCGTCCACCACGCCGAGCGCATGCTCAGCCTCGACAACGCGCTCGACGACGACGAACTCGCCGCCTGGATCCAGCGCACCGAGCGCGACGCCGGCAGCCAGCCGCGCTACCTGTGCGAGCTGAAGATCGACGGCCTCGCCATCAACCTCACCTATGAGCACGGCCGCCTGGTCCGCGCCGCCACCCGCGGCGACGGCCGCACCGGCGAGGACGTCACGCTCAACGTGCGGACCATCGCCGACATCCCGGAGCGCCTCGCCGGCACCGACGTGCCCGACCTGCTCGAGGTCCGCGGCGAGGTGTTCTTCACCCTCGCCGGCTTCGAGGAGGTCAACGCCGCCCAGGTCGAGGCCAGCGAGCGCCCGTTCGCCAACCCGCGCAACGCGGCCAGCGGCAGCCTCCGCCAGAAGGACCCGCGCGTCACCGCCTCCCGCCCGATGCGCATGCTGGTCCACGGCTTCGGCGCCCGCGAGGGCTTCAACCCCGCGAGCCAGTCCGAGGCATATGAGCTGATGCACGCCTGGGGACTGCCGACCTCGCCGCGCTGGCAGGTCTTCGACGACGTTGCGGGCGTCCGCTCCTACATCGCCGACTATGGCAAACGCCGCCACAGCATCGAGCACGAGATCGACGGCGTCGTCGTCAAGGTCGACCAGATGTCCATCCAGCGCCGCCTCGGCTCCACCAGCAAGGCACCCCGCTGGGCGATCGCCTTCAAATACCCGCCCGAGGAGGCGATGACCAAGCTCGTCGGCATCGAGGTCAACGTCGGCCGCACCGGCCGGGTGACCCCGTTCGCCGTGATGGAGCCGGTCTTCGTCGGCGGCGTCACCGTCGCGCAGGCCACGCTGCACAACGCGCAGGAGGTCGTCCGCAAGGGCGTCCTCATCGGCGACACCGTCGTCATCCGCCGGGCCGGCGACGTCATCCCCGAGGTCCTCGGCCCCGTCGCCGACCGCCGCGACGGCACCGAGGTCGCCTTCGCCATGCCGACGCACTGCCCCTCCTGCGGCACGCCCCTCGCGCCCGAGAAGGACAGCGACGTCGACATCCGCTGCCCCAACGCCCGCCTCTGCCCCGCCCAGCTCCGCGAGCGCCTCTTCGCCCTCGCCAGCCGCAGCGCCCTGGACATCGAAGCGCTCGGCTGGAAGTCCGCCGCCGCCCTGCTCGAGTCCGTCATCACCAACGAGGCCGAGCTGTTCGACATCGACGCCGACAAGCTCGCCAAGGCCCCCTTCTTCGTCAACAAGGACGGCTCGCTCAGCAGCACCGCCCACCAGCTGCTCGCCAACCTCCAGGAGGTCAAGCAGCGCCCCCTCTGGCGGATCATCGTCGCCCTTTCCATCCGCCACGTCGGCCCGACCGCCGCCCAGGCCATGGGCAACTCCATCGGCTCGATGGACACCATCGCCAAGGCCACCCCCGAGGAACTCGCCGCCGTCGAGGGCGTCGGCCCCACCATCGCCCGCGCCGTGCACGACTGGTTCACCGTCGACTGGCACCGCGACATCGTCGAGCGCTGGGCCGCCGCCGGCGTCCGCATGGTCGAGGACCAGATCACCTCCGGCCCCCGCCCCCTCGACGGCATCACGGTCGTGGTCACCGGCTCCCTCGAGCGCTTCTCCCGCGACCAGGCCACCGAGGCCGTCACCTCCCGCGGCGGCAAGGTCTCCGGCTCCGTGTCGAAGAAGACCCACTTCGTCGTGGTCGGCGAGTCCCCGGGCTCCAAGGCCGACAAGGCCGCCACGCTGAAGGTCCCGATCCTCGACGAGTCCGCCTTCGAGGTCCTCCTCACCGCCGGCCCGGACGCGGCCCGCGCCGTCGCCCAGCCCACCGACGAGCCCGTCACTGTCGCCCTCGACCCCGTTCCCGCCGCCGAGCCCTCCGCCCCCCTGCCAGACCCACCCGCGTAGCCTTTTTCACCGCCTCGCGACCGGCAGCGCTGTCTGGTTGCCGAGGCGCCTTGCCGGGTTGCCTGCTCGGCGACCGTGCAGGCGCTTCCGCCTCCGCGCCGAGCCGGACGGTGGCAAGGTCGACGTTCGACGGACCAGCGTGCAGGCGTCTCACCCTCACTCGCCGCCCGGCTGCGGAATCGCATGAACTGTCGAACAGCGGTCCGGTCACCACCACGACCGGACCGCTGTTCGATCACGGCCGCAGGAGCCGCTACCGCTGCCGGCCGCCTGCTACCCACTGCCGTGATCCGTTGCCCGTTGCCCGCTGCCGCTGCCCGTCGTCGCCTGTCCGCTGCCGCCGTCAGTCCGCCGCCGCCCGCCTGCTTGCCGTCGTCCGCTGTCCGCTGCCTGTCCGCCGTCGCCGCCAGCCGTCCGCCTGCCGTCAGCCCGCCGCCGTTGCCCGCACGCCGCCGTTGCTGCTGCCCGCCGTCGTCGTCCGGCGCCCCCGCCCGGCGCCCGTCGTCGCCAGTCCGCTGCTGGCCGCCCGCCGTCCGTCGTCGCCGTTGCTGCTGCCCGTCGTCGTCGTCCGCCGTCGCCCGTCGCCCGTCGCCCGTCGCCCGTCGCCCGCCGCCCGTCGCCCGCCGCCCGTCGCCCGCCGTCGTCCGCCGTCGCCCGTCGCCCGTCGCCCGTCGCCCGCCGTCGCCCGTCGCCCGTCGCCCGTCGCCCGTCGCCCGTCGCCCGTCGCCCGTCGCCCGCCGCCCGCCGCCCGCCGCCGTCCGCCGTCCGTCCGCCGTCCGTCCGCCTGCCGTCGTCCGCCTGCCGTCGTCCGCCGCCGTTGCTGCTGCCTGTCGTCGTCCGCCGCCTTCGCCCGTCGCCCGTCGTCGCCGGCGTGTGTGGGTCGCCGCGTGGGGATCGCACGCAACGTCGTCACAGATCGGAGTTGCGTGCTGGGCGTCAGAACGACCACGGGACGCCTTCGACCCCTTCGTGATCAAGCATGGGATCCGGGATTAGAGCAGCGACGGACCACCTGAACAGGACCCCGGCGGCGTTGTTGCGCTGTTTGGCCACCTGTTCGTCATGGTGTCCAGCTGCGGATTCTGGGCGCTCGGCCGCCGGATCGTCCCGGTGCCGGGACACAGGGCCGGCAGGCCCCTGGGCTGTCTGGCGGCAGAGTCGATCGAGGCGACCAGTCCGCGGATTCGAACACGGCGGCATAGCGTGCGATCGCCTGGGCGACCGCTCGTTCGGCGCCGAACGGGCACGCCCCTGCGTGGCGCCGCGGTCGTCAATCGACTACGGCCAGTGCTGCCTGATCGCGCGGGCGTCCGTGTCGGCAGCGGTCAATGTCGCGGGCTTCAGGCCCGGGCGGCGGCAGAACAGAGCTTTCCGTCAGGAATAGGTTGCGGAAGGTGACCGAAAAGGCGTGACGGAACGTCCGGGAATCGCTACTCAGTAGTGATTATTGCGACCGGTGGACTATTGCAGGTCGCCCGGTCGGACGAATGACGGGCGTTTTGTGCATCGATTCAGCATCCTTTCCGGTTTCGGCACCGGTTCAGGGTGCAGGCTCGCAGAGCGTTACGACGGAGTGGTCGGCGGCACCCGAAGCGGGGGAGTGGATGGAGCAGAGCGCGCTGCGCAACATCGCGCCGCCTCGGCATGCTCATCGATTCTTCGCGTACGTGGCGATGGTGGTCGGAGCGGGCGGGGTGCTGCTGGCCGTACACCTGCCCGGAGGGTTTCCGCACAGCCTGCCGGCGGCGTTCTGGGTCCTCGCGGGCTGCGCCGTGGTCGCCGACACCAAGCCGTTCGTGCAGGTGGGCCGGGACGACGTGCTGCTCACGTTCCCTTCGGTCTGCTTCACGTTCGCGATCCTGCTGGAGTTCGGGTTTGCGCCGGCGGTGCTGGTGCAGCTGGCGGCGGTGGCGATCACCGCGGGCTGGTTGCGGCACACGGTGTGGCGGGCCGCGTTCAACGCCGCGCAGTACTTCGTGTCGTTCGCGGTGGCCGACCTGATCGTACGAAGGTCCCATCATGTGGGCTGGATCGTGGTGGCGGCGGTGGCGTGGTTCGTGGCCAACAACCTGCTGGTCTCGACCGCGGTGTGGCTGCGGTTCGGGAAGGGGTGGCGGGCGCGGTTCGTGCGGGCGGTCCGGCTGGACGCGCTGGCCACCGGCGCGCTGCTGCTGTCGGCGCCGGGGCTGGTCGCGGCCGCCGGGGTCGACGTCCTGCTGATCCCGTTGGCGCTGGTGACGTTGTACGCGGTGCGCCGGATGACCGCCCTCTCGGCGCAGCGGGCCCTCGAAGCGCGGCAGGACCCGCTGACGGGGCTGGCCAACCGTAAGGGGCTGGAGCGGGCCGTCGCCGACCGGCTGCAGGAGCACGCGGAGCGGGCGGCGAACCAGGAGGCCGCCCGGCGCCTGGCGCTGCTGCTGCTGGACCTGGACGGGTTCAAGCAGGTCAACGACTCGCTCGGGCACAGGGTCGGCGACCGGCTGCTGGTCGAGGTGTCGCGGCGGCTGAAGGAGCGGGCCGACGCTGAGGTCGGGCGGCTGGGCGGCGACGAGTTCGCGATCGTCGTGCCGCACCTGCGGGACGTCGCCGACGCCAGGGTGCACGCAGAGAAGATCATGGACGTGTTGCGGGAGCCGGTGCTGCTGGACGGGTTGCCGATCGACGTCGGTGGGTCGGTGGGCGTCGCGGTGTACCCGGAGCACGGCACCGACTTCGAGGAGCTCATGCAGCATGCCGACGTGGCCATGTACGACGCGAAGGGCCGCGGCGACAATCTCGCGGTGTACGCGCCCGAGGCGGACCACAACTCCCCGGAGCGCCTGAGCCTCCTCGCCGACCTGCGCAAAGGGCTCGAGAGCCCGGATGATCACGGCATCGCGCTGTACTACCAGCCGCAGGTCGAGCTGGCTACCGGCGAGGTGGTGGGGTTGGAGGCGCTGCTGCGGTGGCAGCATCCGGAGCGGGGGCTGGTCGACCCGGAGGAGCTCATCAAGGTCGCCGAGCACAGCTCGGTGATGCGGCTGCTGACGTTCCGGATCATCGACGACGTGATCGATCAGCTCGCCGCGTGGGGCGAGGCCGCCGGGCGGGTGCGGGTGGCGGTCAACGTGAGCGTCCGGGACCTGCACACTGGCGAGATCGCCGACCGGATCGCGGCGAAGCTGCGGCAGACGGGGATCGAACCGGAGCGGCTGGAGCTGGAGATCACGGAGAGTGCGCTGATGGCCGACCCGCGGCGGGTGCTCGCCACCCTGGCCAGGCTGGAGCGGCTCGGGATCGCGATCGCGCTGGACGACTTCGGCACCGGGTACTCCTCGATGCTGCACCTGCGCCGGCTGCCGCTCAAAGAGGTGAAGATCGACCGCTCGTTCGTGCTGGGGGTGGCCACCGACCCCGACGACGCCGCGATCGTGCGGTCGATGATCGACCTGGCACGGGCGCTCGGGCTGCGGATCGTGGCCGAGGGCGTCGAGGACGAACGCACCTGGCGGATGCTCGTCGAGGCGGGCTGCGACCTGGCCCAGGGCTGGTACTTCGCCCGGCCGATGCCGCCGGAGCGCCTCCTCGACTGGCTGACCCGGCACCGACGGTCGACCGTCGCGCACAGCAACTGACGCGGACGAAATAGACTGCGTCGAGCCGACTGTTGAAGGAGCATTGCGCCCATGGCCACCATTTCCCGCGAAGAGGTGGCGCATCTCGCGCGCCTCGCGCGGCTTGCAGTCACCGATGACGAGCTCGACACCTTCGCCGGGCAGCTCGACGTGATCCTGCAGGCCGTTGCCCAGGTGGGCGAGGTCGCCGCGGTTGACGTGCCGCCGACGTCGCACTCCGTCCCGCTGACCAACGTGTTCCGCGACGACGTCGTCGTGCCGGGGCTGACGCGCGACGAGGCGCTTTCGGGTGCGCCCGACGCCGAGGACAACCGCTTCCGCGTCCCGCGGATCCTGGACGAGGAGGCCTGAGCATGACTGACGTGACGAAGCTGACGGCGGCCGAGCTCGGTCGCCGACTCGCCGCCAAGGACGTGTCCGCGGTCGAGATCGCCACCGCCCACCTGGACCGCATCGACGCGGTCGAGGGCAAGGTCCACGCGTTCCTGCACGTCGACCGGGAGGGCGCCCTGGCCGCGGCCCGTGCCGTCGACGACGCCCGCGCCAAGGGTGACGCGGTCGGTCCGCTCGCCGGGGTGCCGATCGCGGTCAAGGACGTGATCACCACCAAGGGCGTGCCGACCACCGCCGGGTCGAAGATCCTGGAGGGCTGGCGGCCGCCGTATGACGCGACGATCACCACCCGCCTGCGGGAGGCCGGGCTGGTCATGCTCGGCAAGACCAACATGGACGAGTTCGCGATGGGCTCCTCCACCGAATACTCCGCCTACGGCCCCACGTTCAACCCGTGGGACACGGGCCGCATCCCCGGCGGGTCCGGCGGCGGCTCGGCCGCTGCCGTCGCCGCCTACGAGGCGCCCCTGGCCATCGGCACCGACACCGGCGGCTCGATCCGCCAGCCGGCCGCGGTCACCGGCACCGTCGGCGCGAAGCCGACCTACGGCGGCACGTCGCGCTACGGGCTGATCGCGTTCTCCTCCTCGCTGGACACTCCGGGGCCCTGCGCCCGCACCGTCGAGGACGCGGCGCTGCTGCACGCGATCATCGGCGGGCACGACCCGCGGGACTCGACGTCGATCCCGCAGCCGGTGCCCGACGTCGTCGCCGCAGCCCGGCTCGGTGCGACCGGTGACCTCAGCGGGGTCCGGCTCGGCCTGGTCAAGGAGTTCGCCGGTGACGGCGCCGAGCCCGGCGTCGCCGCCGCCTACCGTGAGTCGGTCGACGCGCTGGTCAAGCTGGGTGCCGAGGTCGTCGAGGTGTCGTGCCCGAGCTTCAAGTTCGCGCTGCCGGCCTACTACCTGATCGCGCCGAGTGAGTGCTCGTCCAACCTGGCCCGCTTCGACGGGGTCCGGTTCGGGCTGCGCAGCGGCGACGACGGCAAGCACTCCCTGGAAGAGGTCATGCAGCTGACCCGGGAGGAAGGATTCGGGCCGGAGGTCAAGCGCCGGATCATCCTGGGCACCTACGCGCTGTCCGCGGGCTACTACGACGCCTACTACGGGCAGGCCCAGAAGGTGCGGACCCTGATCACCAGGGACTTCGAGCAGGCATTCCAAAAAGCGGACGTGCTGGTCGCGCCGACCACACCGTTCGTGGCGTTCCCGCTCGGGTCGCGCACGTCGGATCCCTACCAGATGTATCTCGCGGACCTGTACACGATCCCGTCGAACCTCTACGGCGGGCCCGCGATCTCGGTGCCGGCCGGACTGTCCGAGGGGCTGCCGGTCGGGCTGCAGATCATGGCGCCGACGATGGCCGACGACCGGATGTACCGGGTCGCCGCCGCCCTCGAGTCGGCGCTGCCGCCGCTGACCCCGCCCGCGCTCTAGGCACGTTGATGGGGCGGTTCCCGCACGAACCGCCCCTCGTCAACGCAGGTCAGCCACGGCCACCCTGGCGCCACGAGAACGGGCCGGGAAGGTCGACGCGGTTCTTCTTGCTCCGCGAGTTCCAGGACCACGGGCCCAACTTGAAGCTCCAGGAAGAGAAGCCCTCCTGGGTGAAGTGGAAAATGAACGGGCCGAACTTCTTGCTCTTCCGAAACTGCACCGGCATGGCGTTCTCCTCTCCAGGTGAGCAGTTGATACCCAATGCCGCGCGTGGATACACCAGAGGCTGAAAGTAGGCGTTACATGAGCACCGTGACCCAGCTGTCGTATGACGAGGCGATGGCCCGCTTCGAGCCGGTCATCGGCCTGGAGACGCACGTCGAGCTCGGCACCAACACGAAGATGTTCTGCGGCTGCCCGACCGACTTCGGCGCCGAGCCCAACACCCAGGTCTGCCCGGTCTGCCTCGGCCTGCCCGGCGCGCTGCCGGTCGCGAACCGCGCCGCGATCGAGGCGACGATCCGCATCGGGCTCGCGCTCAACTGCTCGATCGCGCCGTGGGGCCGCTTCGCGCGCAAGAACTACTTCTACCCGGACATGCCGAAGAACTTCCAGATCAGCCAGTACGACGAGCCGCTGTGCGTCGACGGGTACCTCGACGTCGACGTGGACGGCGAGCTGGTCCGCATCGGCATCGAGCGGGTCCACCTGGAGGAGGACACCGGCAAGTCGCTGCACGTCGGCGGCTCCACCGGCCGGATCCACGGCGCCACCGAGTCCCTCGTGGACTACAACCGGGCCGGCATCCCCCTCGTCGAGATCGTGACCAAGCCCGTGCCCGGCACGGGTGCCCGGGCGCCGCAGATCGCGAAGGCCTACGTGACGGAGCTGCGCGACGTCATCCGTACGCTCGGCGTCTCCGACGTGCGGATGGAGCAGGGCTCGATGCGCTGCGACGTCAACACGTCGCTGAACCGGCCCGGCGCCGAGTGGGGCACGCGGACCGAGACGAAGAACGTCAACTCGCTGCGCAGCGTCGAGCGGGCCGTCCGCTCCGAGATCATCAGGCAGGCCGGGGTACTGGAGAGCGGCGGCACGATCACCCAGGAGACCCGGCACTTCCACGAGACGACCGGTGACACCACGTCGGGCCGCAGCAAGGAGACGGCGACCGACTACCGCTACTTCCCGGAGCCGGACCTCGTGCCGCTCGCCCCGGCGGCGGAGTGGGTCGCCGAGCTCAAGGCGGCGCTGCCCGAGCTGCCGCGGATCCGCCGGCAGCGCCAGCAGGCCGACTGGGGCTTCTCCGACCTCGACATGCAGTCCGTGCTCAACGCCGGCGCGTGGGAGCTGATCGAGGCGACGGTCGCGGCCGGCACCACCGCCGCGGCCGCGCGCAAGTGGTGGCTGGGGGAGCTGGCCCGGCACGCGAACGAGACCGACACCGAGCTCGACGCGCTCGGCGTGAGTCCCGAGGCGGTCGCGCAGCTGCAGCAGCTCGTCGACGCGGGCAAGATCAACGACAAGCTGGCCCGGGTCGTGCTCGAGGGCGTCATCGCCGGGGAGGGTACGCCGGCGGACGTCGTCGCGGCACGCGGCCTGGAGGTCGTCTCCGACGAGGGTGCGCTGACGAAGGCGGTCGACGAGGCGATCGCGGCCAACCCCGACATCGCCGCGAAGATCCGCGAGGGCAAGGTCGCCGCCGCCGGCGCGCTGGTCGGCGCGGTCATGAAGTCGACCGGCGGCAAGGCCGACGCGAAGACCGTCCGCGAGCTGGTCATCGCCCGCCTGTCGTAGCGGCCGGCCGGCCGACCCCCCCCCCCGGGGTGGGGGGGGGGGGGCGGCCCCCCGGTGCGCCGGGGAGGCGGCCCCCGGGGGGGGGCCGACCGGGGGGGGGGTGGGGCCAACAAGGGCGA